>NZ_JBQKUK010000002.1:0-312237 GCF_054968585.1 Marinobacter sp. G5_S1_61_S3 | reverse complement strand
ACCAGAGGTCCGGCACTTCGGAGAACCAGACCCAGCCAATGCCGACTGCCCAGATCAGGCCGGTGTATTCGGCGCTGGTCACCTGGTTGGCATCCACCTGCTGGTAGGCCAGCAACACGGTGATGTTGTAGCCCAGAATAAACAGGGCAGATCCCAGTGCACTGATAAGTATGGAGCTGTCCCAGGCGGCGCCTTCCCATAAGGCCAGTGCGCCGGCGGCCGGGATGATCAGCGCGTAATTCAGGAACAGCTTGTGAACGGTGGACTGCTGCTTCGGCAGTTTACGAACCATGACGGCGTTGATGGCCAGTGCAAAGGCGGAGGCCAGTGCGGCGATGGCCGCCCAGTTGAATTCTACTGGCCGCAGGATAACGACGATGCCGCCAAATCCGCTGAAGACGGCAAAGACGCTCAGCGGGGTCAGCTTTTCCCGGAACAGCATGACGGACAGCACCATGACCAGGATGGGAGCTGCGTAGAACACGGCGTTGGCGGTGGCCAGCGGCAGATTGCCGAGGGCAACAACCATGCACAGGATGCCAGCCAGGTGTATGTGGGCCCGCACGGCGTGGACCTTGATACCGGAAAACAGGTGTTTCCGGTTGAGTTGGCCGGCCAGGGGCAGTAGCAGCAACAGGGTGATGACGCAGCGCAGGAAGGCAAACTGGAATACGGGGGCGCCGGGTTCCAGCAGTTTGATGAACACATCGCTGATCAATGCCATGGCGTTGCCGATCACCAGCAGAAGGATTGCACTGTTTACGGTTTTGCCTGACATGATTTCGGCTCCTCTTGGTTTTGCTCCGACATCGGAGTTGTCGCCCTGCACACCACCCTTTCCAAAACACGCTCCTTCGGCACATTCATGTGACGCTTGGACTTCGCCATCCATGGCTCCGTACAGTTTTGGAAAGGGTGGTGTGCAGGGCTCCCTGAATCTTGTGATGGTGAGTCTAGTGGTGTATTACTATCCGATAAAATGATCTTTAATCACTTATCATTAGAAATTTAGATAATGAAGCTTCCACCTCTCAAAGCCCTACCCGTCTTCGAAGCCGTTGCCCGGCTGAACAGCTTTTCGCTGGCGGCGGAGGAGCTGGCGGTCAGTCAAAGTGCGGTCAGTCACCAGATCAAGCAGTTGGAAACCTATCTCGGTGAGAAACTGTTCTGGCGCAGTGGCCGCACTCTGACGTTGACCGACGAAGGCCGGCAGTAT
The DNA here is from genome assembly GCF_054968585.1 of Marinobacter sp. G5_S1_61_S3. Lineage (NCBI taxonomy): Bacteria > Pseudomonadati > Pseudomonadota > Gammaproteobacteria > Pseudomonadales > Marinobacteraceae > Marinobacter > Marinobacter sp. G5_S1_61_S3. Next base: position 311,021 of record NZ_JBQKUK010000002.1, on the reverse strand, counting down.
CTGGATGGCGTGGGGTCGGCGTTGTTGCAGATAGAGCGGGTAAGTGAGCAGTTGCTGGGCCATGAGGAGTCGCGGTTGCGGCTGTCGGTGTTCAGTTCATTTGCGGTGCGCTGGCTGGTGCCGCGGTTGCCGGATTTGCAGCGGGAGTATCCGCAACTGGATCTTTCCCTGGAGATGAGCAGTGAGAACCCGGTGCTGTCCGACCGGGTGGCGGACTGTTTTATCACCATCAAGCCGTCTTCCGCGGCATTCAGTTATGAGTTGCTGTATACCGAGCGGCTGTTTCCGGTGTGCAGCCAGGATTACTGGCAGCGCATCCGTCGGGAACTGGGCCGGGATTCAGAGGTTGAGGGAAGGGATGAGCCAGAGTTGTCGCCAGAGGAGGTGTCACGGTTTCCGTTGCTTTCTACCCACAGCATCTTCGACAAGGCGGCCGGTGACTGGGAGGCCTGGTATCGGGCGGTGGATCAGAAAATTCCCGGTACGGCGCGGATACAGCATTTCAGCCACATGTTGCTGGCTCTGGAGGCGGCCCGTTTTCATCAGGGCATCGCGCTGACCAACGATTACATGCTGAGCACACGGCAGGATTCCGGCGATTTTGTCCGTTTGCCCAGTCACTCGGTGATGACGGGCGACAAGTTCTATTTCGCCTGGAAAACCAGCCGTCGGCGGGAGCGCGGATTGCAGGTGTTGCGTCGCTGGCTGGTGGATGAGGCTATCCGCGGCGGCTTGCGGGGCGAGTAACGAGCCCCGGCGGCCTATTTATCCGCTTTTTTCTTCAGCAGCCGATGCTGTATTTCACCGACAATGCCGCGGCGGAATACCATCACGCAGACGACGAACACAGTCCCCAGGATCACCTGTACCCAGGAGCCGAATGCCGACAGTTCATGGCTCAGGGCGCCGACGGTAATCGCACCCAGTACTGGCCCGAATATGGTGCCAAGGCCTCCCACCAGTGTCATCAGGATGACTTCCCCGGAGGTTTGCCAGTGCGCGTTGGTTAATGCCGCAAACTGGAATATCACGGCTTTTGTGGCACCGGCGGTTCCGGCGAGTGTGGCGGAAATGATAAACGCCAGTAGCTTGAAATGGTCGACGTCGTAACCGAGCGAGAGTGCTCTGGATTCGTTTTCCCGGATGGCCTGGAGCACCTCGCCAAAGGGGGAGTTGATGGTTCGGTGGATAATGGCGAAACCAATCATGAATACCGCAAACACAAAGTAGTACATGGCGATTTCGTTGTTGAGGCTGATGAAGCCGAAGAGTTCGCCACGGGGAATGCCCTGGAGACCGTTTTCACCTCCGGTGAACGGCATCTGAAGCGCCAGAAAGTAGATGATCTGCGCCAGCGCCAGGGTCACCATGGCAAAGTAGATGCCCTGTCGGCGGATGGCGAGGAAACCGAATATCGTGCCGAGAATCAACGCAAATCCGGTGCCGGCAAGAATGCCGAATATCGGCCCGAATCCCCACTCTTTGGTCACATAACCGGTGATGTACGCGGCACCGCCGAAGAACGCGGCGTGCCCGAACGACAACAGGCCGGCGTAGCCGAGCAGCAGGTTGAAGGCGCAGGCGAAGAGCGCGAAGCACAGCAGGTCCATCACAAAGACCGGGTAGGCATAGAAGGGCGCGCCAAGGCCGGCGACCAGCATGATGATAAACAGAACGCGGTTGATCATGGCCTTACTTCTCCTTACCGAATAAGCCCGCAGGGCGGAACAACAGCACCAGCACCATTAGGAAGAAGATCACGGTGCTGGCCGCTGGCGGGTAAAACACTTTGGTAAGGCCCTCAATCAAGCCCAGCGCAAGTCCGGATAGAATGGCTCCCATAATCGAGCCCATGCCGCCGATCACCACGACGGCAAACACGACGATGATCAGGTCCGCTCCCATTAACGGGCTGACCGAATAGATCGGCGCGGCCAGTACACCTGCCAGGCCGGCGAGTCCGGCCCCGAAGGCGAAGGTGAGGGTGATCATCAGTGGCACATTCAGGCCAAATGCCTGGGTCAGGTCCGGGTTCTCGACACCGGCGCGCAGCCGTGAACCCAGCTTGGTGTGTTCGATGACGTACCAGGTGGCAAAACAGACCACCAGCGAGAAAATGATGGCGAACAGTCGGTAGGTCGGGAAGTACATGAACCCGAGGTTTACTACGCCACTGAGGCTCTCCGGTTGCCCGGGATAGGGTGTGCCGGAGACGTTGAAGTAGTTGGCAAACAGGCCCTGCAGGATCAGCGTGATACCGAACGTCAGCAACAGGCCATAGATGTGGTCAAGGTCATAGAGACGCTTGAGCATGAAGCGTTCAATGGTCACCCCCAGAATACCGACGATCACGGGCGCCACCAGCAGTGACGCCCAGAATCCGATCTGAAGGCTGATACCGAACCACTGCTCCAGCAGAGAGTAGCCAATCAGTGCGATAAAGGCACCCAGCATGTACATGGCACCGTGGGCAAAGTTGATGATATTCAGCAGCCCGAATATCACCGCGAGCCCGAGACTCAACATGGCGTAGAACACACCCACATTCAGCCCAAGCAGCGCCTGGGCCAGTATGACCTGCATCGACACGTTGGCTATCTCCCCTGAAGCAGTGGTTAATCGGTGTGGTTAGTTAACCAGCGAACACTTGGTGTCTTCCAGCGAGATGTAGGCCTGATCCGCAGGGATCTTCGAGACTACCCGCAGCAGGTCCCATTCCTCACTGGCTTCGTCCGGCTTCTTCACTTCCACCAGATACATGTCGTGGAGCATGGAGCCGTTGGGCAGAATCTTGCCCCCTTTCACGAACATGTCGTTAAGGGTCATGTCGCCCAGTTCGGCACGAACGGTATCGCTGTCGTCAGAACCGGTGGCTTTGACTGCTTTCAGGTAATTGGTGACCGCCGAGTAAACGCCGGCATGAACCATGGTGGGCATGGCGTTGTGGCGTTCATAGAAGCGGCGGGACCAGGCTTCGGTCTCGTCGTTCTGGTTCCACACGAAGGCCGTGGTGAACTGCAGGCCCTGGGCAATGTCCAGCCCCATGCTGTGGACGTCGGTGATGAACACCAGCATGCCGGCCAGTTTCTGTCCGCCCTGCACGATGCGGAACTGGTTGGCCTGTTTGATGGCGTTCACTGTGTCCTGGCCGGCATTGGCCAGGCCAATGACATCGGCTCCGGAAGACTGGGCCTGGAGCAGGTAGGAGGAGAAATCGTTGGTGGACAGTGGCGCATTGACGTTACCGACCACCTCGCCACCGAGACTTTCCACCACGGCGCCGGTGTTGTCCCGCAAAGAGTGGCCGAAGGCGTAATCGGCGGTAATGAAGAACCAGCTTTCACCGCCGTTCTTGACCATCGCCGTAGCAGTACCAACCGGCAACGCGTGGGTGTCGTAGACGTAGTGAATACCGTAAGGCGTGCACTGTTCTTCTGTCAGTGCTGTGGTGCCGGCGCCGGTGTTCATAGTGATGATTTTCTTGTCGTTGGCCAGGCCCTGAACGGATAAGGCAACGGATGAGTTGTCGAGTGCGGTGATCATGTCGACTTCGTCCGCATCGATCCATTCCCGGGCGGTACTGGCGCCGATATCCGGTTTGTTCTGGTGATCCGCTGAAATAATCTCAATGGGTTTGCCCATCACCGAACCGCCAAAATCCTCGACCGCCATTTTGGCGGCAGTCACCGCGCCCGGCCCTTCGAGGGCCTTGTAAACGCCGGACATGTCACTGAGGACACCGATTTTTACTTTTCCGTCGGTCAGCTCGGCCGCTGCCGTGAGGGGCATTGCCAGGGTAGCCGCTGCCACGGCGCCTGCCAGTCCAGATTTCCAGTGCTTGAACATGGTGGGATTCCTTTTGTTATTAGATTCGGGTTCAGACACTCAGGTGCCTGTTCAACTGCTCTTTCTTGGCCTCGAGATCGGCCGCTTCTATCTGCTCAACCACTCGTCCGTGCTCAATCACATAGTGTCGGTCGGCCAGCGGAGCGGCAAAGCGGAAGTTCTGCTCAACCAGAATGATGGTGAATCCCCGGTCACGCAGTTTGCGGATGACATCATCCAGGGATTTGAGGATAACCGGCGCAAGCCCTTCGGTGATCTCGTCCAGTAACAGGAGATTGGCGCCGGTACGAAGGATGCGGGCAATGGCCAGCATCTGTTGCTCGCCTCCGGAGAGCTTGGAGCCCTGGCTTTTGCGGCGCTCTTCAAGATTCGGGAACATTTTGTAGATCTCGTCCGCGGACATCCCGCCATCGGCCACCACTGGGGGCAGCTCCAGGTTCTCGTCCACGTTGAGAGACGCAAAAATCCCCCGCTCCTCGGGGCAATACCCCAGCTTGCCAACGTGGGCAATGCGGTGGGTGGGCATGTTGATGATTTCGGTGCCGTGGATCTTGATGGAGCCGGTGCGTTTGCTGACCAGCCCCAGAATCGACTTGAGCGTGGTCGTGCGTCCGGACCCGTTGCGGCCAAGCAGGGTAATTACCTCGCCTTCCCGCAGAGTCAGATCGAGGCCATGGAGAATGTGGGATTCGCCGTACCAAGCGTGAAGATTCTCGATTTTGAGCATTTCCGGGCGTTGATCAGGCTGCATCGGTGGTTCCCATGTAGGCTTCCATGACGGCGGGGTTGGTCGATACCGTGTCGTAGTTGCCTTCAGCCAACACCTCCCCGCGGTTCAGGACGGTGATGGTGTCGGCCAGCGTGGACACCACATTGAGGTTGTGCTCAACCATCACGATGGTTCTGCCATCCACCACCTTGCGAATCAGCTCGGTGACCGTGCCTACGTCCTCTGAACTCATGCCCTGGGTGGGTTCATCAAGCAGCATGAGCCTGGGTTTGAGTGCAATGGTGGTGGCAATCTCCAGCGCCCGCTTCTGTCCGTAGGCGAGTTCCACCGCCTTGGTATCGGCAAAGGGCCCCAGGCCGACCTGTTCCAGGGTGGCCTGCGCTTCTTCATTCAGTTGATCAAGAATTCGTACCGGCCGCCAGAAGTGATAGGAAATGCCCAACTTGCGTTGCAGGGCGACCCGAACGTTCTCGCGGGCAGACAGGTGGGGAAATACCGCCGAAATCTGAAAAGAGCGAATCAGCCCCTGCTGGGCAATACCCGCGGGGCGTGCGTTGGTAATGTCTTTGCCAGCGTAGATAATCTGCCCGGCGCTGGGCTTGAGGAATTTGGTCAACAGGTTGAAAAACGTCGTTTTGCCGGCCCCGTTCGGGCCTATCAACGCATGTATGGAGCCTGTCTTGACGTTGATGCTGACGTCACTGATGGCGGTAAAGCCTTTGAAATCCTTGGTCAGGTTCCTGGTTTCAAGGATGGTTGAGGATGGTTGTGTCTGCTCGCCTACAGCCTGCTCTTCCACGGAAAGACACCCCTTTCAATTCAGGTGAGCGGCGCTGATGCCGCGTGTTTTTATTCGTTGTTGTGACAGCTGGTTTTTTGAAAGGTCGCAAATACAGCTATTTGAACCGACATTCAGTAATAGTTGGCGAATGTGGATTCTGTCAAGAATGGGAGAGGGGAACAGTGGGGGAGACACGCCCCGCTCAGGGCGTGCCTTTAGTGGTTATTCCAGTGGTTATTCTTCGTCCCGTGGCGGGCGTTCGACCACTTTGCGCTTACCTTTGGCACACCGGGACAGGGCTTTCAGCCCGTCGGCTTCGAAGGCATCCACGCGGATGACATCGTAGAGCGCTTCCAGTGCCTCAAGAAGTTTGTCGCATTCGTCTTTCTGAACAACGCCCTGCTCGCAGGCCCAGTCCACCAGTTCCTTACGCTGGTGCCCCATCAGCAGGTCGATACCGCCCAGCTCGTCTTCATCCCGATTGCGCAGGGCTTCATGCAGGCGATCGCGCATGTCCTTGGTTTCATTGGCCAGCCGGTAGGCGTTCAGTACACGGCCCAAAGGATCGTCCGGATCGGTATTGATATAGCTGCCACGGCTGATGCGCTGGCGCAGCGGCGTATCGTTCACAATGCTGGCGGCCACCTCCGTACCCAAGGCGTCGTCCGGGCCGTTGAGGCCGGTGGCGCCCAGAGGGAACACCAGCATCCGCAGCGGCCAGCGCAACAGCGGAACCGGGAAGTTGATGATCAGCTCACGCATGGATGTCTTGAGGTCGCGCAGGCTGGTCTGAAGGCACCATTCCACCAACGGCCGCTGGTCTTCCGGGTAGCCTTCCTCGTGCCATTGCTTGATCACCGCCGTGGCGTAATACAGGTGTACAAGGCAGTCCGCCATCCGCCCGGACAGGCGCTGACGTGCCTTGAGGCCGCCACCAACCGTCAGCAGGGTGACGTCGGTCATCAGGGCAAACGCGGCCGAGAACCGGGCAAGCTGGCGATAGCTGGACTGGATGTTACCCTGGCGGGGCACGGTTTCCAGCAAGCCGCCGCTCAGTGCCAGCACTAACGAGCGTAACGCATTGCGGGTGGTGTGGGCGATATGGCGGTAGAAGATGCCGTCGAACTTCTCGACCGCCGCCTTTTTATCGTCCATGCCCGCTGCTTCGATTTCTTCAACAATAAACGGGTGACAACGGATGGCGCCCTGGCCGAACACCATCAGGCTGCGGGTCAGGATGTTTGCGCCTTCCACCGTGATGCCGATGGGCACCGCCTGGTACGCCCTGGCCAGGAAGTTGCGGGGGCCGGTAATAACACCGCGGCCGGCAACCACGTCCATGGCATGGTTGATCACCGTGCGCATCAAGTCGGTATTGCGGTACTTGAGCACCGCTGACGGCACGGAGGGGCGTACACCCCGGTCCAGCATGCCGGATGTCAGTAATCGGGCGGCATCCATCATGTAGGTGTAGCCGGCGATGGGCTCCAGCGCTTCCTGAACCCCCTCAAACTGGCTGATGGAGCGGCCGAACTGTTCCCGGGTCAGGGCATAGGAACCTGTGGCCATGCTGGCCACTTTGCCAGCGCCGGTACCCAGTGCGGGCAGGGAGATGGAACGGCCGATGGACAGGCATTCCAGCAGCATTTTCCAGCCTTTGCCCAACATGTCCTGGCCGCCAATCACCTGATCCATGGGGATAAACACGTCGTTGCCCCAGGTCGGACCGTTCATGAACACGGTATTCATTGGCAGGTGACGGGCGCCGGAGTGAACCCCTTCAAGGTCCTGTGGAACCATCACGCAGGTAACGCCGATGTCGTCGGAGTCGCCCAGTAGTTTGTCCGGGTCGTAGACCTTGATAGCCAGGCCAATCAGCGTCGCCACCGGTGCCAGTGTGATGTAGCGCTTGTTCCAGGTGACTTTCAGGCCCAGTACTTCCTCGCCATTCCACTGGCCCTTACAGACGATGCCCTTGTCCGGAATAGCGCCGGCGTCAGAACCGGCGACCGGCGACGTCAGTGCAAAGCAGGGGATTTCCTCGCCGCCGGCCAGCCGGGGCAGGTAATGTTCTTTCTGGGCATCGGTGCCGTATTCCATCAGCAGCTCGCCCGGGCCAAGCGAGTTGGGCACCATGACGGTCACAGCGGCGGATACGCTGCGGGTGGAAATCTTCATCACGATCTCGGAGTGGGCGGTGTGGGAAAAGCCCTTGCCGCCCTGTTCCTTGGGAATCATCAACCCGAAGAAGCCATTCTCGCGAATGAACTTCCAGACCTTGTTGGGCAGGTCGTACTCTTCGTGGGTGATTTTCCAGTCGTCCAGCATGCCGCAAAGCTTCTCGACCGGCCCGTCGAGGAACGCCTGTTCTTCGCTGGAGAGGTGGGCCGGTTTGGCATCGAGCAGTTTCGACCACTTGGGTTGCCCGGAGAAAAGCTCGCCATCCCAGTCTACAGTGCCTGAGCGCAGGGCCTCGGCCTCGGTATCCGAGAGCTTCGGGAGCCGACCGCGCACCCAGTTCAGCAACGGAGCGCTGAACTTCTCGCGCCGCAGGTCACCTGGCAACACCAGTACCAGGCTGAGGGCAAGCAGCCCGCCACCAAACAGTATACTGAGGATGTGCCAGCCATCCTGAAACAGCCCGACGACCGTTGCAATCACAAGCACGGTGGCGGCAGTGGTGCCGCCGATGCCAAGGTAGATCAGTACCAGCGCACTGATCAGTAGAAGCAGAACACTCATGGGCGGATCTCCATATCGAGAAGAAATTCAACCTGAATCGTTCTTACCTTCGGCCAAAGCCAGAGAGGTTGCAAGCGCTTGCGTTAGTGATCTTGACGCATCGGCGAGGATTCCGACATTGATCGTTATCTGAAGCGGTTCATACATAGCCGGCTGTAAAGACCAGGCCCAGCACAATCGGCATCACCACAAGGCTTCCGAGGTTACTCATAAGCACCAGTGAGGCTACTTTATGAGGTTCCTGTTGATACTGCTCCGCCAGCATGTAGTTCAACACAGCAGAGGGCATGGCGGCGAAGACCCACAAAGCAGCTATCTGCAGGCCCGGCAGATCCAGAATCGCTATCATTGGCCAGGCAAGAATCAACCCGGATGCAGGCGCGGAAATAGCGCCCAGAACCCCGAGTTTCCAGTCGCTGAAATCCACATCCAGCATGCGAACACCAAGCGTAAAGAGCATGAGCGGGATACACACTCCGCCTAGCATGTTCAGGGTTTCCAGCAGCCATTGTGGCATGGGTACGCCACCGAAGTTGACGGTAAGGCCGGCGATGCTTGCCGCAATAACGGGTATGCGAAGCCGTCTGATGATCGACGTGTGCGGGTCCAGCATGTAGATGCCCACCGTAAAGTGCAGCAGCATTTCCACGACAAATAGGACAACGGCCGCGGGCAGGGCTGCCTCGCCGAACGCAAATACCAGTACGGGAATGCCCATGTTGCCGGAATTGTTGAACATCATCGGCGGCAGGAAGGTTTTAAGGTTCAGGTTCAGAATTCTGGCCAGCGGATAGAGCACGATGCCGGAACCCAGAACGACCACCGTTGCCGCCAGAGCCAGGCTGGTGTAATCCTGCAGCGGAGCCTGTTGATCAGCCAGAACCGCGAACACCAGCATGGGGACGAACAGCTCCATATTGAGGGTGTTCAAGCCTTTGATGTCTGGAGTGCGATATCGGCCGTAAAGGGCACCACAACCGGCGATCAGAAAGACCGGCAACATCGTGGACAGGATCTGGGCAAGCATTCAGGGGCTCCGAGGGTCGATCAGGGTAAGCAAATAACTCGTTAGGTTCGCAATTATACCGGGTTCCAGGCAAGTAAAACCTGTGGCCTTGCGACCAAAGATAACCCCTTCCATAAGCTGGGGAAGCAGCGCCCAACTTGCACGGATTGTAACGACTGCCACAGAATAACCTTGCCTAACTCACCATCCTAGCGGAGAGCCACTTGTGCCTGAGACCTTTGACCAGCCTGTTGAGCGGGAAAACACCTGTTCCGTAAAATTTGACGCCCGCAAAGCGGTATTCGGCAAAGATGACGTTATCCCCCTGTGGGTGGCGGATATGGACTTTCCAGCGCCGGAAGCGGTGACCAGGGCTCTGGAAGAACGGGCAAGGCACCCGGTATACGGTTATACACTGTTTCCGGAGAGCCTGTACCAGTCGGTGATTGACTGGTTTGAACATCGGCATGGCTGGGTCATTGAGCGGGAATGGTTAATGATGGCTCCGGGGGTGGTGCCTTCGCTGCACGCGGCGGCACTGGCGTTTGCCGGCGAAGGTGAAGGGGTGATAATACAGCCTCCGGTTTACCCGCCTTTCTTCAGTGCCATTCGGAAAACCGGTCGTGCGGTGATTGAAAACCCGCTGGAACAGGTGGATGGCCGTTATCAGATGAATCTCGAACACCTTGAGGCCTGTGCAGCGCGGGGCGATGCCAGAGTGTTGCTGCTGTGCTCGCCCCATAACCCGGTGGGAAGGGTGTGGAGCGAAAGCGAGCTCAGGGAGGTATTGGCCATTGCCAGGCGCCACAACCTGGTGGTGCTGTCGGATGAGATTCATTGCGACCTCACCTATCCGGACAAGCCCGCCCATCATGTACTGGCGAAACTGGCCGATGAGGAACAGGCCCTGATTACCACCGTAGCGCCCAGTAAATCCTTCAATATGCCCGGTCTGGGCTTGTCGGCGCTGGTGGTGAGAAATCCAGAGTATCGGAAGTTATTGAAAGACGTGTTCGACACCATGCACATGAACCAGTGCAATCCCTTCAGTATCGCCGGCTTCGAGGCCGGGTATCGCCAGGGTGGCCCATGGCTGGACGAACTCATGATCTACCTGCAAGGCAATCGTGACAGGGTGATGGACTACATCCGCCAACACCTGCCTGACATCCGGGTAACGGAGCCGGAGGGCACCTACTTGTTGTGGCTGGACTGCCGGGGCCTGGGCATGAGCGACGCGGAACTGAAACGGTTCTTTGTGCAGGAAGCGGGTATTGGCATGAACCCGGGCATCACCTTCGGTGAGCCCGGCAGCGGGTTCATGCGTATGAATATTGGTTGCCCGCGCCGGGTTCTGGAGACGGCCCTGGAGCAGATCCGGCAGGCGCTGAATAAATAACCGGATCAGTCGGCGTTTTCAGCGCCGTTACTGCAGGGATCGTCTACCGGCTGCCAGTGAGGCGGCTGGCTCATGGCTGGCATCTGGCCGTTGCTGGGGCGTATGGCGCGGTAAGTCTGCCCTTCGTGTATGGCCATCTGGCCCACGGTATAGCTGCCGCCAAAGCTCCATCGCCCGGGTTCTTTGCAGGCCTGTGGGCGCTCGTTGGGCGTTTTTACGGGCGTTTCGCCGGCGTCGGCCGGTGCCTGAGGTTGGTGGTTCACCCCACCTTCCGATTGGCGCTCAGCAACGTTGCTGTCATCACGACCGACGCCGCAATCAGGCACTGACGCCAGTCTTTCCCATTCGAAATCCGCACCGGGTGTTTTACCCTCGTGGAGTTCGCGGGACTGGTACCAGTCACCCTGGTGAAAGACCGTCTGTCCCGGTGGGTAATAGCGGCTCGGTATCCAGGTATTTTCCTCAGGATCGCAGGGGGCAGCGACCGCTGGGGTGTTGAAAGCCGCCAGTATCAGTACGCCGGCCCATCTGAAGCGCCTTGTCATGCCATTGACCATGAATGCCTGCCTTGTCGATATTTGTTGTTGGGTGCTCAACGGTATTTGCGGCGAAGTTCGGTGGTTCGGGTGGCCAGGAACAGTCCGGCCAGAATCAGAAGGCCGCCAATAACATGGAACAGGCCCAGGCGTTCCCCGAGGAAAATGCCCGCCATCACCGACGCAAATACAGGGGTGAGGTACATGAAGATGGCCGCTTTTGCAGGACCAATCCGATGCACCCCATGATTCCAGAACGCGTAAGCCAGAATACCGGGGAAGATTGCAAAATACATCATGGGCAGCGCGGTTGATGCGTTCAGCTCGAATCCACCTGAGAAGAACAGTAGGTCCACCAGGAAAAACGGCAAGATCACCATAGTGCCGCAGGCGATCTGGACGGTCAGAAAGGTCAGCGGTGGCAATGGTACCGCTTGGCGGCGAAGCAGTACTGAGAACAAGCCCCAACTGGATACCGCCAGTACCATGATCAGATCACCGGGTTGCGCCCGCAAACCGGTCAGTACCGAGAGGTCCCCCCGCGCCACAACCGCCAGGATGCCCAGTACCGCCAGCCCGATTCCGAGAGCCTGAATGGGGCGTGTGCGATCTCCCAACAGCAACCAGGCCAGTAACGCCACCATGATGGGTATGGTGGCGTTAATCAGCGCGATGTTAGTGGCCGTGGTGGTCACCGCGGCAAAATAAAGCAGCGAGTTGAACGCCGCCACACTGAACGTGGCGAGTGCCAGTATCGACAGTGCGTGTTCGCGGATGACCCGGCGCTGGCGCCAGACCCCCGGCAGCCCGAAGGGCAGGAGTATCGTCAGGGCAATCACCCAGCGCCAGAACGACATGGACAGGGGAGGAATCTCGCCAACCACACTTTTGGCCACCACGGCGTTGCCCGCCCAGAACAACGGGGTCAGGACCAGGCCGGTGTAGGCCAGCCATAGTGGTTTCGGGGTTTCTGAGGGCACACCGACTCCTGTCAGGGTTTTTGGGTTTCTGATCTGGTTCGGAAGCCCGAAGGATACTACGCCCTGCGAGCTAATGCCTTGTTACCAAAGTGGTAGTGGAGATATTGGTTGATCGTATCCGGCTGGTGACTGTCTGATTGGGTGTCAGGATTTCTTACAAGCCCGCTGCTGGATAAATGCAGGATTCAATATAGATTCTTGTTTTAGATTGGAAATTCAGATGTTGGTATAGCAGGTGCCTGTATGGCGGGGCAGTAAAACGAATGAAATGTGGGATAACCCAGGGAGCAGCTATGCGACATCTTAAACTCACCATTGCACTACTGATTTCAATGTGCCTGCCTGCATTGGCAAGCGCGGCAATGATTTCTGCCAGCTATCAGGTCAACCTGAATGATTCAGACCCCGGACTGGTTGTTGATTCTGCAGACTATGCAGCCAACCCGTTTTCTTTTGATCTGAATGCCGGTGAAAGTACGACCTTTAATCTGTTCAAAATCTGGACGACTGAAGGCACGGTCAACAGCGATGACAAAGTCGCCAAACCGATTTCCGTCGATTTCAACTTCACAGCACCGGAACTGATGAGTGGCTCGGTCAACGGGAACACCTCCGGAGATTCCGTACTCTTTGGCCTTTACCAGGAAGGTGTGCTGTCCTGGAACGGTTCGCTTGACCTGGTGTTTGGCGCATTGGGCGATGGTCTGCTTCGTGTGTCCCTCCTCGACACCACTTTTAACGAAGGCATCTTTGGGCTGGGCAGCTACGGCTCCAAGGTTAAGGCGAAGATTGAACTGATTTCTGAAGCCAGCGAAGTACCAGAGCCTGGAACTCTGGCCATCCTGAGCCTCGGTCTTCTCGGTATGGGGCTGCGTGCCCGCCGCCGTTCAGCCTGAACGGTTGCGTTTAGTATCCTGACAGTTGAACGATAAGATGGGGTCAGAGCTTGCTCTGACCCCATTTTTTATTCTCCCGGCACTTCCGCTTCTGTGCCGACGTGATAGGCCGCAAAACCGGCCATGACCACCTGATCCACCGCCATGCCGATAATTCGGCCGCTGCTGCGGGCGCGGATGGGATGCTGGGCGTTGGTGATGGGGTCTGAAACATAACCCAGGATTTCACCTTCAGAAACCTTGGCCCCCAGCTTGGTTTCGCTGAACAGAATGCCGCCGTGTTCGGCCCGTATCCACTCGGAATCGTAATAGACGGGTTCCGGATCTCCCCAGACGAACATCCTTGAAATCATGCCTTCCTTGTCCATCAGGCTGGTCAGGCTGTTCACCCCGGCCTTGATCTGGTGCTCCTGGATTCGCAGTGATTCACCCGCCTCCATGGTGACGGACCGGATACCGGCTTCGACAGCGGCGTGACGAAGCATGCCGGTGGTGCCGGTGCTGTGGACGACTGCCATGCGGTCAAATCCACGGGTGAGTTCCGCCACTTCCGGGTTGTTCATGTCTGCACGCAGTTGGGGCAGGTTGGTGCGCTTGAGAGACCCGGTGTGGATATCCACCAACATGTCGCAATGACGGATTACGTTCTCGAACAGCGAGTGGGCAATGCGGTCCGCCAGGCTGCCATCGGTGCTGCCGGGGAAGTGACGATTGAGGTCACGGCGGTCGGGCAGGTAGCGGCTGCCTTGCTGGAAACCCGGCAGGTTGACGATGGGAATGCCGATCACCCGGCCGGAGAGCTTGTCTGGCTCCAGGTCGTACATAATGCGGCGGATGATCTCGATGCCGTTGAGTTCATCACCGTGAACGGCCCCGGTCAGGCATAGGTTAGGGCCGGGTTTGGAGCCATTGACCACCAGAACCGGTGTTGGTTGCGACAGGCCGGCAATCTGGATGGCAGGGGACCAGGCCAGGCGAGTTGAGGTTCCGGGCAGAACCTCGGCACCGAGCATTTTCAGGCTGGTGGCCTTTTCGGGTTCCGTCACCTCAGCAGACTCTTCCACGCCGTTTTCATCGGTTGCCGTTGCGGGGTCTGCGCCCTGGGCAGTGGGTTTGGGCTGATCCGCCGTTGCGTCGGGCTTCGAAGGTTCGGGCTCCGAAGTCTTCGACTCCGCTGGTTCGGCGGGCTTTGGAGGCGGCGCCACCTCCTTTAAATCAACATTGGGGGCCACTTCTTCCACGGCCGGTTCTGCCGTGGAATCTGGTGTTTTATCCTGTGAGGCGAGCTCCTCATCGGATTTCTGAGTGGTGTCTGCTTTACCGCTATTCTTTTTCGGTTCAGACGAGCGCAAGGGTTCCGAATGCTCGACATCCTCAACACTCTCGTCCTCGGCAAGCTCCGCGACGAGCATCTCCGTGTTATCGGAGTCATCGGACTTGTTTGCGTAGACGGCAGGGATTGCGACCAGGCTGCCAGTCAGGGTAAACATCAGGCCAGCGCGAAACAGATGTGTCAGCCAGCGATACAGCATAATTCCTCTCGAGTCTTCAGCCAGTTTGAGGCTCGTTGTCCGATCTGTGAAAACGGTACAAGGATAGAGACCCCATTGTTTCATGAATACGGCTGTGACAAAGGTTTAATGCCACTTTCATGAACTCGTTGTGTAATTCCGCAAAATGACCTATTCAAAGAGGTTACAGGATGCGGATTGCAGTTCTGTATCCGTTATACGTTCGATGGAGGATAAACTGTATGGATCTTTTGCGAGTTCTGGTTGCGATTTTGTTACCGCCGTTGGGCGTCTTTTTACAGGTGGGGATTGGCAAGCACTTCTGGATCAACATCCTGTTGACCATTCTCGGTTACATTCCCGGTATCGTGCACGCCGTCTGGATCATCGCGAAAAAATAGGCCGCCCCTGAGCAGGAACCAAGTGTCTGTGAGGGGCGGGTTTCAAATGTCGGGAGTGGTGCGCCAGATGTCGCCTTCTCGCGCAGCCCGGCCATCTGCCTCCAGTTTTAGCAGGTGCGCCAGCGCGGAGCGGGCGGCGACGCCATGGATCGCCGCTGGAACATCGTCATAGGCCTTTACGGTCAGATCTTTCAGGCTGGCCGGGGCGAGGCTTTTCAGCACCCTGACAACCTTGTGCTCCCGTGCCAGACGATGCGTGATGAGATAATCGATCACCGATTCGGGGCGTGCCATCAGGAAACCGTGGGCAGGCGCTATGTAACGCACGGACTCGGCCAGCAGGTCGTACAGCGACTCCAGGTAGGCCTTCATGTCACCGTCTGGCGGATTAATGACCACGGTGGAGCCCTGCATGATGTGGTCTCCAGAAAACAGCAGCTCTTGCTCCAGGAGCAGATAGCAAAGATGGTTGGAGGCATGCCCCGGGGTGTAAAGGGCTTTCAGGGTGCCAGCCTCGGTGACGATCAGGTCACCATTCACCGGCTCTACATCCGGCGAAAACGTCTGGTCCTGGGCCGGGCCTTCGGGAGCCGGCTGGCCGTAAACGCGACAGCCGGTTCTTGCCTTCAGTGCCACTGTTGCCGGCGAGTGGTCCTGGTGGGTATGAGTGACCACCACTTGATCAATCGCTCCACCAGTGAATTCCAGAATGCGCTCAATATGCGTTGCGTCGTCCGGGCCGGGGTCCAGTACCGTAAACCGTTTGTGGCCAAGCACATAGGTGTTGGTGCCGGGGCCGGTCATCATTCCCGGGTTTGGAGCTGTCAGGCGAACCACACCGGCCGCCACCTCCACCGGTTCCCCGGGAACAATGTCCGCGTGTGTAGAGCCTGCACCCTCCGGGTCCAGCTTGACCGCTTCGTCATATGCGGGTGCCCCCGGCTCCAGCATCGTGGTCCTGTCTTTCTTGACCGCCGGCCACGGCTTGTTGGGATAGGGCTCCGGCGGATTAGCATGGACATAGCGCATGAGGGCTTCCGTGGTGCCGAACTCCGCCAGTATCCGCAGCGTCCCAATGGTTGGTAACCCTAGCAGGCGGCGGCCACTGCGATGATCTTCCAGGGCTTCCGACGGGCTCAGCCATACGTGGTCAATGGTTTCATTGCCGTCATGACTTGCCCGTTGCCCTTCCGGTGCCACTGCAATGAAGAAGCGGGTATCAAAGCGCCGGGGAGGTCCCGGCGGTGTCACCCAGTGCCCGAGGTAGCCCAGACGGTCCAGGGGAATGGTGAGGTTATAGCGATGGCACAGTTCCGCCAGGGTTAACTCACCTTTAAACAGAGCTTCGCGGTCGCTGTGAATGGGATGGTCCTGAGTCAGCGCAGCACCTTTTTCATCAACGGCTAACAGAATGCCGGCTTCCTCAAAACACTCCCGGACAGCCGCAAGCATGTAGTCGGCGCCACCCTCATCCATGGCCATTGTCTGGCTGATTTCAGTGTCAGCCCGCCCGATTGCGTGGGCCCGCCCATTGTTTTCCTGATTGTCGACAGAACCACCGGGAAAGACAAAATAGCCCGGCATGAATACCGCGTCCCAGGTTCGTTGCAGCAACAGTATTTTCGGACCTTCGTCGGTGTCTTTGGTCAAAACCAGCGTAGCAGCAGGGCGAATATCCATGGAGTGTCCGTTGTTTTCACATAGTGGTGCGCGCCAGATTCCTGAGCGGGGATCGGGATGGCCTTTTCAAAACTGTGCGGAGCCATGGATGGCGGAGCCCAAGCGTCACATGGATGTGCTTGAGCGTGTTTTGAAAAGGCCATCCCTATCCCTGCGACTCTAAAGCCAGACGCGCCGAAAATAACTCCCAAGATAACCAATGTGCGGTCTGCTGTCTCGGGGTGTCGGCATGGTTACAACCAAGTATCATTGGGTTTACAGAAAATTCCCCCACACAGGAACGCCGACTTGGCTCGCATCAAGCTCTCTTTTCCGGATAACGCCTTTTATTTTGAAACCAAGATGCCGGTTCGGATCACCGATATCAATGGAGCCAACCATCTGGGAAACGATGCGTTAATCTCCATGCTGTCTGAAGCCAGGGCACAATTCCTGGTGAACTATGGTGTCGAGGAAGCCGACAAAAACGGCGTGGGTATTATCGTGACCGACCTGGCAACGATGTACCAATCGGAATCGTTCTTTCCGGAGATGCTCCGCTTTGAAGTGGGGCTGATGGACTTCAACAAATACGGCGGGGATTTCGTATTCCGCGTAACCAAGGCGGAGAGCGGTCAACCCGTGGCCCTGGCCAAGTACGGTTTCGTGTTCTTCAATTACCAGCGCAAATCGGTTGTGCCGATGCCAGAGAGTTTCCGCGCACGCTTCGGCGATTAGTATTTAGTCCTGGAGTGCCAGCTTTCGGATGCCTTGCCGGTAGAACAGGTAGGCCATGACACCTGCCATCAGATTGCCAACCAGCGCACCGCTCATCAGGCCGTTGATACCGCCGAGCTGTGAGCCGAGCCAAAGCAGCGGCAGAAAGCAAAGGAATAACCGCAGGACCGACACCAGCAGCGCCCGCATGGCAAGCCCCAGCGCATTGCACACCGACACCATCAGCATGCAGATGCCCAGGCCGGTATAGCTCAGCGGCACCCGAACCAGATAACTGCCCAACACATCGCTGACGGCTCGATCGCTGGTAAACAGCTCTGAGACCACTCCTGACGCTAAAAGCCAGATCAACCCAATGGCCAGTTGCCACACCACCACAAAACGAACCGCCAATCGCACGAGAACGCGAATCCGCGCAAGCTCACCGGCCCCAAGCATGCGGCCAATCATGGGCGGCATCGACATGGTCAGTGCCAGCACCACTACAATGGAGAAGAACTCGAGGCGAGTGCCCAGGCCCCAGGCCGCGACGGCGGCGGAGCCAAAGCCAGCCACCATGGCGGTCGCGAACATGGCCGAGGCTGGCGGCATCAGCTGGCTGACCATGGCCGGGGCCATGATGCCATTCAGTTGTTTCAGTGCCTTGCCGAGGGCCAGCTGGGAAAGGTCGAAGCGTATCCAGCCAGAGCGCAGCAGTTTGGGGTAGATAAACAGGCAACCGATACCGAAGGCGGTCACGGTTGCCAGGGCAGCGCCTTGCAGGCCCCACCCGAAAACGAAGATGTACAACGGGTCCAGGGCGATGTTTGCCACGCTGGTGGCGACCATCATATAGCCAGGGAGTTTGGTGTCGCCGTGGGAGCGGCACACGCTGTAGCCAAAGTAGAGCATGGCGCCGGTCCAGGCGGAGAGTAGCCAGGGTATCCAGTAACTGCGGATCAGCGGCAGCAGGCTCTGTTCGGCACCCAGGCCAGCCATGATTTGGGTTTGCAGCAGCCAGAGGGCGATACACAGGATAATCACCAGAGTGGCGCCCACGGTGACGACGAGACCGCCCAGGCGTTCAGCACGGAGTTGGTCGCCGGCGCCTAGTGTTCTGGAGATGATGGCGGTGGTGGCGATGCCAAGGCCCACCTGCAGGCCGATGATGAGCTGCTGCATGGGCAGTGTGAAGCCCAGTGCGGCCAGTGGGTCGCGGCCGAGTTGGCCAATAAAGGCGCTGTCGACGAGTTGGAAGGTCATCAGTGACAGTACGCCGAAGAGCATGGGCCAGGTCATGGTGAACAACTGGCGCGGCAGGCTGGCTTGTGGGGTGGCGTTCGTCACGTTGGTGGCTTCTGTTCCAGGTGTTTTGCTTGGTGGGCGATTCTAGCAGCTATCGGTTTGTGAGTGGGTGCAAAGGCCGGGGCGCCTTCCCCAGACACGCCGTAAACCCATCCATGGGGGCTCGGCATTGCCATCCCTGGCAATGCACGGTCTGGGGAAGGCGCCCCGGCCTTCGCACATCGATTACGGAGTCGCTTTCAGTAAGTCGGAGTGCTGGGAATCAAAGCGCCGAAAGAGCGGCTTCGTAATTCGGTTCTTCCTTGATCTCACCAACCAGCTCACTGTGCAGAACCTTGTTGTTCTCGTCCAGAACCACCACTGCGCGGGAGGTCAGGCCAGCAAGTGGCCCGTCCTGGATGGCAACACCGTAATCTTCCTGGAAGCTGTAGTTTCGGAAGCTGGAAAGGGTAGTGACATTTTCCAGGCCTTCGGCACCACAGAATCGACCGGCGGCGAAGGGCAGGTCGGCAGAAATGACCAGCACCACCGTGTTGTCCAGGCTGCTGGCTTTTTCATTGAACTTACGGGTGGAGGTGGCGCAGGTCGGGGTGTCTACGCTGGGGACAATATTCAGAACTTTGCGCTTACCAGCCCAGTTGTCGAGGGTGACGTCTTCCAGGCCCTGAGTGGTTAGGGTGAAGTTGGGGGCGGTGTCGCCGGTTTGCGGAAGGGTGCCGCTCACGGTGATTGGATTGCCGCCGAGTGTGACGTTGCTCATTTGGAACTCCCTGATACTGGTCTAATGGATTTGTATTTAACAGCTTACTCTGTGTAGCCCATTTTGGATGTTTTTTCATCCGGGAGTCGAGTTAAGTTGGTTTCAGGCGGGCTCAAATCCGGGAGCCGGATGGCGCTGGACCATTAGCAGGTAGCTGCAGAGGGCCGCAATGGCACAGGCAGCGATGATGCCTGCCATCACCAGTGACGTGCCGTCGTGGAAGTGCCCCACGAGAGCACCCACAATGGCTGCAACCACCATCTGGGTGAAGCCGAACAGTGCGGAGGCCGAACCGGCCATTTGGGGAAAATTAGCCAGGGCCCCGGCCATGGTCTGAGGCAGGACCATGCCCACACCGACCATAAACAACGCTTGTGGCAGCACCACTGCCCATACGTTGTAAACCTGCGAGGCTGCCAGTGCGGCCATGAAGCCGCCACCGATAACCGATATCGTCAGGCCTCGCACCAGTATCTGATCTGGCGCAAACGAGCGGCCCAGGCGGATGGCCGTGAGGTTGCCGCCAATATAACCGGCCACGATACAGGCGAAGAACAGACCGAAGTGCTGGGGTTCCACGCCCAGGAAATCAATCAGCACGAACGACGAGCCTGACAGGAACGCAAACAGGCCGGCGAAGGTCAGGGAGTTGGTCAGGGTGTAGCCCAGGAAGCTGATGTCCGAGGCAATTGCCCGGTAGTTCTTCCATAGGCTGCTAACGCGAAGGGATTGCCGGTTTTCCGGGCGCATCGGCTCGGGAATACCCACTGCAACCACCACAGCCATGATGAGCGCGTAGCCACCCAGTGCCAGAAAAATTGACGACCAGCCCAGGCTGACCACCATAAAACCGCCGAGAGTTGGTGCAACAGCGGGTGCCAGGGCCATGATGCTGGCCAGAATAGCCATGATTTTTGCGGCGTCCCGTGGGGAATAGATATCCCGTACGGCTGCCCGGCCCAGCACTGGACCGGCCGAGCCGCCAAGCGCTTGCAGGAAGCGGCACAGGATCAGTGTTTCAATATTGGTCGCAAGAGCACAAACAACGCTGGCGATCGCAAACAGCAGGAATCCGCCAATCATGATGGGCTTACGCCCGAACCGGTCCGCCAGCGGGCCGCAGACCAACTGGGCCAGGGCGAACCCGACCATGTAGATACTCAGCGTAAGCTGTACTTGACCTGTATTGGCCGAGAGCGCCTCTCCCATAGCGGGCAAGGAAGGCAGGTACATATCAATCGCCAGCGGCCCGAGGGCGACAGCGGCTGCCAATAGTATCGTTGTCCATACACTGGTGAGTGCGAGCATTACTGATCCCGGAATCTTTGGAGTACGGCACTGGGTGAGAGCCGGCCTTCTGAAACACGCTGTCAATACATCCCTGTACGCTCGGCTCCGCCATCCATGGCTCCGCACGGTTTTAGAAGGCCGGCTCTCACCCAGCGCTCAATCTGATATGGGGAGTCTACGCTCGTCCTGTCCTGGGATAACGGCCAGCTATTTCATACAACGTATGAACAAATCAGATGAATTAGGTATTGAGGCCGTTGATGGTCGCTGCTACGCCGTTGACGTGGTTTCGAATCCAGCGGTGAGCGGGGTCGTTCTGGTTGCGTTTGTGCCACAGCATCAGCAATGTGAATGGCTTGTAGTCGAACGGTAGGGGTGTCCATGCAAACTGTTGCAGTAAGTCCTCACTCATGCGCTTGGGTGCTGTTGCGAGCATGTCAGTGCCTTGCAGGAAGGCTGGCAGGCCGGAAAAATTGGACACGGTTACGGCGGTTCTCCGGGTCAATCCCTGGGCGGCTAACGAACCTTCGAAAGCCGTTTTTTCACCGGTGCCAAACAGGATGGCGATGTGGTCCGCCTTCAGGTAATCCGCCAGGGACTCCGAGGCCTGGCGGATGGCGGGATCGTAGAAAACCACCATCTGATCCGCCATCAGGCCCCGCTGCATGATGTCGGTGGCTTCCGGTGCGTGAGGGGAAATAATCAAGTCACACAAGTCTTTACGCAACATGTCGGCGGTCGGAATGCCCGAGGGGACAACCTGCAAGCGGATGCCAGGCGCTTCTTGTCGGATCACGGACAGCAGTCCGGGTAACAGCAGGTCGCGCTGATAGTCGTTGGCGGCGATGGTGAAGGTGAACTCGGCCGTGGCCGGGGCAAACGGCGGCCCGGAAGACAGGGAGTGCAGGTCGTCCAGTATCTGGCGAATGTGTGGGCCGGCCTGGAGAGCATACCGGGTGGGGACAATGCCTCGGCCGGATTTGACGAACAGGGCGTCGCCCAGGGCTTGGCGTAATCGGTCCAGGGTGTGGCTGACAGCCGATTGACTCACGCCCAGTCGCACAGCAGCTCGAGAAACGCTGCCCTCATCCAGCACTGCAATGAAGGTGCTGAGGGAGCGAATGTCGATGTTAAATGTATCAACAGGGTTCATGAATAGCAGTGTACCCGAGGCGTGGGAGGTTGCCCATTCCGGAGTACTTTGTTGTTGGTGGTTTGAGTAAGCATTCAAAAAACGATGCGGACTGGTTTACGATGTCGTGACACTGGTTGAACAAACTTAGGAGCACCCGATGAAACCGATCCTGGCGTTCGATGTATACGGAACCCTGGTGGACCCCATGGGAATGGCAGACCTGTTGGCGCAGGACGCAGGCGATGCGGCTGAATCCGTGAGTGCCCAGTGGCGGGAAAAACAGTTGGAGTTTTCCTTTCGCAAGGGGCTGATGCGCATGTACGAGGATTTCGGGGCCTGTACCCGGCAGGCGCTAAGGTATGCGATGGCCAGCCATGGGTTGAGCTTAAGTGGAGAGCGGGAAGATGAGTTGATGGGGGCCTATCTGTCCCTGCCTGCGTTTGACGACTCGTTGCCGGCACTGGAATCCCTGCAGGGCGAGTATCGGATGTTTGCCTTTTCCAATGGCACCTATCCGGCGTTGGAGAAGGTGCTGGGGCATAACCATTTGCTGGATCAGTTTGAGGGGTTGGTGTCGGTGGATGACATCAAGAGCTTCAAGCCGGACCCGGCGGTGTATGCCTATGCACGACGGGCAACCGGGGCGATGGATAAGCCTCTGTGCCTGGTGTCTAGCAACGCGTGGGATGTGATTGGTGCCCGGGCGGCGGGGTTGACGGCCATCTGGGTGCAGAGGGATGCCGGGAAGGTGTTTGAAGATTGGGGGATTGAGCCTAATGCGGTGGTTCGGAGTCTTTCGGAGTTGCCTGGGGTTTTGGCTAACCTCTGACCTTCCCGAGACGCGCGTTCAACTCTCGTGATGGCTGTCCTTTATTCGGGTGCTCAGGTCGATTCAGTCCGATCTTTCAGCCAACCACTCCGCCATCTCCAGCCAACTTTCCTTCGGCGCCTTGCTCCCGGCCAGAATGCCCATGTGGCCCCCGGGGGTAACCCGGAAGGTGACGTCCTTCGAGCTGACATGGTCTTCGATGCGTTTCACCGCGCCGGGGGTTGCCAGGGTGTCGGTATCGCCGGCGATGGCAAGTAAGTTGGCGTTTACATTCTCCAGCCGGGCGACGTCTTCGCCGATCTGGATCTGGCCTTTGGAGAGTTCGTTGTCGATCCACAGGCGTACCACGGCATCCTGCACGATGCCGCCGGGGTAGGCGACCATTCGGTCGAGGAAGGCGGAGGTGGTGGCGTGGCTGGCGACGAAGTCGCGGTCGCCCAGGCGGACGATGAGTTCCCAGTAGCCCATCACGCTGCCGATGGGGTTGGTGAGTTTGAAGCCGATGGTGTTGGCCCAGCCCGGAGAGTGGAACCAATGAGGTTTCACGTCATGCAGGCGGAAGCCGGTGCGCTTACGGACGAAATCGGCGACGTCGGAGACCCGCTGGTACATCAAACCCATCAGGCCGGACGCGTGGCTGTCGATGGGCGAACCCAGCACGATGGCGTTGCGGATGTGCTGGTCGCGGCTGAGGGCAGAATAGAACAGCGTGAACATGCCGCCCAGGCTCCAGCCGTGCAACGACAGCTCCTGCTCACCGCTGTGTTCCCGCACCCGGTTCAGGTATGCCGGCAGTAACTCCGCCACGTAGGTGTGCAGGTTGTAGTGACTGTGCTGGCGCGTGGGTACGCCCCAGTCGATCAGGTACACCTCAAACCTCTTGGCCCGCAGGAACCGCACCAGACTACGCTGGGGGAACAGGTCGTAGATCAGCATGTTCACCGCTAGTGGCGGCACGATCACGATGGGCGTCTTGTGGGGCGTGCGCTCCACATCAATCATCTCGCCGTCCAACTCGATAAAATCCTCGGCCAGCGGCGGGTAGTATCGCAGGCTCACCAGCCCATCGGTGTACAAGGTCTCGAACGGTGTCTGCCCTGCCTGCACCAGGCTGGCGGCCCGGAATACGCGATCAAAGGCGTTACCGGCGTATAGTGCGGTCTGGCGAGTCAGCCCCGAGACTTTGTTGAAGGCGTACTGCAGTGGATCAGGCATGGAAGTGTCCATCGTTGCTGCGGGCTTCACCCAAAAAATCTATGTTGTTTATGGCATTGTGATGGCCAGAAGGCGTTAACTGAAGAGTAACAGGGGAGGAGTGGACAGGCCTTTGACAGACCGTGCATTGCCATGGATGGCAATGCCGAGCCCCCATGGATGGGTTCACGGCGTGTCTGGCGAAGGCCTGTCCACTCCTCACCATAGCTCAGCGGCTAACAGGCTGGGGCCAAGATTACCGGCCAACCTCAGGTGCGACTATGGCAAGAACGTCCATCACCAATGGCAAACCGGTCACTTCAGGCCACTGCCCAAACCTGCCAACCATTGGTATCATTCAGCCATCTTAAAAAACCAACAACAGGACCACCATGCTCAGCTTCCTGCCAGCTCCCGTTATCGGCGTCATCAGTTCCATCCTCCTGGGGCTGAATACCCTGTTCTGGTGCCTGCTTCTCTACATCCCGGCAATATTGAAGCTGATTATTCCCCACACCGGTTTCCGGGTGCTGTGCACCAAAGTCATCATCTGGATCGCCGAAGCCTGGGTTGCCTGCAACACCGGCTGGATGAAACTCACCCAAGGCACGGAATGGACCGTCCACGGCGACGAAAAGCTCAAGCGGGAAAGCTGGTACCTGGTGTTGAGCAACCATCAAAGCTGGGTCGACATCTTCGCCATGCAGCGGGTGTTTAACCACCGTGCACCGTTTCTGAAGTTCTTCCTCAAGCAACAACTGATCTGGGTGCCGGTCATAGGGTTGGCCTGGTGGGGGCTGGATTTCCCGTTCATGAAACGCTACACCCGTGAGTACCTGATCAAACATCCTGAAAAACGCGGTGAAGATCTTAAAGCGACCCGTACGGCCTGTGAGAAGTTCCGCTACACCCCGGTGAGCGTGATGAATTTCGTTGAAGGCACGCGCTTTACCCAGGCCAAGCACGACAAGCAAAAATCAAAATACACCCACTTGCTGACGCCCAAAGCCGGTGGCGTGGCCTTTGTGCTGGACGCGATGGGCGACTCCATCGAAACACTGGTGGATGTCACGATTGCCTATCCAGGGGGCGCTCCAACGTTCTGGGATTTCATGTGTGGAAGGGTGAGTAAAGTCGGCATGGAGATCGACACAGTTACCATCCCGGCGCACCTGAAGGGCCGGGATTATGCCACTGATGCAGAGCACCGAAAAAACGTGAAGAACTGGCTGGCAGAGCAGTGGCGTGCCAAAGATGAGCGGCTGACGCATATGCTCTCCAGCCGCTCTGCTGATAATACCTACTGAGACGAGGCAAGGGCCGTCGCGAACTCAGGATAAATCTGGCTGGTCGCTTGGATGACGTCGCTGAAGTTTGGGTCTGATCCGTACTCTGATTTTAGGTATCGGGCCATGTCAGTCAGTGACCGGAAACTCATGTCGGACGTTGCTCTGACATATTCCCATCCGCCGATGCTCTCAATGGCGGTACTGCGACCAACGTCCTTGCCGACCTTTGAGCCGACCATGCCGCCGATAAAGCTTCCAAACGGCACGGATTCAAGGGCTTTGTTGGCGGCATAGGCGCCCGCCACTGCTCCTACCGCACTGCCGGCGGTGGCGCCAATATTGGCATTCAAGGCCTTGTTCACCCATTCGGCGGTTACACGGTCGCTGGTGTAAGGGCTCATGAAGCTGCCGGTATTGTCATGGATGACCAGGCTTTTCCTCGCTTTGGCTTCGGCCTGGTGTTTCAAGTCAGCTTGATGCTGCTTGACCAGAAGGAAATCGCTTTGTGTGGCTAAGGCGCGTTGAAGTGTCACCTCCCGGGGTTCGCTATTGGCGGCATTCAGCAAGGTTAACTGGAGCTCCGTGCCTGGCGTTCCGCGAATCAGCCACACGAGCTGACTGAGTTTGAGATTATCCACCGGATACGGTTTTCCATCCAGAGTCGGGCGGATGGCGATAACCTGATCACCAACGGCCAGTTGTTCACTGGTCGCTGCCGGGCCGTTCGGCGTCAGCCACGAAACAAAGAAGCCTTCCTCTGTTTTTTCCAACGAAGCGCCGATAAGACCGTCGCCGGGTTTGTCTGCTTCCGGAATAGGATGGCTGCTGACGTCTGACGGTAAGAACTGACCAATGTCGTCCTGACACCACCATGTATAGGCAAACGATTCGGGGCGCACCGTTACGACTGCCTGTTCCGGGTAGATTTTTATCTGCTCTCCCGCCGAGTCCAATCGAACGCACTGCGTCAGACCGGCCCAAAACAGTTGGTTACTCGACATGAGCGCGGGATCGGTGGGTGTCTCAGGTATACTGGCGCAGCCACCCAGCGCAACGACGATGGGAAGCAGGAGCAAGGTAGGCTTCAATTGGAACGTCATGAAACAACAGTCCTTCTCAGGTTAGGTCGGGTATTGATCGTTAGCGGGCAACGCTTGCCAGGGTCTGGAGTGCGAGCTCCCCTCCGATTTCATCCAGCGTGACGGAGTGCTCCATTTTCTGGAAACCATGGTCAGTTGCTTTCCATTGACGAGCCTTGTCCTTCTCGGGAGGGACACCGTTGGAACTCAACATGGCGCGAATCGAACCGTTGTGAACGTCCAGTACTTCAATTTCGAACCGGTCATCGGCGATTCGGCGGAATACCAATAGCATGTCAGCGTGTTCACCCAGTGCTCGCATCTCGAGACGGCGTTGATCTGGCGACAGGCGTGAGAAATCGCCGGTTTCCAGGGCATTGTCGGTGATGCGCATGATCGCATTTCGGTCCACCACGGTGACGCCGGCTTCTGTCAGTTGGCTGACCAGGCCGCTCTGCAGTTCAAAGGCGGGGCTTGCCGGGCCAGTCGTTCGGTTCGAGCGGTACTCTCCCTGCGCAGCGATCTGGCTTTGCCCCTGCAGGTCGACGTTGCCGTCCGGAACGTTGCCTTTCAGCGAGCCCCGAGCGGATACTACGCCCCGGGTGCTACTGCGCCAGTCACTAACCTGATCGTCAAACGCCCGGTTCCAGAACACGGCCACTCTGGGCATGTTGCCGTCAAACGCTGCGCGGAAACGATCGAGTATCGCCCCCTCACTTTCCAGCCGTTGGGGGGCCGAGCGCTCATTTTGTAGATCGCTATCGGTCAACGGCTTCTGGGCCGGCGCCATCATCGGTGCCGCTTCATGACTCTGGCTGGCGGCCAGGCTGAAGCCCGGTACGAGCGCACAGAATACAATGGCGAGATGTTTCATCAGTTCAGCTCCCGTACTTCCACGCGGTACTGCAGAGGCTGCGCGGTGGTAGACAGTTCGCGGTAAGTAGAGAGGCTGTTGGCAGGTACGGTGGTTCGTTGCCAGGTAGGCTTCACATCAGTCGGTACGCCATCCTGATCGAAGAACTGGGTTCGGGCTTCAACCTGATAGTCATAATCGGTGTGGTTACGCAGGACTGCGTATACCTCGGTTGTGCCCGTCGCGGTTGCACGCTGGCCATGCTGAACCACCGACAACCGATAGCGCTCACCGTCGCCGAACAGGCCGCCAGACCAGGTGCGCTTCAGATTATAGTCGCTGAATACCACGGAATTCATGGTGACTGGCGCCGTGCGCTCAGTCAGATCGGTGCTGTCAGAGGGCAGGCTGGTACAGCCCACCAGCAGACCGAGCCCCATGGTTGCTGCGGTCAATGTTTTAACGAGAGGGTTCATTGAGTTTCTCCTGGATTCGGGCGACGGGAGGTGGCAAAGGCCAGGCCCGCCCCGCGACCATCAAAATGGAATGAGGTTGAGTCCGTGAGTCCTGGGATAGGCTGATCGTACTGATCGAGGAAGCGAACGACGACTGGCTCCCCCTCGGCAGCGGTCACCGGTATGACATGAATGGTGTCTGGCAGTCCGGCCCAATAGCGTATGTCGGCACGGGTATTGGCGGAGGCTGAAAGACCATCTGCGGCCACGCTGATCAGGCTCACAGCAGCGAAACCGGCACCCAGTGCACCACCGGCCGCGGCACTGGCACCCGCCAGTATGCTGTCCTGACTGACCGTGCTCAGGGTCGAGCCGACGGCTCGGGTATTTTCCTTGAACTGGATCTGACCTTCCACGATACGGTCGATGGCGCGTCCACCCCGGGTTGAGGCCTGGAAAAAGACATCTTCCATGGGGTAAACCGACGACCATTCTTCGCCATTCCGGACTTCGGCGCCAACATCCCGGAAGTTCTTGCCCCGTCGATACACCAACTGATAGTGACCAACGCCGTCACCAAGTTTGCGGGGCGATTTACCGGTTTCGACAATCAGCAGAGCATTGTCGTTGGCCCCGGGAATGGGGGCATCTGGCCGGTAAAGCTTGAGCTCTTCAAAATGCTCTGCGGCCAGTTGGTCACTGCCCATTTGCTGTGCGGACCAGCCAGCAAGGTATAACAGCAGTGCGAAATCCGTGCTGTTCTGTTCTTCCTCTGCAAAGGCATCCTGCAACAGGCCGGCCAGAAAACTGGCGCGGGCGTTGCCATAGTCGCCGTCTTCCAGGTAGATCAGGCCGAGGTAAAAATACACCATGGCCCGTTCGTAGGGTTCGCCTTTGAAGTCTTTCTCCGCTTCCTCGTACCAGATGCTTCGTGCCTTTCTGGCGGCCTCGGAATCGGCATAGACATTCTCGATCTCAAGCCGGGCCTGGGTCAGCGTGTTCTTCGCCTCGTCCCGATAGCCGGCCCGGTAGGCTTTGACCCCGATTTCCATCAGGTTCAGCACCTTGTTGCGAGGACCCTCTTCAAACAGGTTCTGGAAGTCAGCACGCAGAGCGGCAGGCTTGCTGTTGATCAGGCTTTGTTCGGCAGGTGCAAGCGTGGCCCGGTCATAGACCTTGGGGCCAGACGCGCAGCCAGCGATCGCGCCGGCAAGAATTGTGGCCAGCGCAGGCTTTAACAATCGCTTATCGATAGACCACATTGTCCTTGGCCGCCTTTCTCATTTCATAGAGTCCGCTCCACACGATGGTGCCCAGTTCAAGATCGACCATTTCGAAGCTGATCTGGCTGTAGCGGGATTGGGTTCCGGTGTCGCGGTCGATGGCGTCCAGCGACGTGATACGGCCACCCATGCGGAAATCGGCACCGGCCTGCGCGGCAGTCTGGCGGATCGTACCGCCGTCGACGGCGCCGTCACGCTTCAGGTCGCGCTCTTTCTGGACCATGTCGGAGAAGTGGCGACCCACAAAAACCATGCGGCCGTTGGCGGCTCGATTCAGTTCGATGCGCAGGCGGTCGGTGAGCATGTTGGTGTTGACCACCGAGGTGCTCTCGTTCTTGATGTACTCGTTGTCGATGATAATGCGAGGCGGTGTAGAGCGACCGGTCAGCATCGGGTTGGCCAGCATATCCCGCATCATCTGGTCGGTGACGGCAACAACGTCCTGGCTTTCGATACCAACGCCGCCAACTCGGCCAGTGCTGGAAACATCTTCGTAGACCGTGGGTTTACCTTTGACGTTCTCGATGTTTCCGGCGCATCCGGACAGAACCAGAGTCGCCGTTGCCAGGGCGCAAGCCGTTGTGAGTGCAGTTTTTCTAAGCATTCCATTCTCCATTTGATGTTAGCGGACTTGCGCGAGGGTCTCGGCCAGTTCGGGATAGATCTGTCGGGTGGCATCCATGGCATCAGCAAAGTTGCCGGTATGGCCGTATTTTGCCTTCAGATAGCGAGCCATGGACGATATATCGTCAAAGCTGCGGTCGGAAGTGCTGCGAATAGCTTCCCAGCCGCCGGACGCGCTGATAGCGGTTTCACGGCCAATGCTCTTGCCGACTTCGGCGCCAACAGTACCGCCCAGGAACCCCCCAACAAACGGCACCTGTTCGAGAGCTTTTTCACCCAGATACGCACCGGCTGCTGCACCGACGCCGGTGCCAACGGTTGACCCGATGTTGGCGTTAATGGCGGAGTTGACCCACTCGGCCAGCACGTCGTCGCTGGTGTAGGGGCTCATGTATTTGCCTTGATTGTCCTTGCGCACCAGTTGTTCGAGGAGCTCTTCCTGGGTTGGAATCCGGATGTTGCCGTTTTCGTCACGGAGTTTGCCGGTATTCGCCGCAGCCAATAACTGGGCCGATGGGGCCTCATTAGTCATGCGATCCACCAACCCCTCGGGGAGGCCAGCGTCCTTGAGCACTTGGTGGTGAGCCCGGGTCATTCCCGTGTAGTAGCCGGATTGAATGGGCTGATTTGGGTAGGCGTTGAGCATCTGCACCAGCAGTTGATCTGCGTCGACGCCCTGAGCCAATCTGGTTTCCAGGTCGATGCCACGTAGGCTATCAGGGCCGATCATCCACGCTTGATAGCGAACCGGCAGGAGATCGGTGTAACCGGGTATATTGCTGTTGGCAGCATGGTAAGCGAGGGTGTCGGTTTCAGGGGCTTGATCGATCAGCTGCAGGATGGCAGAAGGCCGGTAAACGGAGTTTGCGCCGGGGCCGGTTAGGTAGGCTGCAATTTCTTCGGTGGTTTGGGGATTAAACTGCTCGAATTCGGTGCGCTGCTGATCGATAGTGGCCAGAACGTTGTCCCTGTGATAGTCAGTAACGTAGGCTTCGGCGACGGATTTCTCTTCTTCCTTATCGCCCAGTGTACCCAGAAACATCATCGGCGTCGGGAAGTAAACAGAGAAATAGCCGTCGATAGAGTAATTGACACGGCTTTCCAACAGCGTTTCTCCCTGCCAGGTCAGAGAGAAGATGTCTGCATAAGGTGTTTCGTCCTTGATGGGGACCAGCGTCAGCGTCAAGATGTAGCCAAGAAAGCTCAAACCATTTAAATCGGGTGTTCCGGCCATTTCAGTTGTGCGGGTTACGACAACCTCAGGGACATCAGCGGATTCCGGAACCAGCCAATCAGGACGTTCGTCTCCGACAACGGTGAAGGGGACTGTCCCGGTGCTATAGGATGACGAGGTGGGGGCACTCACACTGTCGGGATCAAATCTGTAGGTTTGGCAGCCCGTAAGCAGGGTTGCCAGAGACAGGCCAAGGAGTGATACGCCTGCCCGTTTGATCGAGGACCGTTTTACCTTTGAGGTGGAACGAGAAGGACTTAATGTCATCCCTGATACCTTATATGTGTTGATTTAAAGGTGGTGTCGATAACAACGACACTCTGTTAACAGGGTAACTGTATAAACAATTTTTAATGCCAGTGTTAGGCTCGGAAAGTCGCGAGGCAGGGGATCGAGTTAGAAATACGTCGCGGAAAACAAAGAGTCCGTTGCGTAAGCTATTAAAGCATAAGCCTCTTTTTGGAAAAGAGGCATGAAATATATAGAAATGCAAAAATTTGCAAGATAATGTTAGCCCGCCTTGAAGGAAGGTGGTTGGCGGGATCAGTGACAGGCCAAGGACGAACGCTTATGAAGATGCTCGGACAGAACTAATTGCTATCCTCGTCTTCGATTTCGTCCGGGTGCTCTTTCTTGTAGCGCTCCCACTCTTCCCAGTCATGGGGTGTGCCAGCATGAGGGCGCTTCAAGTGCTTTGCGTGCTCCATCGCATTGTGGCGCAGGCTGTGGTCGCGCTCCTCTTCTTCCTCTTCGAAGCCGTACTTCTTCAGGAACTCGGTTGGGCTGATAGGCATCCGGATTCACCTCCGTAACGAATAAGTGCCCGCTTATTCACTAAGATGGCGCTCCGGAGCCGGATTTTCAAGCCTCGTCGGTGTTCGCGGGCTCGCGGCCTTCAGTCGGCGCATCCACCAGATTGAACTGGATCTGCTTTCTTTCGTCGTCGACGCCGGAGAAGGTCACAGTCACGGGTTGTTCCAACTGGAACGTACGGCCGTTCTTGTTGTGAACCAAGCGCAACGTAACGGGATCGAAGCTGAACTTACCTTCAAGTGTCTTGCAGCTCACGAACCCTTCCAGGCCGTTGGCCTCCAGCCGTACAAAGAACCCAGCAGGCGTTGTGCGGCTGATCACGCCAGTCATCGAGTCCTCGCCAAGGGTTTTCGCAAAATCGCTCTTGAGCCAGTTTTCAAGGCTGTTGGCTGCTTGGCGGGCGCGGATCTGGGTCTGTTGCAGTTCGGCCAGTTGGTCATCGTTGAGCTCGTTCAGCGATTCCTGCCACAGGATCGACTTGATCAGTCGATGCACGTGGAAGTCGCTGAACTTGCGAAGTGGCGACGTGAACGTGGTATAGGCGGCCAGCCCCATGCCCTGGTGGGGGGCCGGCGTGAACGACAGCTCGGCGCGGGCAAGCTGGCGGGAAATAATGGCTTTGACAGGAACCTCTGCGTCCAGCCCGTCGGTCTGCTTCATCAGGTCTCGGAAGCCTGCGGCGCTGGTGGCGTCGATATCGGCGAGCTGTGGGGCATAGCCTTCCAGCAAGGCGCGGACGTTGTCGGTGCGGTCGTCCCGCAAACCGGGATGCTGGATAAACAGCCCCTTGTCACGTTGCCCCAGGAAGTCGGCCGCGCAGCGGTTGGCGGCGATCATGCATTCTTCCACCAGGCGATGGGCCTCGTTCTGAACGGAGGGCTCGATCAGCCGTATCCGGCGATTCTCGTCCAGGCGCAGCCGGAATTCGGGGCGGTCACCGTTCACCAGTGCGTGCTCGTTTCGCCATTTGCGAAGAGCGGTGGCGATCTGGTGGAGCTGGTCGAGGCTGTTGGAAACGGTATCCGGAAGCGCCTTGATATCGTCGTCTTCCCGGCCTTCGATCAGGTTGGAGACCAGTTCATAGCTGAGTTTGCCGTGGGAGCGAATCACTGCCTGATGAAATTGATAGTCGCCGAGGCTGCCATCGTTGTTCACCTGAAGGTCGCAGACCAGTGCCAGGCGCTTGGTGTCCGGCATTAACGAACACAGGCGGGTACTGAGGGTATCCGGCAGCATGGGTAGTGGTTCGCCGGGAAAATAGATGGCGGTGGCGCGGCGAAAGGCCTCCTGCTCGGCAGGGCTGCCCGGCTCGATAACAGCCGTCGGGTCAGCAATGGCAATGGACAGTTTCCAGCCAGTGGCGTTGGGCTCTGCCAGCAGGGCATCGTCCATGTCCTGGGTGCCGGGGCTGTCGATGGTCACATAGGGCTGGTCGGTGCGATCGTCCCGGCCTTCGCTTTTTGCGTCAACGGTTGATTCATCCAGCGCACTGGCCTGTTTCTGCACGGCGTCGGGCCAGGTGTCTGGCAGGTGGAAGGTGGCAACGGTGAGAGCGCGCTCGATGCCGGTATCACCGGCTTTGCCGAGGACCTTCAGGATCTTTGCCTGGCCTTTGCCATCCTTGATCGGATGTTTGTGAATCTGGCAGTAGATGTAATCGTCGGGCTCGGCACCCTGGCGTTCTTTCGGCGGTATGAAGATCCAGCGGTTGATGCCGGGGGTTTCCGGCACCACGAAGTGGCCTTTACCTTTCACCAGGTAGCGACCAACGAACGTGTCCAGACTGGTGTCCAGAAGCTCGTCGATCATGCCCTGGGTCTTGCCCTTGTCGCCCTCTTCCTCGGTGATCTTGACGCGGTCACCGGGCAGCACTTTCTGCATTTCTTCCGGTGGCAGGAAGACGTCTCGCCCCTCATCCAGCGCAACAAAGCCGAAACGCCCATTGGTGGCTTTGACGGTACCCGGAAAGACAACCTTGTTTTCCTCGATATTGGTTTTCAGCTGGCGCAACTGGCTGAGGGCGTCGGCATTGAGCATGAACAGAACCTGGCTGGATAAAATTTGAGTGTCGCTGCGGAGTATACCGGTTATGGCGGTATGAGTCAGACCATGTTACGCGGGGTTAATTTCCTGGCCTGATCCATCCGTGATAAGCACTTTGTTCCGCCCCTGCTGTTTCACACGGTAAAGCGCCTGATCGGCCTGTCGCAGAATGGTGTCAACGTCGTCACCGGGTTGGCAGAGGTACCCGCCCACGCTAACGGTCACCGGCGTGCCGGTGCGAATGCTGTCCCTTTCGATGGTTTCGCGTATCCGCGCGGCAATCTGGCACAGCGTATCTTCATCGCAGGGCGAGAGCACCACCACGAATTCGTCGCCGCCCCAGCGGCCGGGGTGGTCGTAGGGCCGCACGCCGGCCTTGAGCCACAGTGCCACGCGGCAGAGAATGTCGTCACCGGCCTGATGGCCAAGCTCGTCGTTGATGGCCTTGAAGTGGTCAATGTCCAGCCAGATCAGACCAAAGCCCGTGTTCTGTCGTTTTGCCCGCTGTATTTCTTCATCCAGGGCTTCGTCCAGACCACGGCGGTTCTTCAGCCCGGTAAGGGCGTCAACACGCGCCAGCCTGTTCAGCTCGTCAGTACGTTGCGCAACCTTCCGTTCCAGTTCGCGGGTTGAATGCTCGAGGGTGTCGGTCATTGTCTCGAAATGACTGGCAAGCCGGCCGATCTCGTTGTCCGGTTTTTCCAGGTGCGGAAGCGCAAAGCTGCCACCCCGAACCTTCTCAACCGCGCTCTCAAGGCTGACGAGGGGTTTGAGGATGCGCGAACGGATGATCAGATGGAACAGGATCAGGGTGACCAGCAAACTGGTCAGGAACACGGCAACCAGAGGCCATAGGTAACTGCGGGGCAGGAGCGTTTCAAGATCCAGCAGGGTGATCTCGAACCAGCCGATGGCAGGCAGGAAGGCCACTCCAGCCAGGTGTTTTCGGCCGTCCACGGTCACAAAGCTGCTCTCCACGGCACCGGTGGCGCCGCCCCGGTTTTTCAGAAGTTGCAGCATGCCGAGCACCTTCTGCTTGTCTTCCGGGTTATCAAACAGCAGGTCGACGGTGCTTTTCTGGCCCTCGGGTTTGATGATGCTGGCAAAGTCGATGTAGTTGCGGTCGCGGTAGAGCTGTATCGCGCCGTTGTAGTCCACGAACAGGGTGGTGATCCCCTCCTGGTCAATATCCACGATATCCTGCAGGAACGCGTCCAGGTCCAGGCCGGTACCGACCATGCCGACGATACGATCTTCCTCATCCCGCATTAGCACGTCGATCCAGAGCTTGGTCACACCGAGCTCGGTATCGGGATTTACGTTCAGATGAAAGTTGCGGCCTTCCTCAATCAGTTGGAAAAACCAGGCATCTTCGGGTTTTTCGGGGTCCAGGATGTAGCGGAACTGATCATTCGCAAATTCGTTGTTGGCATTGTTGTAGTAGTAGCGGCGGGAATCACGGAGGGCGACGAAATAACTGTTATCGCGGAAATTGCTTCGGAAGCTTTCCATTTCGCGGATGGCGTCGCTTTGTAACGCCTTATCTTCCGGTGAGGTAGCCCAGTTGACCAGCGTGGATGAGTCGGCCATCTGGCGGGCGAGCCCGATTTCCCGTTCCAGGGATTGCAGCAGGCGGGCGCTGTCATAGCGCACCTGTATTTCGGCAACCTGCTGCCCCCAGCGCTCGATGATGTCGTCTGAAAGCTCACGATACGCGAGCCAGGAGGCGACTGAGGCGATGATCATCAGAGCCGCTGCCAGGCCCAGTAGTCGGGTTTTCAGGCTCAAAAGCTTTCCTTATGCACAGTCTGGATCTATCTGGAAGGTATGATAGAGCAGGCATGGCAAAGTGTGTAGGAAAACTAGTTGTGTTCTGCGAAGACTTTGGTCTGGCCGCTGTCGTTGAACATCAACACCTGATAGTGGTCCTTGCGATCCCCCACTTCCATGCCGGGTGAGCCAGCCGGCATGCCGGGCACCGACAGACCCTTTGCTTTCGGGGCCTGGGCGATCAACCGGTGAATGTCGTTGGCGGGCACATGACCTTCAATCACATAGTCGCCAACAAACGCGGTGTGGCAACTGGCGAGTGACGGTGTCAGGCCGGCGTCGATCTTTATCGGGTTCAAGTCATTGGTTTCAGTGACTTCCACCTTGAAACCGTTTTCCTTCAGGTGGTCCACCCAATCCGTGCAGCAGCCGCAGGTCGGTGACTTGTAGACATGGATGTCTTTCAGCCCGTCTTCGGCCTGTAACTGACCGTTCAAGCCGACGGTTGCGACGAGGCCAAGGGCCAACAGTTGTTTTTTCATGATGTTACCTCAATGATGATGGCTGTGATCGTGGTTTGGTTCTCCGTCGCCAGAGGGTGACAACCAGAACCACCAGACGATGGCGGCCATCAGGATCAGTCCTCCGGCATTGACCAGAAGTGTGTTCATTGGTTCCCCTCCTTGCCTGCGTTACTGGTGGTTTTGAACAGTCGCAGCCGGTTGGCGTTGGTGACGACCGTGACCGAGGACAGCGACATCGCGGCGCCGGCCAGTATCGGGCTCATCAGAATCCCCCACAGTGGGTAAAGCAGTCCGGCCGCGACGGGTATGCCCAACGAATTGTAGGCAAAGGCGCCGAACAGGTTCTGATGGATGTTGCGTACCGTGGCCCGGGATATCTCAATGGCGTCGGCAACGCCGTGGAGAGAGCCCCGCATCAGCGTAATACCGGCGCTTTCAATGGCGACATCGGTGCCGGTGCCAATGGCAAAGCCAACGTCCGCCGCTGCAAGGGCAGGCGCATCGTTGATGCCGTCGCCTACCATTGCCACGGTATAACCTTTGCCCCGCATCTCGCTGACGATGGTGGCCTTGTCTTCCGGCAGAACTTCAGCGCGGTAATCGTCGATCCCGGTTTTCTCGGCAATGGCCCTGGCGGTGCCGTCGACGTCGCCGGTCACCATCATCACCCGGATGCCTGCGTCGTGCAGTCGCCGTATGGCGGCTTCCGAATCCTGTTTCACCGCATCGGCAACGCCGACCACTCCCAGCGCCTGATTGCCCAGGGCCAGGAACAGTGGGGTTCCGGCCTCGGCGGTGATGGCATTGGCCTCCTCCTGCAGTTCGGCCAGATCAATGTTCTCGCTCTCCAGCCAGCGGCGGTTGCCCAGGCGCGCGGTTTGTCCATCCAGCTCGCCCTGCACGCCTTTGCCGTTGAGGGCTTCGAAGCGGGTGACATTGTCCGGCGTTGCCCCTTGGTCCTTCGCCTTCGCCATAATGGCTTCGGCCAACGGGTGCTCCGAGTGTTGTTCCAGACCGGCGGCCAGGGCCAGCAACCTGCCGGTATCGCCGTTGGTGGCATGAAAACGGGTGACGGCCGGGTGACCCTCGGTAATAGTGCCAGTCTTGTCCAGGATCACCAGATCCAGCTTGCCGGCCGTCTGCAGGGCGTCCCCCTGGCGAATCAGTGCGCCGTATTCGGCGGCCTTTCCGACGCCCACCATCACTGACATAGGCGTGGCAAGCCCAAGGGCACAGGGGCAGGCGATGATCAGAACTGTTGTCGCGGCCACCATCATGTGAACCACGGCCGGTTCCGGCCCGACGTTGTACCAGACCAGTGCCGATACCACGGCAATCAGCATCACGCTGGGTACGAAAATCGAGGAAATCCTGTCTGCCAGGCGGCCGATAGCGGGCTTGGAGCCCTGAGCCTTTTTCACCAAACGGATGATTTGTGCGAGGGCGGTTTCGCTGCCGACGCGGGTGGCCTTGTAGATAATGGAGCCATGGGTGTTGATGGTGCCGGCGGACACTTCGTCGCCCTCGCCCTTGCTGACAGGCATGGGCTCGCCGGTGAGCATGCTTTCATCAACGCGGGTGCTGCCTTCGGTAATCTCCCCGTCCACCGGGAGTTTTTCACCCGGACGAACGCGGATATGATCACCCGCCCGAACCTGTTCCACCGGCAGATCTTGCTCCTCGCCATCACGGATTACGCGGGCGGTTTTGGCGCGCAGGTCCAACAGCCGGCGCACGGCTTCCGAGGTCTTGCCCTTGGCGCGAAGCTCCAGTGCCTGCCCCAGATTGATCAGGCCGATAATCATCGCCGACGCCTCAAAATACACGTGCCGTGCCATTTCCGGCAGTGCATCCGGGATGCTGGCTACCGTCATGGAATAGACCCAGGCAGTGCCGGTCCCCAAGGCGATCAGCGTATCCATGTTGGCATTGTGGTGCCGGAACGCTTTCCACGCGCCGGAGAAAAAGTGACCACCGGTGACGGTCATGACGCCCAGGGTGACCACGCCAAGGGTCAGCCAGATCAGTTGGTTCTCGCTGGTCACCATCATGGTGCCGAAACCCATGCCCCAGATCATCAGGCCGAGACCGAGTCCCAGACTGACAGCCATCTTCACCAGCAGGGTCTTGTACTGCTTACGATCCTCCTCCTGCTTGCGGTCGTCCGCCGCGTCAGGGTCTTCGATTTGGCTGGCTCCATAGCCGGAGCTTTCCACCGCCCTGATCAGAGCCTGAGGGTCCGCATGCCCGGTTGCTGTGGCAGTTCGGTCAGCCAGGTTCATGTGAGCGCCGGTGATGCCGTCCACCGACTTCAGGGCGCTCTCAATCGTATTCACGCAGGAGGCACAGTTGGCGCCGGTAACGGCCAGTTGAATCTGGCCGTCGTTCAAATCGGTTTTCTCATTCATCGAGCCTTACTCCTTCCAACCGTCGTCCGGCAGGGATTCATCCCAATGTTCAATCAGCCTGCAAATCGTGTGTCCGTCCGGTGTGCCGTCCGGCATATCCTGCCAGGCGGACAGCGCGGCGGTCATACGACTACGCAGTTGCTGTAACTCGGCAATCTCACGCTCCACTTCCACCAGCCGCTGCTGGAACACGTCCCGCACCATGGGGCAGGGCGAATGATGATCATCTGCCTGCTCCAGAATCTGTCGTATTTCCGGCAGTGAGAACCCGAGCTGCCGGGCTTTGCGGGCAAATCGTAACCGCCGCAGGTCTTCGGAATCGTATTGCTGGTAGTTGTTGTCCGGGTTCCGCGTGGGCTTCAGCAACCCCTCACGGGTATAAAACCGAACGGTGTCCGGGTTAACCCCGGCGCCAATAGCGATCTCTTTGACTTTCATAACGTTGCCGGCCATCCCGAACGTCGAACAAGTGAGTGGAAGGTATCTGTTTCCAAAACTGTGCGGAGCCATGGATGGCGGAGCCCAAGCGTCACATGGATGTGCCGCAGGAGCGTGTTTTGGAAACAGATACCTTTCAATCACGAACAGGCACCCAATGTCGGGTACCACCAGGCATTGCATTAGGAATAGACTAAAACCTATGAGCTACTCACAGGTCAAAGGTTTTTCAGGAAGAGTTTTTAGAGCGCAGGAAAGTGCCACAGGCTTTGCACTGGTCCGGGGCCATCAGCTTGGCCTGCCAGCCAATCTTCTGCTCACAGGCGGGACATGCAAGACGCAGTTGCAGAATGATAATGGGGGTAACTAAAGCGGCAATCAGAAGTCCCAGCGGCCCCCAGCTGTCGCCACTGGACAGCCCGAGCTGGCTACTGAAGACCAGAACAATGACCAGCGAGAAGAACGCGAAAATAAAGTAACGCTTGTTCCAGGCTTCCCACCGTCGCAGACGGACATCCTGTTCCGCCGTCAGATACTTTGAACTCATGAGGCCACACCTTGAAAATGAATACGGCAATAGTGGTGAATTGCGGCACTCATTTCAATCAGCTACCAACCGGCGTGTCGATATCCAGCAAACCAGCAGTCAGCGCTCGCTCCAGTTCACCTGCCGGAATCGGGCGGCTGATCAGGTAACCCTGAATCAGATCGCAGCGGTGATTCTTGAGGAAAGTCAGCTGCTCATGGGTTTCCACGCCCTCCGCCACCACCTGGATGCCCAGGTTATGGGCCAGGTTAATCACCGCGCGGGTAATCACTGCGTCGTCGTGGCGCTCGGTAACGTCGGTAATGAAGGAGCGGTCGATCTTCAGCAGGTCCACTGGGAAATCCCGCAGGTAACCCAGCGAAGAGTAACCCACGCCGAAGTCATCAATGGCCAGGTGCACGCCCAGCTTGTGTAGCTTGGTCAGCTGGTTCAGGTTGTGCTCGATATTCTGGATGAAGATCTCTTCGGTCAGCTCCACCTCCAGCCGGCTCGCGGGAACGCCATTGCTTTCCAGCGCTTCCTGGATATGGTCGACAATGCTTTCGTCATCCAGTTCGCGCCCAGAGAGATTCACCGCAATGCGCAGATGGGAGTAGGGGCCTTTCTGCCATTTCGCCAGTTGCCGACAGGCGGCCATGACCACCCAGCGACCAATGTCGGTAATGCGGCCGCTTTCCTCCGCCAGGGGAATGAAGTCCACTGGTGGCAACAGGCCACGGCGAGGATGCTGCCAGCGTATCAAAGCCTCCACGCTGTTGATGGACGAGTCGTTGAGATCCAGTTGCGGTTGGAAATAGAGCACGAACTCGTCGTTGGCCAGCGCGTGGTTAAGATCCTTGTCCAATTCCAGGCGCATGACCTCCCGGTCCTGCATGCCCTCGGTGTAGAACTGATAGGTGTTGCGGCCCTGTTCCTTGGCGCGGTAGAGCGCCACATCGGCATTGCGCAGCAAGGTATCGGCATCCAGGCCGCTTTGAGGATAGACAGCCACGCCCATAGTGGCAGTGATACTATGTTCCTCACCCTGCACGGCAAACGGCTCTTCAAAGCATTGCTTGATCTGGCCCAGCAGATTGATTACATCATCAATGTTTTCAACATGCTGCTGGCACACCATGAACTCATCGCCGCCGGAATAGGCCACCATCACTTTTTCGTCGCTCAGGGCATTCAGGCGTTCAGCGACTTTGATGAGCAGTTCGTCGCCGAATTGATGGCCGAGAGAATCGTTGAGCGTTTGGAACCGGTCCAGGTCGATCATCACCAGCGCTGCCTGGCGCATCTGACGGTCGGCGATGCTTAGGGTGTGCGCCAAGTCTTCCATGAAAAAACGACGATTGGCGAGGCCGGTCAGCGCATCTGTGGTTTCCAGGCGAGCGAGATCTTTTTGCACCGCCTGACGTTGGCTGATTTCCGCATCCAGCTCCCGGCGGGTTTTCAGCAGTGCATGGTTGCGCTTGAGAGTCAGCTGCACCAGGAGTGTGGTAAGGCTGGTCAGCAGGCCCATGAACAGCATGACGATGAAGGTCACAAATGGCCAGCGGCTGCGTTGTTCCTCGACCCACGAGATGGAGGGGGTTACCGCCAGTGTCCAATCGAGTGTTGGCAGGTCAACATCCAGGGTGCGGGAGAACCTGGAGTCTGTTTCCATTGAATCGTTAAGCACATAGGCGGGTTCGCCTTTTTCCCGGATTTCGATGTGGAAGGAGGTCAGGGCGCGGTTGGAAAGCATGTAATTAGCCAGGGTTTCCATCCGGAACACGCCGGCAATAAAGCCGTTGTTGGCGTCACCGGTGGATATGGGCGCATAGATGACCATGCCCTTGCCGCCCTGCTTCAGATCAATGACGCCAGATATATCCAGATCACCGGTCATCTGTGCTTTCTGAAGCGAAGCACGCCGCTCCGGGGAGAAGGCCACATTGAAACCAATGGCGTCTTCGTTACCTTCGATCGGCACCATCCAGCGGATGACATAATCGCGGTCAATCCACTCGATCGCCTGGTAGACGCCAAAATCTGACAGGTATCGGCGGGCGTCTTGCTCCCAGATTTCTTTTGGCGTGTCCGGTAAGGCTTCAAATCGTTTCGCCATGCGGCTGATGGAGTTTGCGTGAACACGGAATTCCCGCTCCAGCCGCTTTGCCATGGAACTGGCCTCGCTGCCAAGATTGGACTGGATTTGGGTGTGGTCCTGTTTTTCGATGCCGTACTGCAAAACCAGGGCGATTCCCAGGAACACCAGGAAAATCAGTGCCGGAAACGCCGGGTTCAGCAATCCCCTCACGAACAGGGTTAGCGCCGATGCAGGTTTGTCCACAAAATGCTCCGGTTGATGAGGTGAGTGACTAACATATCGGCCGTATTCATCTAATTATGAGGGATAAACGCTATGATCTGTTACCAATTGCTGAATCCTTCCCTTCAGTGAAATTCCGAAAGCACCATCCGGCAACGGATGGTGAATCGCCTGCTGCTCATCGGTAGTCGGGTTTGCCAGGTCAACGATTCGGGGAGGGACCGGCTTTTTGTTGGCATCCATCAGTATCTCAATCCTCGGTTTCAGTTTTTTACCTGGATGCACCGTTACGATCAGCGCTACTTCTCCGCTATTGAGCTCCACCAGTGTTCCGGGAGGATAGATGCCCACCATGCGAATAAAGGCTTCCACCATGTCAGCATCGAACTGGCGGCCCCGATTGCGGTACAGCACGCGGATGGCATCAGACGCCGGAATTCCGTCTCGGTAACAGCGGTCACTGGTCATGGCGTCGAAGGCGTCAACAATGGAGACCAGTCTCGCAAAGCGGCTGATCTGCCAGTCCTCCAGTTGCTGCGGATAGCCGCGGCCATCCATGCGCTCATGGTGGTGACGGGTCACGTCCCCGATAATCGGATCCAGCTTCGGGTCAGAGCTCAGCAGCTCATAGCCGAACGTCGTGTGCTGTTGCATGATCGCATATTCAGCCGGGCTCAGAGCGCCAGGTTTATTAAGAATTTCGTCAGGAACCTTAAGCTTGCCCAGGTCGTGAAGCAGTCCGCACATACCGGCAATTTCCAGGTCCTCGTCGGGCAGGCCCAGAAAGCGTGCGAAGGCAACGGTAAAGATGGCCACCCGCAAACAGTGTTCCGCGGTATAGGCGTCGCGGGACTTGATGCGGCTCATCCAGAACATTGCACTGGCGTTGGCTTTGATACTTTCCACGCATTCCCGGATAACCGGGCGGGCGTCTTGCAGGTTCAGGTCATTGCCCCGTTCAATGGCAAGGGTGATCTGTTCCACGAATGCCTGGGTCTTGCCCCATACCTGGTTGGCGCGGGGGATCTCTTCCGCGAGGGAGCGGGTTTCCGGAAGTGGGGTAGCCGTGCGCTGTTTGTGACTGGTGACCCTTGCCAGGGCCTCAGCCAACACTTGCTCGTCGCCTTCAACCAGCGCCCATTCGCAGTACTGACGGAGTATGCGAGCCTGGTGGTCGTTCTCAAGAGTGAAACCCTGGAACAGTACGGGCACTTCGATCCAGGGTCGGTCCAGCTTGACGATGCGCATGCCGTAAGTCAGCAGATCGACGGGCAGACGGACGCGCTCAACTCTGGTTTGGGCGTCAGGGTCAAGCAAACCTGCCTGCGAACGGGCAATCGGTTTTCGTGAAGGTGGTGCGCTGGTTTTACGTCGGAACCACATGGCTCTGCCAGTCTTCTGATTGTCTGGCTAGATTATGGCAGAAGTGCTGTCTTCAGAACAGGCGGGGGATTTCCTGCTTGGGACACCGGTCCATGACCACTGATATGCCAGCGTTTTCCGCTCTTCGGGCCCCGGTTTCGTTGATCACACCAATCTGCATCCAGACAACCGGAATGCCCTTTTCAATGGCGGCATCGATAACAGGGTCGGTGTGGTTCGGTGCAAGGAACAGGTCGGCCATGTCGATTGTCCCGGGAACGGATGCAAGATCAGCGTAGACGGTTTCGCCCAATAGCGTCTTGCCAGCCAGCCGCGGGTTTACAGGGATTACCCGGTAGCCACGTCCCTGCAGGTAGGCCATTACTTCATGGCTGGGGCGGTGGGGTTTGTCACTGGCGCCCACGAGCGCAATCGTGCGGACGGTTTCCAGAATTTCGCGCAGTTGTTCAGGACTGTTTCGGGACATGCGATATCAACTCTTCAGGAATCCCGGTGTGCCTCAAGGCGAACGGACACCGACTCGGCATAGCGTAGCGCATGGGGTTTGTCGATTTCCACTGCCGCCCAGTGAACCGCTTCGTGCTCCATGACAATACTGAGCACCTCGTGGGTCAGCCGTTCCAGCAGGGCAAAACGGTTGCCGTCCACGTGGCCGATGATCTGCTTGGTAATGGTGCGGTAGTTCAGCGCCGCGCGAATGTCATTCTCGTTGATGGCGGCCGCCGCATCATAGGTCAGGCAGACGTTGATCAGAACATCCTGCTGGTTGTTGATCTCTTCTTCCTTGATGCCGATATAGGCGCGCAGCAGCAAATCCTTGATGCGTACGGTTGCCTGGTGATTTCCGGTCACTGCAGTCATCTGGCCTCCTGGTCAACAATGGATGTTCAGCGATCCCGAATCAGGGTCAGGAACTCAGTGCGCGTGGCTTGCGACCTGCGGAACTGGCCCAGCATCATCGAGGTTTTCATGCGGGAATTCTGCTTTTCAACGCCACGCATCATCATGCACATGTGTTGGGCTTCAATAACCACAGCCACGCCCTTGGCGCCGGTCACCGCCTCAATGGCCTCGGCGATTTCGCGAGTCAGGTTTTCCTGGATCTGCAACCGGCGAGCGTACATGTCGACGATACGGGCAAACTTGGACAGGCCCAGCACCTTGCCATTGGGCAGGTAGGCAATGTGACATTTTCCGATGAACGGCAACATGTGATGCTCGCACATGCTGTACAGCTCAATGTCCTGAACCACGACCATTTCGTCCATGGCGGACTCGAAAACCGCGTTATTGACCAATGTATCC
Organism: Marinobacter sp. G5_S1_61_S3; assembly: GCF_054968585.1. NCBI lineage: Bacteria > Pseudomonadati > Pseudomonadota > Gammaproteobacteria > Pseudomonadales > Marinobacteraceae > Marinobacter > Marinobacter sp. G5_S1_61_S3. The sequence goes on along the minus strand of NZ_JBQKUK010000002.1, from coordinate 266,957 downwards.
AGGCTTTGCTTGTAACCCTGCGTCAGGAACTGCATAGCCTTGGCTGCCCGTATGGGGGTGTCCTGAAGTCCCTCGCGATCAGGGTTTTCGCCCAGGCCTGCAATGATCTGCTGAAAATGGCTGGCCAGGTCGTCGAGCTTGTTGGTCATAGTCGCTTCCGGTTAAATGAATCAGTTCAGGGCGAAAGCTTAAGGGAATTTGCCCGCGCCCTCCAGATTTACGACCACACAGGGCGAAAAGACCACCCCGGAACGCTCTGGTTCGCAAATTGTCGGACCAGATCTGGCAGGGGCGGTTGGTTTGATTTAGAGTTTCAGTCTCAGGCTGGTTTCAGGAAACCGCAATGGAACAGGTAATACCGGGAGTTCGGGGTGCCGCCCCCGGCGCAGGGAATGCGACACTGGAATGGTGGCAACAGGAGGGCAAGTGGTTTTCCTATGGCGGCCACGCGATCTTCAGCAGAATGGCGGGCCAGGGCGATCCCGTGGTTTTGCTGCATGGCTTTCCGACGGCCAGCTGGGACTGGAGCCGGCTGTGGCCAATGCTGCAGCAGCATCACAGCTTGTTCACCCTCGACATGCTGGGCTTTGGCTTTTCCGATAAGCCGGCACTGTACGACTACAGCATCGAAGACCAGGCCGACATGTTCGAGGGCTGGATCGCCGGTCTGGGATTGAAGACAGTCAGTCTGTTGGCCCACGATTATGGCGGCAGCGTGGCCCAGGAACTGTTGGCCAGGGATCAGGAAGGGTTGCTGCCTTTCTCCATCGCCCGGGTCGGCTTTCTCAACGGCGCCCTGTTTCCGGAAGTCCACAGTCCACTGTTAATTCAGAAGCTCCTGGGCAGCCCTCTCGGTGGCCTGATCAGTCGCGGTCTCACCCGTCGTACCTTCGAACGCAACTTCCGGCGTCTGTTTGGCCCGGAGACCCCGCCGTCACGGAAAGATATGGATGACTTCTGGTACCTGTTGACCTACAACAATGGCCGCGGAATTCTGCATAACCTGATTCACTTCATGGAAGAGCGCCGTTGCCATCGTAACCGCTGGGTGGGTGCCTTACAGAAGGCAGAACAGCCAATGAGGCTGATCTCGGGTGTGGCGGACCCGGTGTCCGGTTCCGCTATGGCCAGACGTTACCGGGAGCTGGTGCCGAACGCGGACGTGGTGAGCCTTCGCAACGTCGGTCACTACCCTCATTTCGAATCTACCGGTGAGGTGTATCGGGCGTGGCGGGACTTCTGCAAGCAGTCGGAGTAAGGCCCGAGGTGCTACAGGTCGTTGGCCAACGCTTTGTCTTCAGTATCTTCGGGTGGTTGCTCGTGCGGTCTCCTGGCGGCGCTGACTACTTGGTTACGGCCTCTCGCCTTGGCTTCGTAGAGTGCCTGATCCGCCCGGTTCAGCCAGACCGACCAGGTTTCACCCTTGCCGACTTCCGCCACACTCGCGCTGGCTGTGATCTGTATCCCTTCTACGAACGGGCGGGCACTGATGCTGGTCAGCAATTCCCGCGCGACTTTGTCAGCATCCTTCTGGCGGGTTTCCGGTAGTACCAGCATGAATTCCTCACCGCCAATACGGAACAGACGGTCGCTCTCTCTCAGCCGCCTGCCAATCCGCAGTGTCAGCTCCTGTAGCACCTTGTCACCGGCCAGGTGGCCCCAACGATCGTTGATCATCTTGAAGTAATCCAGATCCAGCAATATGAGACTGGACACTCGCTCGTATCGCTCACGCATCTGGATTTGGCCGTTGAGAATATCCGCCAATTGCGAGCGGTTGAGGCAGCCGGTCAGGGGATCGGTGGTGGCCAGGCGAGTCAGCTCGACCTGCAGGCGGCCCACCAGCCAGGCAAAGATCATCACGAACAGGCAGGTCAGGCCGAGGGAAAAGGTGATACGCCAGAAATCCGCTTCTGGAAACGTAATAAACGACACAACGGACATGCTGACTACAAACACGATATTGCTGGCGGTGGCCTCCTTCAACGGAAGCAAAAAAAACAGTGCGGCGGCGGCCGGGTATGCCCAGTACAGCCCGGCGTGGCCATTGATCAGGGTGGAGTACACCGCGCAGACCACTGCCAATGTCGGGAACAGGCGCCCCTGGAGAAAATAGACACCGCGGAATCGAAGGAATGCAATAACGGCCACTGCATTCAGGCAGAACAGAATAAGAAGCGATGCCAGCAGAACATTGCCTTTTTGCCATTGCACCATCACCAGCGGAGCGACGGCAATAAAAGCCCAGAAATGCAGGTGATAGACGATCTGACGCTTAAAACCAATCACGGCCAGGGTGGGGTTGGTGGCCAGGTTGTCTGTAGTGGCAAGAGGATTCACAGCACACTCCCGCTGTTTGTGGTGGGCCCGCATTCCTTGATCCGGGCTTTTGCAAAGTCTAGCACGGCCTTCACGGGAAGGTAGTTGGTTTTACACCTTTCAACGGGCGAGAATCGCGCTCTGGCTGCCGGGAGCCCAGTTCGCTAAACTGGCGGGCTCGGAACAAGGAGCCGTTATGAGCGCAGTACACACCCGTTCTCCCGCATTGACCATACGCGCCGGCCGCCGTGCTTTTGAGCGGTTGCGGGAGCAACCGTTTGCGGCGGGCGACGTGCACGTCATCCCTGGCGCAGCGGGTGGCCCGAAGGCGTTGGGCATTTCCGGCCTGGATAAAGCCATCTTTGGGGACTTTCTGCCCAGGGCGCCACAGGAGCGCTCGCTGATTGGCTCTTCCATTGGCAGTTGGCGATTTGCAGCGGTGGCCTCGACGGATGACCCCAAGGCGCAGCTGGCCCGGCTGGCGGACCTCTACACATCCCAGCGCTTCGCCAAAGGCGTCAGCATGGCGGAAGTCAGCCGCAAGAGTGTGTTGTTTCTGGAAGAACTGCTGGGGGGCCATGAAGACCACATTCTCAATCATCCCTGGTACCGCCTGAACGTTGTTGTGGTTCGCAGCCGCGGCATGCTGGAGCACGATACCAGGGGGCGCCTCAGTCTGGGCCTGATGAATGCCATCAGTGCCAACATGGTCAGCCGCCGACATCTGGGCCGGTTCATGGAGCGGGGCATCATCCATGATGCGCGAGTGAAAGCACCCCTGGCCAAGCTGGTGGATTTTCCCAGCCATGAAGTGCCATTGAGCCGCGATAACCTGATGTCAGCGCTGCTTGCGTCTGCGTCCATACCCATGGTGATGTCCGGTGTCCGCAACATTCCCGGCGCTCCTGATGGGTTATATCGGGACGGGGGCCTGTTGGATTACCATCTTGACCTGCCGTACGAACAGCCCGGGGTGATCCTCTATCCCCACTTCACCGATAAGGTGGTTCCGGGCTGGTTCGACAAAACCCTGCCCTGGCGTCGCGGCGATGCCACCCGGCTGCAGGATGTACTGTTGGTGTCACCCTCCCCGGAATATCTGGAATCCCTGCCAGACCGGAAACTGCCAGACCGGAAGGACTTCGAGCGCTACATCGGAGACGACGCTGGCCGCGAGCGCGCGTGGCGCAAGGCGATTGCCGAAAGCGACCGGTTGGGTGACGAGTTCATGGAATTGGTGGAATCCGGGCGTCTGAAGGACGTCATTCGACCTCTGGATGGGAAGCGCTGAGCGCAGGCAATACGCTCCGCTTTGACTATACTGCCCTTGGATACAAAAGAATAAAGCAGGGGCTGACCAATGACTGATGAGAAGCCGGAAATTCCCAGAACCACGCCGTGTTCAGTGCTGGTCGAGGGCGGCAAGAACTACTTCTGGTGCGCCTGTGGCCGCAGTAACAGCCAGCCATTCTGTGACGGCTCCCACAAGGGAACAGGATTTACGCCGGTTAAATACACGGCTGAAAAGAAAGAATGGGTGTGGTTCTGCGGCTGCAAGCACACCGGCAACCCGCCGTTGTGCGACGGCACCCACAAAACCCTGGATCAGGGTGCCTGAATACCGGGCTGGAGGCTTAGCCGGTAACCGCTGAAACCGTGTAGCGTATCCTGCAATGCCAGTACTCTCAGCGTAACAGAGACTTGGCGATCATCGGCATCCAACAGCTTGAGGTCGATACGCTGTATTTGTCGCTCCTGGCGGGACGCCTGTAGGGTCCTGAGGAAGTTTTCCACGTAGGTGGGGTCGACCAATTGCTCGAATGGGGTGCCGGCCAGGTCCGCCGGTGCCTTATTCAGAAGCTCCACCACCTGGGGTGAAATGTATCCGGTCAGTGCCTTTTCATCCAGCTCACAGATCGTTGCGCCGGAAAGGGCGACCAGGTCCCGGCTGCGTTGTTCGCTGTCATTCAATGCCTGCCGCAGGATCGATTTTTCAACCTGCATGTTGTTCAGTTGCTGTTCGTACCCGTGGGATACTTTTTCGGCGTTTCGGTAGTGGCTTTGCCACCGGCGGATGCGCAGGCACAGGAAAACCACGACCACCGTCGCCAGCACCGTCATCGCCAGCCCCGCAAGCCAGATAAAACGGAAGGAACGGCGGGCAGGTTGAGACAGGAATCCGGAATCCGGCAGTGTGGTTACCAGCCAGCGATGATCTCCAATTTCGACTTCAGAGCGCAGGGACTGGGAACGATCCGGGCTTTCTGCGCGAATGGCCTGGAACAAGGGGGTTTTGGTATGCCGCTCCAGGGTGTCCACGCGCAAATTGAGCATACCGGGTACCGCATCCTTGAACACAGTGGCAAGCCATAGCTCTGCGGGCGCTACGTTATTAATGGTTCTGGCTGGTGCGACTCCATCTGTATAGAGCGGCGGAAGCTCGTCATACCCACGTAGGCGGGCGACAAGCGCATTGTGCTGCTTGCGGTATACCTGCTCAGCGAGTGACCGTGATTGTTCCTCAAGCGCCTGCGCGGTCAGGCCGGTAACAACAAGGCCGGCAAACAATACCAGCAGGGGCGCCCACAGGTGTGGCAGCGCCATAGCGTGTCCTGTCCCTGTCAATCTGGGGCTTTCCATAGGTTGATCCATAACCGGTGGCGAACGTGTAGGGAACTTCCTGCTCTTATACTTTAGACCACTGCTCGTGCCCTGGGAAACTTTGCTCAGGAATCCATCGCTGTCAGGTCTGGACCTGCCGTGCCGAACCGTATACCAGCAGGAATACGGCAAAACCCGTCACCACCACCGAGGGGCCGGCCGGTGTGTCCAGGTGCCAGGACATCGTAAGTCCACCACTGACGGCGATAAAACCGAACAGGATGGCCAGCCCCACCATATGTTCGGGGTTGCCGGCCAATCTTCTGGCGGTGGCTGCCGGAATGATCAGTAATGCGGTAATCAGCAGGACTCCGACAATCTTCATGGCCACTGCGATCACGATGGAAAACATCAGCATCAGCACCAGCCGCAGACGTTCAACCGGTACGCCCTCAACCCGCGCCAGTTCCTCGTGAATGGTGCTCATCAGAAGACCGCGCCAGAGTACAGTCAGTAACGCCAGAATCAGGACGGCACCGCCGTATATCCACAACAGGTCGTTTCGGCTCATGGCCAGCAGGTCCCCGAACAGCAGGCCGGTCAGGTCCACTCGAATGTCGGGCATGAAGCTGAGTGTGACCAGGCCGATGGCCAGGGCACTATGGGCGAGGATACCCAGCAGGGTATCGGTGGCCAGAGTCTTGCTGCGAGAGAACAGCACCAGGGCAATCGCCAGCACCACGCAGGTCACGATAACCCCCACATTCAGCGGAACACTGATCAGAAAACTCAGGGCAATGCCCAGCAATGCCGAGTGCGCCAGGGTGTCGCCGAAATAGGCCATCCGCCGCCACACCACGAAGCAGCCCAGCGGACCGGCGATCAGGGCTACACCGAGACCGCCAATCAGCGCCCGCCAGAAAAAGTCGCCGAGCACGGCATCAATGATGGGCATGGGAGCACTCCGCGTGGTCATCGTGGTCGGCGGACACCACATCGCCATGCAGATCGTGGCTGTGGTTGTGGTGGTGATGGTATACCGCGAGACTTTCCGCTACCGGACGACCGAAGGTTTCGATAAAGGCGGGATCGTGGGAGATATCCGCCGGATACCCGCTGCAGCAGACGTGCTGGTTCAGGCAGATAACCTTGTCGGTGGCGGCCATGACCAAATGCAGATCATGGGAGATCATGATCACACCGCAGTTCAGTTCGTCCCGCAGGCTACGGATCAGCTCATAGAGCGAGGCCTGGCCATTGATGTCCACGCCTTGGGCCGGTTCGTCCAGAACCAGTAGATCTGGCCTGCGAGCCAGCGCCCTCGCGAGCAGCAATCGCTGTTTTTCGCCACCGGACAATCGATGAACCGAGGCGTCGAGCAAATGTTCCACACCGGTCTTGGTCAGCGCTTCAACGCACTCCTGGTGTGATCGGCCACTGAGCAGCATGAACCGCTTTACGCTGAGTGGCAGTGTCGTTTCCAGTGTCAGGTGCTGGGGCACGTAACCGATGGTGAGCCCGGGCGCGATAGTCAGGGCACCGCCCGAGACCGGCTGGATACCCAGTATAGCCTTGATCAGTGTGGTTTTTCCGGCACCATTGGGGCCGATAATGGTGATGATATCCCCGCGCTGGACTCGCAGATCCACACGGTCCACCACGGGGCGGTCATCGAAGTTGACGGTTAATCGGTTCAGCTCTACCAATGCATCAGTCATGGGCAGTGTCCGATTTACAGCCGGGGCAAATGCCGGATACCTCGATGGTCATGTTGTCTGGCTGGAAAGCCTCGTCCGCCGCGGCACTCTGGACCGCATCGGATACGCCGGGCGCCGTCAGTTCCAGCACGTTGCCGCAACAACGGCAGATCAGGAACAACCCATGGTGGTTCTTATCCGTGTGAGTGCAGCCGACGAATGCGTTCAGTGACGCAATCCGGTGAACAAGTCCGTGCTGCTGCAGAAAATCCAGTGCACGGTACACCGTGGGGGGCGCCGCATTGTGACCATCCGCAGCCAGCACGGCAAGCACGTCGTAGGCGCCAAGTGGCTTGTGGGATTGCCAGATCAGTTCCAGCACCCGCTCACGGGTGGGTGTCAGGCGGGCATTGTGCTGCTGACAGATAGTTCGGGCCTCTGTCAGCGCCTGGGCAACACAGGCGTCATGATTGTGCGGTCGATAGGGAAGAGCGCTGGGTGACATGGGCACTGTCCTGTAGAATTTGCAACATTATAACATTAGCAAAAGACAGTGCCAGGTGTGATGATCACCGGTGAGCGCTAGCGGGAGGCCTCCAGTGCCAATGACTCAAGGTAGCCGAGGTCGGGAATAAAGGCGGTTTCGCCTTCGACTTCAACCGCCATCAGGTCGGCAGGGCCGGTGTCGCCGTCAACCTTCTTCAACTGATCTTCGGTCAGACGTGTCTGGCTGGGGATGCCCTGGGTGACCAGCGCCATAAAGGGGACCGAGTTATGGTGATCACCGATGGTGTTCAGTATGACGATTCGGCCACGATTGCCACCGGGCACGGTCAGTTTGCCGCCATTCGCGGCATCGTAGGAGATCACCGGCAGGTTCAGGCCCCGCCAATCAAGCTCGCCCACCAGCCACTCCGGTGAATGCGCAGCGGGGTCGGAGCTGGCGAAGTCCACCACTTCCGCAATCGACACGTTAGGCAGCAGCAATTGCTTCTCGCTCATCGGTATCATGACGCAGGGCAGGGTTTGGCTGTTATCGTTCATCACTCATTTCCTCAGGCGGAATCCCGTTTTTGCCGGCCCTTGAGCAGGCAGGATTCTTCAATCGTTTTGACGAGTTCGCGGGCGAGCTGTTCCGGTGTACCACAGTATACGGAACACCCGGTTGCTGCCACGGAATCCGGCATGGAACTGTTACCGCAGCTGCCGCTCTCCTGGACCCATATGCGGCTACCATAGGCTTTCAGCAATGGCGCGGCAATGGCACCATCGTTGCCCATACCGGAAAAGATGATGGCATGGCATCGGGCACCGTAATGGTCGCCGATGTTCAGCAGTACCTGGTCAATGGAGGGGCCATAGGGGCCGGGCCAGGGTGTTTCCCTTTCCCTGAGTGCACCGCTGTCGTCCAGAGTCCACTCTCGCTCCACCGGCATCAGCACAACATCGCCATTGTGAACACGATACCCGGTTTCAGCCCGTTTGAGCTGGTAGTGGGCGTGACGGCCCAGCACGCGAGTCAGCACGTCGGTGAAATTGTTGTCGATGTGTTGGGCATAGATAAAACCCACTGGTAATCCGGGCGGCAGGCTGTCCAGAAAGGTTTTCACCGCGGCCGGGCCGCCCAGTGACGCCCCCAGAATCCAGACCTCTTCCGCCGGCAGGTCCGCTGAGGCCGGCTGGATCCAGTGAGGCAGTTTGAGAGAGGTTTCCGATTGCGGTTGTTCGGTGGCCAGCTCTTCAATAGCGGCCGCGGAATCCAGCTTTTCCAGGTGCCCGAGGGACTGCTCCAGCTTGTCCAGCAACCGGCGTTCCCAGCGGAAGTACTCCGTGGTGCCCGGTTTTGGGGCCGGGTCGAGACCAAACAGTACGGGGGCTTCGGTGTTCTCCAACAGGTGGTCAAACAGCACTGGGTGATCGGCTTCGTCTTCCAGGGTAATCAACCACAGGCTGGCTTCCGGGAATTCAGGGTAGCCCTGCAGGCGATCCGGGTCTCCGGAAAAGCAAACGTCCAGGCCGAACCTGGACGAGGCTTCCTGCAGGCGATGACGCTGCAGGACGATATCCGAGACGATACCAACCGCTGGCCGTCCTGGCTGGCCGGTCATCACTGATTCCTGGTCAGCCGCGTGATGGTGTCAAGCAGCTCGGTTTCCTGGAAAGGCTTGCCGAGGTATTCATTGACGCCAATGGCCAGCGCTCGCTCACGGTGTTTCTCACCGGTTCGGGAGGTAATCATGCAGATCGGCGTGTCCCGCAGGTTGTCATCGTGGCGCACAAAGCTCGCAACCTCGAAGCCGTCCATTCGGGGCATCTCGATATCCAGCAGGATAATATCCGGCTTGTGATCCTGTAGCTGTGCGACCGCATCCAGGCCGTCTTTGGCCGTGATCACTTCCATGCCATTACGCTCCAGCAGGCGGGACGTTACCTTGCGCACTGTTACCGAGTCATCCACCACCATCACCACGGTGGACTGCTCCTCACGGCGGGAGGCTTCCTTCGCATTCTCAAGGTTCGCCAGGCGCTGGCGCTCGGAGAGAATATCGGAACGGATCATGGCCGGCAGATCGAGAATCACCACCACGTTACCGTCACCCAGAATGGTGGCACCGGACACACCCCTGACCGTACTGAACTGCGGTCCGAGCGATTTAACCACGATTTCGCGACTACCCATCAGGCTGTCCACCTGCAGGGCCATGGGCTGTTCGGCACCCCGCACCAGGATAACCGGTAACGGCAGGGCCTGACCCTGCAGCTTGGGATGGTGATCACTGTTCAGCAGGCTGCCGAGATACTGCAGGCGGTACTGCTGTCCTGCGTATTCGTACATCGGTGCGTCGGGCTTGTAGTATTCCTCAAGCTCGTAGGTACTGACCCGAACGATGCCCTCAATGGTGTTCAACGGAATGGCGTAGAAGTCCTCGCCGGTAGACACCATCAATGCCCGGTTGACCGATACGGTGAAGGGCAGGCGAACGGTAAAGACGGTGCCCTTGCCAACGGTGGAGTCGATGTCCAGGCTGCCACCTAGCTGCTTGATCTCGCTGGCAACCACATCCATGCCTACGCCGCGGCCGGAAATCTGGGTAACGGCCTGGGCGGTGGAGAAACCGGGTTGCAGGATGAACTGCAGGATTTCTCGTTCGCTCAGGTCCTCGTCCTTGGCCATCATGCCCTGGCGAATGGCCTTGTCGCGAATGACCTGGGCGGGAATACCCGCGCCATCGTCGATCATCCGCAACACCACGTCACCACCTTCGCGGGTCAGCGACAGCGTCACTTCGCCGGTCTCCGGCTTGCCGTTCTTCTTGCGGTCGGCCGGCTTTTCGATGCCGTGGTCCAGTGCGTTACGCAGCATGTGCTCCAGCGGCGCGATCATGCGCTCGAGGATGTTGCGGTCCATTTCCCCTTCCGGGTTGCGGACATCGAACTCAACTTTCTTGCTGAGCTCGCCGCTGATCTGACGGACAATCCGGCGCAGCCTGGGCACCATGGAGGCAAACGGAATCATCCGGGTCTTCATCAGACCTTCCTGGAGTTCCGTGTTGATCCGCGATTGTTGTACCAGCAGGGTCTCGGTGTCCCTAACCCGGTCGGACAGGGTTTCCCTCAGATCCGCAAGGTCCGACGATGACTCCGTCAGGGCCCGTGACAGCTGCTGGATGGCGGAATAGCGGTCCATCTCAAGCGGGTCGAAGTCGTCGCCGTAATCCGGGCCGTGCTCTTTCTCTGCGCGGAACAGGATCTGGGTCTCGGTTTCGATTTCCATCCGGCGAAGCTGCTCGCGCAGACGCTCGATGGTGGCGGCCATTTCGTCCAGGTTGTGGCTGAAATCGCTGGTTTGCTGTTCCAGTCGACCACGGGTAATACTGGTTTCACCGGCCAGGTTAACCAATTCGTCCAGCAGCGGCGCGGAGACCCGGATGGTTTCCTGGGGCGCACGCTGGGCGGCAGCCGCTTTCGCGGGCGTCTTGGACGGAACCTTGTTGGGTTTGGGCGCGGGTACGACCGGTTTTTCCGGTTTGGCAAGCGCTTCCGTCGCCGGCTCCTGGGTCTTCGGCAATTTCTCTGTTTTTGCGTCCGGTTTGGCGGGCTCTGGAACAGCGCCTGTGTCTTCAAACCGCTTACGGATATCTCCCACCAGCGCCACAATTGCGTCGTGGTCATTGGTGATGGCCTGCCAGGCCTCGTCGCCCGGGGTATTACCGCCCAGGTCGATCAGCCGCGTTTCCAGCGCGTGGGCCTGGTCGCCCAGCTCGACAAGCTGCGACAGCCGCGCACCACCTTTAAGGGTATGGAGGGCGCGCTGGGCTTCCTGGTTAAAGTGGTGGTTAGCCGGGTCCTTACGCCAGTCATCCAGTAACTGCTCCAACTGGTCGAGGATCTCGCCGGCCTCTTCCAGGAAAATCTCCAGGACTTCGGCATCGACGGTTTCACCGTCTGCAGAGGGTTCAGCCTGAGTGGCGGGCGCGGACAGCTCGTCACCGGAGACTTTGTGGGCGTCGTTCAGTGCTTCAACCAACACCATGTCCGCAGTGGGCTTGTTGCCCTCTTCCAGGCTGGTGAGCATGGTTTTCAGTGTGCCATGCGCTTTTTCACTGAGTTCCAACAGGATTGACTGATTGCTGGAACCGGCGATCAGAGGGTCCAGGGCATCAGACCAGGCCTCGGCCAGATCGGCAATCGGGTCGACATCGGACAGACGAGCGCCACCCTTGAGGGTATGCAGCTCCTGCTGCAACTGGGTAACGCCAGCCAGTTCTTCAGGCTCGTCGCGCCACTGGGCCAGGCATTCGCCAATGGCTTCGTGAATCTCCAGGCCTTCGTCGAGGAAGATGCCAACCAGGTCATCGTCGGAGGCCTTTGCAATAGCCTCTGTGACGGATGCCGGTTGTTCGTCGGCTGTGGGTGCCTCGTCGACGGGTTCCGGTTCTTCCGCTGGGTCTTCAGGTTCCGCGGATGGTATTGGCTTGCCAGAGAGGATGGCTTCAACCTTGGCCACCAGTTCTGTTGCCGGCGGGCAGGGTTTCTGGGTGGCAACCTGTTCAACCATTTGCGCCAATCGGTCGTGGCAGGCAAACAACAGATCGTTCATGTCGCTGCTGGCGTTCAGTTGGCCTTCGGCGACTTTCTCGAACAAATCTTCAAGTACGTGGGTCAGGTCGCCAATGGCATCGACGCCCGCCATCCGGGCACCGCCTTTGAGCGTGTGCACATCGCGTTGCAGCTCTGCCGCCACATCGCGATTGTTGGGGTCTTCACTCCAGGTATGTAACGCGCTGCCTGTGGAGTTGATCAGGTCGTAGGCTTCTTCCAGGAAGATGCCGATCAGTTCCGGATCCAGGTGAGACAGATCGGTGGCGTGTTCCTCTTCAGGTTCCTCCACCGTGGTTTCTGGCTCTTCGGTATCATCCTCTTCCAATTCGGCCAGCGGAATCTCGTCATCATCTTCCGATTCAGCGTCCTGCTTTCTGACATCGGTCACTGGCCTGGAGCCCGTGGCGCTGTCCATGTAGGCGTGGATTTCACTGATCAGGTCCGGCGCCGGGCGCGGTGGCTCCTGTTGCTCAAGGGCATCGACCATACCTGCCAGTCGATCATGGCAGCGGAACAGCAGGTCGGAAAGCTCACCGGTAACGGCAAGCCGTTGCTCGGTCAGTCCTTCAAACAGGTTCTCCAGCTCATGGGAAAGATCGCCCACCGGTTGGATATCCGCCAGGCGAGCGCCGCCCTTGAGGGTATGCAGGTCCCGTTGTAGAAGGCGTAAAAGATCCAGGTTTTCGGTGTTGTCGCTCCAGCTCTGCAAGGCATCGGCGGTGCTGTCGATCAGGTCCCGGGCTTCCTCAAGGAAGATCTCCGCGAGTTCCTGGTCCATGTCTTCATCGGTGTCCGCCAACGGTGGCTGCTCGCCATCGGGTTCCGGGGCATCTTCCGCCTCGGCTTCCAGGCTGCGATCGATCTCTTCCAGATCCCCGGTGAACTCCTGCTCAAACGCATCCGGCTCATTGTCTGCGGGCGTCGCGGGAGCGAGGGTGTCCAGCTCGGCAATCAGATCGGCATTGGCCTCGGTGGCCAGTCCGGCCGCGACCTGATCCATCATGTTGATCAGGTGTTCATGGCCTGCACGCACACTGTCGTAGAAAGGCGAATCGGGAACAAAATCGGGGTTTGAGGCACGCTCGTAAACCTGTCTCAGAGCACCTGACAGCTCAGCAACATCGGCCAATCCGGCGTCCTGTGCGCCCTCAGTGAGCAGGTGCAGCTCCTTGCGCAGGGTGTCCAGGGCGGAGGTTGCTTCGGGATTTTCCGACCACTCATCAAGAATCCGGTCGGCATCCAGCAGGATATCCAGACCTTCGTTCAGGAACAGCTGAACCAGTTGCGGTCGTGCGCTTTCTTGCGGTTCATCGGTTCGGGAGCCATCGCCACGCAGGGTGGCATTGCTGACCTGCTCCAGTTTTGCCAGGAAGGTTTCGGTGCCCGGCAGGTCCGCCTGGGGATTCTCCCGAATTTGGCCAAGGCCCTGGGTCAGGAAATGACAGGTATCGCCAATCAGGCTTATAACGTCGCGATCGGCCCGTTTGTTTTGTGCCCGGGCTTCCTTGACGAAGCGTTCCAGGGGCGTGATCACCGCGGCAATAGGTGCGATACCGGCGGTGTGTGCGCTGCCTTTGAGGGTATGAAGCGCGCGAGACAGGTCATCGGTATAAGCAACGCTCGCTTTGTCGCCTGCGGCATCGAGGAAATCCCGCAGGGTTTGCAAGTGGGTTTCGGTTTCACTTTCGAAAATGTCCAGCAGCACTGGGTCGACGACGGTGTCGTCTTCCTCTTCCGCTGCTGTCAATTCTGGCTCGGCTTCTCCGTTCGTCGCTCCTGACTGTGGCTCAGACGGAGGCATGGTGCTGGCATCGGGAATTTCACCGTTTGCCAGGGCGTTGGCGCGTGCTTCCATGCTCGATGTGTCGCGGGAAGGGGGCTGGCGTTTCTCGAAATCGTCAACCAATTCCGGCAGGGCCGCGGTAACGTCTTCCAGCAGCGCCGCAATGTCGTCGTTCATGAAAATGCTGCCGTCAATCACGCGGTTCAGCATGTTCTCAACAGACCAGGCCAGTTCGCCGACAACCAGCGCACCCACCATCCGACCACTTCCCTTCAGGGTATGGAAAGCGCGCCGGACTTCCGAGAGCGCCGTGCGGTCGTCGTGCTGACGTAGCAACATGGGCAGGTATTCGCGAACGGTATCCAGTACCTCACCGGCTTCCTCGATAAAGATCTCGAGAATTTCATCGTCGATAAGGTCATCGTCAAACTCAACCTCAGCTGCGGACGGTTGCCCGGTACTGACAGCTTCGCCGTCGTTGCCACTGTCGATAGCGGGTGGCTCATCATCCGCTGAACCGCCGTCTTCCGATGCGGTGTCGATGTCAGTTTTTCGCGTGGTAGACAGAGCTTCAGCGCGTTCAATCAGCTCTCCAACCTCGCCATCGGCCTGTCCGTCACGGAAGTCGTTGATCAGCGCAGGTATTCGACTGTTGACGTCATCGATCAGGCTGAACATGTCATCGGTGGGTCGTAGCGTCTGGTCGATCACCCGGTTGAGCAGGTTTTCCACAGACCATGCCAGTTCACCGATGCTGGTTGCGCCCACGAGCCGGCCACTGCCCTTGAGGGTGTGGAACGCGCGGCGGACTTCAGTCAGTGCGTCGCGATCGTCGTGGTTTTGGCGCAGGCGAGGATAGAATTCATTGATGGTTTCCAGGACTTCTTCGGCTTCCTCAATGAAAATGCCGAGGATCTCATCATCCAGCAGTTCTTTATCGGAGCTCTTGGATTCGGCTTCTACCGATTCGACGGGTACTTCCGAATCAATAACCGGCACGTCGTCAGCTGTTGGATGCTGCCAGGTAGGCTCCTCGCCAACCGGGAAGCCCAGGGAGTTCAGGCTGGCCTCGGCAACCCCGAGTACGCTCTCATTGTCGCTGATGCCCTCGGCGAGCCGCTCCAGATAGTACTCAATACTGGTAATAGCGTCGGCCAGCGTGTCGAGCTGTTTCCAGTCGGGAACCTGCTTGCCCCCCAGCAGTACGTCGGTGATGTAACGTTCGGCGGAGGCGAGCATGTCGGCCACGCGGTCAAGGGGAATCAGGCTCAGGCCACCACGGATGCTGTGCAGGAGGCCGGGGACGTGTTCGATTTCACCGGTTTCCCATTGGGAAGCGATGAAATTGACGATGGCCGTTTTTACCTGCTCCAGCGTATTGCGGGACTCCCGCAGCAAAGCGCTGCTGGCTTCACCCAGTTCGCGGGAGCCAAGGTTGATGGTTTGGGTGTCGTCGCCGGTGGCATCCGATTCCGACTGTCGGTCACTGTCCAGGCCAGCCAGACTGGCTTCGACGTAGAGCAGAGCGCCGGCAATATCCATCAGGGTGCCGTCATCCACCGAGTCAGACTGGTTGGCCAGCTTCTCCACCAGTTCGATCTGTTCGGTAATGACCTTGCGGGGTATGCCCAGGCCCAGCACCGCCAGGGTATTGGCGACCTGGCGCAGGCCCGGAAGCAGTTCTTCCAGTTCATCGTTCTGGCGTAGCTCGGAGCGCACAAACAGATCGAGCTGGTCTTTGAGTTTGGCCAATTCTTCGTTGAGGGCGCTGACCACCGAGTGGATGGCGTCACGCCCTGGGCCCGAAACCCGGTTCTTGGCGGCGTCCACATCATCGTCGGAAGGCAGTGCGTGATCGAGCCGGTAACTGTCGCGCAGTTCCCTCACGAGTGGTGTATCGAGATCGCGAGCACGAGCAACGTAGTAGAGCAGATGTTTCAGGAGAGCTTCTGGAACCGCCTGCTGCAGGATATCAATGTGCTCGTCTGTAAGACGGCGGATTTCGGCGTCCAGCTCGCGCAACAGGGACTTCACGGCTGTATTGACCGGGTTCGCATGCTGCTGGAGCGTTTCCACGAATGCTCCGGCTGCTTTCCAGAGTTCGCCCCGGGGCGTTTTCTGGCACAGGCGGATCAGCCGCTGGATCACCTTCTGCATGTAATCGAAATGGGCGTCCAGGTCGGCCTCGCGAATCACGCCAGCGAGGGCGAACTGATACATCTGGCGCAATTTGCGGATATGTCCAAGTACCTTCGGATCCTGAAGGCGCTGGGACACATTGGCGGCAGCCGTTGCCCGTGAGGGCGACAGGTCTGGCTTGAACAGCGATGTATCGGACAGCAGGGACTCACCCCGTGCAGCACGGAGATCGTTCAGCAATGGCAGTAGCACCATCGGGAAATCGTCTTTGCTACTGGCCAGGTGCTCCAGATACTGGGGCAGTTGCAGGATGGCCTGCATCAGCACATCGACGGCATCGTCCACACTGGCGACGGTTTCGTTCAGGACCGCCTGGGTCAGTTTCTCCATTTCCTCGGTCAGCAGGGCCGCGCCGTAAAGCTCGACCATCTGCAGGGTACCGTGAACCTGGTGGAGATAGTTCAGGCAGAAGCGCAGGCGCGCGGTGTCGTCACGATTCTCGACATACGCTTCCAGTGCGTGCTGACCCTGGGTCAACGTGTCCTGTATTTCGCCCCGAACCCAGTCCAGGGCGATGCTGTCATGGTGATTGCCCATAACCACTCCGGTTATTCTTCGTCAGTCTGGCGTTTGATCCACGCCAGCACATGTTCCGAGGGTACCCTCTGTAAGCCAGGGGGCTGCCAGTCGGTCAACTCTCCCTGGCCCAGGACCAGCAACCCCCCGGGCGCCAGCCGCTCTGCAAGCCTTTTCACGATTTCCCGCCGGCGCCAGCGCCGGAAATAAATCAGCAGGTTCTGGCAGAAGATAATATTCATTCCATGCATCGGAGCGTGTTTCAGATCCAGCACATTCAGTCTGGTGAAACACACCCGCTCCCGGATGCTTTCTATAATCTCGACGTTGTTCCGTTCCGCCGGCCGGAAATACCGGGCTTTCATGGCGTCATCCATTCCCATCAGCTTGCGGGCACTGAACAGGCCGGACTGGGCCTTGTCGATGGCCGGTTTACTGATATCGGAGCCGGTAACGCCAAACAATGGTTGTAGCGACAACCCCTCCATACTCTCATTCAGCAGCATGGCCAGCGTGTAGGGTTCCTCGCCGGTGGAACATCCCACACTCCAGGCCTCCAGAGGGCGCCGTTTCAGCGTCTCCCGGGGCCGGGTAAGCACATAGTCAGACACCAGCCGGAAGGCATCCGGATCCCGGAAGAACCGGGTTTCCTGAACCGTCAGACGATCCACCAGGGTGGACCATTCAACGACAGCGTCCGGGCCGGATACGATCTTCTCGTAATAGGCCTGATAACTACTGCAACCAATCTCCCGCATGCGAATCCCGAGGTTGGTCTCGAGAAACGATTTGCGCCCGGAAGACAGGGTAATGCCGGTACGATGTTCAAGCAGCGTCTGCCACTGGTTGAACTGCGCCTCGTCCATATCGGGAAGTCGGCGCAGTGACCAGATGCCTTCGGCAGGTGACAGATGGTTGCGTGTTTCAGCCATAAACTGTCAGCAGCCTCGGAGCGGTTGTCAGCTCACCACCGGTACGTCGCTGTCTTCCTCTTCTTCCTGATCGGCCGACTCTTCTTCGGGCAGTGTGAAGCCCGCAACAGAGGACCGCAGTTCAGACGCCATTTCTGCCAGGTTACCGATAGACTTCGCGGTCGCGTTGGTACCGGAGGACGTCTGCGAGGTGATTTCCTGGATGACGTTCATGGTGTTGGAAATGTGCGCCGCAGAGGACGACTGCTGACGGGCGGCGTTGGAAATGTTCTGGATCAATTCCGCCAGGGACATGGATACGTTCTCGATTTCCTCGAGCGCAATACCCGCGTCCTGTGCCAGACGTGCACCACGGACCACCTCGGCGGTGGTGTGTTCCATGGAGATAACGGCTTCGTTGGTGTCTGACTGGATCGTCTTAACCAGTGCCTCAATCTGCTTGGTTGCTGCAGAGGAACGTTCCGCCAGTCGCTGAACTTCGTCCGCAACCACCGCGAAGCCTCGGCCTGCGTCACCGGCCATGGAGGCCTGGATCGCGGCGTTCAGGGACAGGATGTTGGTTTGGTCGGCGATGTCGTTGATCAGGGATACGATGTCACCGATTTCCTGGGAAGATTCACCCAGACGCTTGATCCGTTTGGAGGTTTCCTGGATCTGCTCACGGATGTTGTCCATGCCGCGGATGGTGTTCTGTACCACTTCCGCGCCTTTCTTCGCGATCGCAACCGACCGTTCCGCAACCGCGGAGGATTCAGCCGCGTTGGAAGATACCTGGTCGATGGACACGGCCATCTCGTTCACAGCGGCAGAGGCGCCGGCAATTTCTTGGGCCTGGTGCTCGGAAGCATCCGCCAGGTGCATTGCTGTGGCCTGGGTTTCCTGGGCGGCTGACGCTACCCGTACCGCAGTACCACGGATCGCCTGTACCAGTCCACGCATCTGGTCGATCGCGTAGTTGATGGAGTCGGCGATGGCGCCGGTAAAGTCCTCGGTAACCGTGGCCTCCGTGGTCAAGTCACCGTCCGCCAGGTCAGCCAGTTCGTCCAGCAGTCGCAGGATCGCGTTCTGGTTCTGCTCGTTCTGTTCCTGGGTCGTTGCCAGACGCTCCTGGGCTTCGCGGTAGAGCACCACACCGATCATCACAACGATACCGACCATCGCGGCCAGGATGATGAATGCCAGCGTGGGGCTGACGAAACGGGATCCGGCCTGGCCGGTGAATTTCTCGGACAGAACCGACAGTTCGTCCAGCAGAACCTGTGAGTTCTGGAAGATGTCGCTGGCCGCAGTACGCACCTTGAAGAGGTCGGGAGAGGCTTCAAGGATGGCGTCTACGTTCTGGGAAACGAATTCAAACAGTTCGCCAACGGCTTCCAGGCCGTAGATGGCATCTTCATCGTTTACCTGGGAGATGCCCATGGCCGGGTTGCCATTGACCTGGCCGTCTAGAACCCGGCCAAACAGGCTGGCGTCGCGGCCAAACCGGTCAGCGGCGATAACCGCGTCTTCGTCACCGGAAAGTACGTTGTTAACCGAGCGCACAATCCGTTCCGCCAGCAGGGACTGGCGCTGTGCCAGTGCGATCTGTTCAGCGGGTGCGTTGTTATCCAGCAGGATCTGAACGATGTCGTCGTATTCCACCTGCAACTGCGGAATGGTTTCGTTCAGGGTCCGTGCCACTTCGTGGAGGCCGAGTACCGCGTCCTGGGTGGACAGGATGCTGTCGGCGTTGTCACGAACCGATTCCCAGGTCGCCTGCACGTTGCTGTCCTGTGCAACCTCGCTTGGGGGCAGGCCGGTTTCCGGATTACCGTCAACTACATAGCCCCACAACCGTTCGAACTCGTCACGGGAACGTCGCAGTGCGTCGAAAGCTGACGCGGTACCACCGGCGGCTTCCGTCGCGTTTTTCGCGATTTCCTGAGACAGCACCCTCAGTTCGGCTGAGTGAGCGATGTATTCCTGATCGTTCTGGCTGTCCCGATTGATAATGAACAGCACCGCAACGAGCAGGACGGTCAATGCGATCAGCGCGGCAATCAGGCCGGCAACCAGTTTGTTGCCTCCCTGTCCCATACTGAGTCTTCCGGCTCTATTTTTCATTTTCTGGCTCCCGGCCTCTTCGTAATAGTGGCAAGTTTGTTTCTGCGGGCGTTGGGCAGGCGGGAAGATGTTCCTGCCAATGTCACCACCCTTACCATTGCGCTACATCCAGGAAGCGTTCGTCACCGAGAAGCTCGGCGGCGGAAAACACTTTCCAGACTTCCTCGTTACGCTCGTAGCCGCCATTCACAAACGGCTGAACGCTTGCAGGCACATCCTGTGGCGATGCCACGAAGCTGTCCACTGCGAAATACTGCATGCCTGAGACGCTGTCGACCACCAGGCCACTGAATACGTCCCCCTGTTCGACAACCAGCACCCTGCGTTCGCGGGTGCTGCGAGAAGAACGGGGAACTTCAAAAAAGCCGGCAAGGTCGACCAGTGGCAGGAGGCGGCCACGCACGTTGGCAGCGCCCATCATAAACGGATGAACCCCCGGTATGTGGGTATAGCGGGGGACATGGAGAATTTCAGTGACTTCACCCATGGGCGCTACGTAACGCTCACCCGCCAGAACAAATCCGATTCCGTTCCAGAGTTCAACGGCTTCCTGTTGTTCCGGCAGACCGGCAGCCATGGCACGGCTGCGTCGGGCGATATCCGTCAGAACGGCAAAAGGGGCGGCCTGGGCGGACATGCTTACTCCACGGTTGGGGATCAGGCAATCAGGCTATTGATTGTTTTGATCAGGTCGTCTTCAACGACAGGTTTGACGAGGTAACCCTTTGCACCCTGGCGTGTTCCCCATACGCGGTCTGTTTCCTGATCCTTGGTGGTGACAATCACCACCGGAATGGAAGCGGTTTCCGGGGCGCGGGTCAATTGACGAGTTGCCTGGAAGCCGTTCAGGCCGGGCATGACGACGTCCATCAGGACCAGATCTGGTGTTTCAGCGCGTGCCTTGGCAACGCCGTCGGCGCCGTTGTCAGCGGTCAGCACTTCGTGCTTGTGCTTTTCCAGAATGGTCGAGATTTTCTTAACCTCGGTCGGGGAATCATCAACAATCAGAATGCGGGCCATGGTGTCCTCAATAGTTCTTTGCTGCAGCAGTTTTATTGTTCCGCCTGGGGAACATACTGGCGAATCGTGTTTAGAAGCTCGTCCTTGCTGAACGGTTTGGTCAGATACTGGTCTGAACCGACAATCCGGCCTTTGGCCTTGTCGAACAGTCCGTCTTTACTGGAGAGCATGATGACCGGCGTCTTTTTGAAAGAGGAGTTGTTCTTGATCAGTGCGCAGGTCTGGTAGCCGTCCAACCGGGGCATCATGATATCGACGAAAATGATATTGGGTTGGGAATCGGCGATTTTCGCCAGAGCGTCAAAGCCATCCGTTGCGGTAATGACTTCGCAACCGACTTTCTTAAGAAGGGTTTCGGCGGTGCGACGAATGGTCTTGCTGTCGTCGATCACCATAATCTTCAGATTCTCGAAGTTGTCATCCATTGTCCAACTGCCTTGCGCTCAGCGACTGTCGTTATTTTCAACCGGGGTTTTTAACACAAACATTAACGATGTTCTATAAATCCCGCTCATTTATAGAGTATTGGCGGCCGGATAAAAAGTATAACTTTGTGACCAAATGTACTTCTGCCCGGAAAGTCACGTAATTGATACGGGATTTCTCCGGATGCATTCGCGGCTCGGGTACAATACCATCTGTGTCCACAGCATAGCACTTATTCCCAGGATCGCTCTGCAGACCGGTTCGTGTTTTCAACCTTTTACCTGGCGAGGCAATATGACAGTCCGACTCGGCATCGTGATGGACCCCATCGAAAAGATCCATTTCAAGAAAGACAGCTCTCTGGCCATGTTGCTGGCGGCGCAGAAGCGGGGCTGGGAAATCGAGTACATGGAGCTACCGGACCTGTACCTCAAGGGCGGACAGGCGAGGGCGCGAACCCGTGACCTGACCGTACACCTGGACCCACAAGACTGGTTCGGTTTTGGTGGCGCCCAGGACCGGGCGCTTGGTGATCTTGACGTCATCCTGATGCGTCAGGACCCACCGGTGGACCGGGAGTTCCTGATGGCCACGTTCATTCTGGAAATTGCCGAGCAGCAGGGCGCCCTGGTGGTCAATCCGGCTTCCACGCTGCGGGATTGTAACGAAAAGCTGTTCGCCGCCCAGTTTGAGGACTGCACGCCGCCGTTGATCGTTACCCGCTCGGCTGAGCGACTCAAGGAATTCTACGCCGAGCATGGTGATGTCATCATGAAACCGGTGGACGGTATGGGCGGGCGCTCCATCTTCCGGGTCAAGGAAAACGACGACAACCTTGGGGTGATTATTGAAACCCTGACCAACTATGGCGCCCACCAGGCCATGGCGCAGAAATACATACCCGAGATCAAGCAGGGCGATAAACGCATCCTGCTGATCGACGGCGAGCCGATTCCCTACGCGCTTGCGCGTATCCCCTCTCAGGGTGAAAATCGTGGAAACCTGGCCGCTGGCGGGCGAGGAGAGGGTCGTGAACTCACGGTACGCGATCGGGAGATCTGTGACCGTGTGGCGCCAGTGCTCAAGGAAAAAGGGCTCATTTTTGTCGGCATCGACGTCATCGGTGACTACCTCACTGAAATCAATGTCACCAGTCCCACCTGTATTCGGGAACTGGATGCCGCCTACGACATCGATATTTCCAGCCAGTTGCTGGATGCCATCGAGCGCCGTCTGAAATAATGACCTCCAGCCAGGTCTAACCGAGGGTAAATAGCAGGAATGGCAGTACAGGTCAGCGATTTTGATCGGTTTTCGTTCACGCTCTTCATGGCGCTGGCGCTCCACGCCATCGTGGTGCTGGGTATTACCTTTGCGCCCGAGTCTCCGCGCTCCTCGGCTCAGACCATGGAAATCACACTTTCCCAGTTTGACGACGAAACCGATCCGGAGGAGGCTGATTTCCTGGCCCAGACCAGCCAGAAAGGCAGTGGTACCGAGGATGAGCCGGTGGAGATGACCACGCCGCAGCCTT
The DNA here is from genome assembly GCF_054968585.1 of Marinobacter sp. G5_S1_61_S3. Taxonomy (NCBI): domain Bacteria; kingdom Pseudomonadati; phylum Pseudomonadota; class Gammaproteobacteria; order Pseudomonadales; family Marinobacteraceae; genus Marinobacter; species Marinobacter sp. G5_S1_61_S3. The sequence continues at coordinate 244,724 of NZ_JBQKUK010000002.1, read as the reverse complement.
CCGACGTCAGCCAGCCGGAGGTCGCTGAGGTTCAGCCGGAACCTCCGTCTCGTGTTGAGCCCAGGCAAGAACAGGAACAGCCGGTGGTGCAGACACAGGCTCAGAATGAACGCCAGGTATCAGAGCCCTCGGCAGCGGAACCAACATCGGAAGAGCCGCTACCGGTGAAGGAAAAGAAAAGCCTGATGGAGCGCAGCCTGGAAATTGCCAGTCTGGAGGCGCGGTTTGATCAGCAGCGCAGGGCCTACGCCAAGAAACCCCGGGTCATGAGGGTTACCGCGGCCTCGACGTTGAAATCGACCAATGCCTGGTACGTTCAGAACTGGGTCAGCAAGGTAACCCGTGTCGGCAATATCAACTATCCTACCGAGGCCAGGCGAGCCGGAATCTATGGCACTCTGCGGATGCTGGTTTCCATGAGGGAGGATGGCACAATAAAGGAACTGGCTATACTCGAATCATCCGGCAGTAGTGTGCTTGATGATGCGGCAATACGCATCGTGAGAATGGCAGCACCTTTCGCGCCTTTCCCGGATGAGATGCGCGAGAATGTCGATGAACTGGAAATTATCCGCACCTGGGTATTCGAACGGCGGGGGCTGACATCGGGATGACAGCATCAAAACACTCTCCACACAGTCTGCGGCACCAGTTTCTGGTGGCGTCTCCTTATTTGCAGGACCCACGTTTCCACGGTGCAGTGATCTATCTGTGCGAGCATTCGGATGAAGGCGCCCTGGGGCTGACGGTGAACCACCCTCTGGACATCCACCTGGGGGAAATTCTGGAGCAGCTGGACATGGAGGGTGGCGAGCTCGACGTGCCAGTATACGGAGGCGGCCCGGTTCAGCCCGAGCGCGGGTTTGTGCTGCATTCCCCGGACGCAGGCTGGCAGAACACTGCGCAGGTGGCTGACGACGTCTTGCTGACCACCTCCCGTGACGTGCTGTCTGACATTGGTGCAGGCAGGGGGCCGAAGAATTACCTGGTGTGCCTGGGCTATGCCGGCTGGAGTGAGGGACAGCTGGAAGAAGAGCTCTCCAGCAACGCCTGGCTGACCTGCCCCGCCACCGCCGATATCCTGTTCAGGACACCCTGGGAAGACCGGTATCAGGCCGTGCTCAAGCTTATTGGCATTGATCTCAACCAGCTCAGTGAGTTTGTGGGCCATGCCTGAGGCTGGCAACCGGCGTGTAATGGCGTTTGATTTCGGTACCCGCCGGATTGGTGTGGCCAGTGGTCAGGAAATTCTGGGGACTGGCAAGCCTCTGACCATGCTGCCGGCCCGTGATGGGGTTCCCGACTGGGAACAGATTGGTCGGCTGTTGAAAGAATGGCAGCCGGACCGGGTGCTGGTCGGCCTGCCCCTGAACATGGATGACACTGAAAATGACATGTGTGCACGGGCGCGGAAATTTGGCAAACGCCTGCATGGTCGCTTTCACGTCGAGGTTGAGATGGTGGACGAACGTCTCACCAGTTTTGAGGCCAAGGGCGATGTAATGGCGTCCGGTGGCAGCCGTGATTTCGGTCGCGATGGCGTCGATGACCGCGCCGCCGTTCTGATTCTGGAAACCTGGTTTCACCAGCAGGAGTCTCGTTCGTCCTGACCGGGCCCGGGCTGCTGACTATGGGGATTTAAATGACTGCATTGCTTGAAATCGACCGGCTGCTGGATGACCTGGAAGCTGGCCTGCGCAAGAAACTGGAAGAGCGGGGCGTAACCTCCCCGGCGCTCATTGGAATTCGTACCGGTGGTGTCTGGCTGGCGGATGTCATGAGTAAACGCCTGGGTCTCCAGGAACCCTGGGGGGAACTGGATATTTCCTTCTACCGTGACGACTTCAGCCGCATAGGGCTGAACCCGAAAGTGAAGCCCTCCAGCCTGCCGTTCAGCACCGAAGACCGAGACATTATCCTGATCGATGACGTGATCATGAGCGGCCGTACCATTCGCGCGGCCATGAATGAAATCTTCGATTATGGCCGGCCGGCGAGTATCATCCTCGCCACGTTGGTGGATCTGGGCGCTCGGGAGCTGCCCGTTCAGCCAGATGTAACCGGACGGGTGCTTGCCCTGCAGTCGCATCAGCGTGTCAAACTGCGCGGGCCGGACCCACTGCACATAGAACTCCAGGAAACAGGCCACTAATCAGCGAACGCATAACATCAACAGGCGACCCATGACGGCAACCGATCCCTCACAAACCTCCCTGCAGCTGACCGCGGACGGCCAGTTACGCCATTTCCTGACCCTCGACGGTCTGAACCGCGCGCTGCTGACGGAAATCCTGGATACCGCGGATTCGTTTATCGAAGTGGGGGAGCGCAGCATCAAGAAGGTGCCACTGCTGCGGGGTCGCACCGTGGTCAACCTGTTCTTCGAATCCAGTACCCGCACCCGCAGCACCTTCGAACTGGCTGCCAAACGGCTGTCCGCCGACGTGCTCAATCTGGACATCAACACGTCCGCAACGTCCAAGGGCGAATCCTTGTCGGACACACTGCTGAACCTGGAAGCCATGGCCAGCGATATGTTCGTGGTGCGCCATTCCCAGAGTGGTGCCCCCCATTTTATCGCCGAGAGCGTTACCCCTGGAGTTGCCATTATTAATGCCGGCGACGGCCGCCACGCCCATCCAACCCAGGCCATGCTGGACATGCTCACCATTCGCCAGCACAAGGGCGGATTTGAAGGCCTGAAAGTGGCGATTGTCGGTGATGTGCTGCACTCGAGGGTGGCCCGTTCCCAGATTCGTGCCCTGAATGAACTGGGCGCCGCTGAAGTGCGCGTTATTGCGCCCGCCACCCTGCTACCAAGGGACGTTGAGAGCCTGGGGTGCACTGTGGAATATGACATGACCCGGGGTATGAAGGATCTGGACGTGGTGATCATGCTGCGCCTTCAGAAAGAGCGCATGGAGGGTGCACTGCTGCCCAGCGAACGCGAGTTTTACCGGCTCTACGGCCTGAATCAGGAGAAGTTGGCGCTGGCCCATCCTGAATGCATCGTCATGCACCCGGGGCCGATCAACCGGGGTGTGGAAATCGAGTCCGCAGTCGCCGACGGGCCACAATCCGTGATCCTCAATCAGGTCACTAACGGTATCGCCATTCGTATGGCGGTGATGTCCATGGCCATGGGAGGTCAGATGGCCGAGCGCAGTCGCAAACTGGCGGGGAGGGCCCGGGGATGAGCAGCCTTAAGATTATCGGTGGCCGCCTAGCCGACACCAACGCTGAAACCACCGTTCTGGTCCGTGACGGGCGAATCGCCGCCCTGGGTGAAGCGGCCGAAAAGGAACCCGCCGACCACGATTTCGACGCCACAGGCTGCCTCCTGACACCCGGATTTGTGGATCTGTGCTGCAACCTGCGTGAGCCGGGCAACGGCCAGAAAGGCAATATTGCCTCGGAAAGCCTCGCCGCCGCTCATGGCGGCTTCACAACCCTGTGTGCCTCACCGGACACCTCGCCGGTCAATGACTCCGGCGCGGTGACCAACCTGATCCTGGACGTGGCCGCGAAGCGCTCTTCGGTGCGGGTATTGCCGGTTGGCGCAATAACCCGTGGCCTGGAAGGCGAACTGCTCAGTGACATGGCCGGCCTGGCCGGTGCTGGCTGTATCGCACTGGGCAATGGAGCCCGCCCGGTGAAAAATGCCAGAGTGTTGCGCCGTTGTATGGCCTATGCCCGGACATTTGGCCTGACGGTGATGTTCAGCCCCGAGAACCAGGCGCTGGCAGCGGACGGCTACGCCCACGACGGCCTGGTGGCTTCGCGGTTGGGCCTGCTGGGTATCCCGGAGGTGGCGGAAACCGCCGCGATCATGGAAATGCTGTTGTTGGCGGAGGAAACCGGGGTTCGACTGCACCTTGGCCAGCTTTCCTGTGCCCGCAGCGTGGAAATGCTGGCCGATGCCCGCAAACGTGGCATTGCAGTGACCGCCGATGTGGCCATGCACCAGTTGATGTTCACCGAGGACGCCCTGTCAGGATTCGACAGCCGCTATCACGTGCGACCGCCACTGCGCTCTGAAAAAGACCGCCAGGCGTTGCTCGGCGGTGTGCGGGATGGCGTGATCGACGCCATCACCAGCCAGCACCAGCCCCACGATTCCGCTGCCAAACAGGCGCCTTTGGCGGCGACGGAACCGGGCCTGTCCACCATCGAAAGCACGCTGTCTATGGGGTTGTTGCTGGTCGAACGTGGCGAGCTGGACATGGCTAGCCTGATCCGCTCGCTGACTGGTGGCCCGGCTGAAGTGATTGGCCGTTCTGCCGAGCTCCGGCAGGGTGCGGTTGCAGACCTTTGTGTGTTTGACCCCGATGCCACCTGGGTTCCCAACGACAGCAGCCTCAGCTCTGTTGGGCGTCATGTGCCGCTGCCAGGAAAGGCCCTCCCGGGCGTTGTTCGCCTGACTCTGTGCGATGGGCGGCAGGCGTGGTCTCAATCTGACCTGTAGCTCCCGCCTTCATATCGCTTCATGTTGGCAAAGTGTGGCAGAGGTTGCGTAACCTCTGTCGAGCCCGTCACAGTTCCTTACCTTTTTGCCCCAGAGCCCTTGAAGACAGGCACCTGTGCCAACGTATTCTTACCATCGCCGGCATAGTCTCGGCGAAGGAATGCGGTGACCTGTGCACATGTGGATGTGCCGTCGCCCAACAATAATAATTCAGGAGTCATCCCCGTGAAATCAGTCAACCTCCCGCGAAAGGCCACTGCGGTGGCAGCCCTGTGTGCCACTCTTGCGTTGTCGCCGTTCGTCCAGGCGGAATCAGACATCATGGAGCGAAGCTTCTGTGTGTTTGATCCGGTCGGTGCCAACGGTCCCCTGTTTGCCATTACCAAAACCTTCCAGCCGGTAGCCCTTAAGGAAGGTATCAAGCTGGACCTGCGTGCTTATACCGACGAGAAAGTCGCGGCCGAGGACTTCAAGGCCGGGCAGTGCGATGCGGTTTTGCTCACCGGTACCCGTGCCCGCGAATTCAACAAGTTTACCGGTACCCTGGAAGCCATGGGCGCTGTGCCCGGTGAAGAGGAAATGCGGCTGCTGTACAACACCCTCAGCCAGGAAAAGGCACGCCCGTTCCTGATTGACGGTGACTACGAAGTGGCTGGCGTATTCCCCGGTGGCGCGGTGTATCTCCACACCCGGGATCGGGCCATTGATTCAGTGGAAAAACTTCAGGGCAAGCGCATTGCCACGCTGGATTTCGATACCGCGTCCGTGCGCATGGTGCGCCACGTAGGGGCATCTGTAGTGGGCTCCAACTCCGCCAACTTTGCTGGCAAATTCAACAACGGCAGTGTTGACCTGGCCTACGCTCCGGCGGTTGCTTATTCGCCCCTGGAACTCTACAAGGGCGTGAACCCGAACGGTGGCGTATTCAAGTACGCCCTGGCCTATATGAACTTCCAGGTGATCATCCACCGCGACCGCTTCCCGGACGACGCCGGCCAGATGGTGCGTGACCAGGCCATCAAGCGTATTGACGAGGCCTATGAAATCATTGCCGAAGCCGAAGCCGGTATCCCCGACGACATCTGGATGCATCCGCCACAGGAAGACGTTGCCGAATACGACAAGATGCTGCGCAAGGTGCGGTTGTCGTTGCTGGAAGATGGTGTCTACGACGAGCGTGCGATCAGTCTGATGAAGGCGATTCGCTGCCGGGTGGACGGTGCCCGTTCCGAGTGCGCCTCCTGAGCCGACAATGAAAGGGGCCCGGGCGGGCCCCGGTTATCGCTTTAACGGATGGAGTCTTTCAGTGCCTTACCTGCCTTGAAGCCGACAGTTTTGCTGGCGGGTATCTTGATGGTTGCACCCGTTTGAGGGTTACGGCCATCCCGAGCCTCACGGCTGCGGATGTTGAAGGTGCCGAAGCCAATCAGAGTGGTGTCTTCGCCACGGGCCGCGGCGGCGGAAATCTGGTCAGTAACAGCGGTAATGACTTCGCTGGCTTTGTCCCGGGACAGTCCGGTTTTATCCGCAACGGCGGCGGCAAGTTCAGGTTTGCGCATCAGGTACTCCTTTTTGTCGTTTTTGGTCACTGGCCGACGGATGCGACGCCGTCGGCTGATCAAAGCTATAGCGGTTTGCGGGCCAATGTGCAAACCGGCAATTGAAATGCATTTGAAGCGCCGTTTCCATTTGCGGGATGTGTCTCATAAAAACAGGGAGTTGTCGGCGATAATGCCGATTCGGTTACAAACCGTAACAGATTGTGAGTGCGGCCCTGGCCTGGTGACACTCCGGTTCTGAACCAACGCTCCGAACAACAAAAACGCAGAAGAGTAGAAGGTACAACGTTATGACGAGTATTCAGAAACCTGTCAGTCAGGCTCATCGGGGCAATACACGTTTCCGTAGTGCAATGGCCGCTGTGCTTGCCAGTGTGGTTTTGAGTGGTTGTGGTGTCGTCAACAACATGATCTATAAAACCACCGGCGACGTGATGCAGGGCTTTTCCCGCAATCACACCGTGCCCTATCTACTGGAAAGTGACGACCTCGCCATGGGGTGCGCCATGAGTGAGGCCACCGCGCCCCTGCTGATGTCTTTTGGCCGGGTTACCAGTGAACCTGACCAACTGGCGGTGATGCTGTACCTCTCGGCTGGCGGGTGTGCAGAGGAGCAGGCACGGGAACACGAACTGGATGGTCTGGCCGCCCTGCGTGCGATGGACGCGGAAGAAGCGGAAGACGCCATGATTCGCCAGAAGCGCGCGCTTTCCCTGGCCGCCAAACGCTATCACCGGGGCTGGAAGCACCATAACGCCTTCTATGGCAAACCCGATGCAGGTGAGTGCCCTGATTTCGATGACGACCTGGGCGAGTTCATCTACATGGCGGGCTTGTTGTCGGGCTTGCAGGCCCTGAACGCTGAAATTCAGTCCACCTCGTCCATTGGCGTCCCCAAGAACATCGGCTCCACGGTTTCTCGCGCGACCCGTTGTCTGGAAAACGACAAATGGTGGGGGGCTCCCATGGCACTGCGTGCGACGGTCTGGGCAATGATTCCTGGCGCACTGCCAGAGGGCGAGGATCCTTTTGAGCGGCTGGAAATTGCCGACGCGCAGGGCGAGGAAGCCGGTGTCAGGATCAGCCACGTGTTCCACGCCATCGCGGCCCAGAACAAAGGTGACGAAGAACGCCTTCGCGATGTGATCCGTAGCCACGCTCAGGCCATCGAGGAAACACCAGCGAACGAGGAGTGGGTCTTTGTCGATGCGATGGCCACGGACATGATTGTGGCGATCTCCGATCGGCTGTGGATGGAAAATACCGGGCACCGGACGCCCATGGGGCAACTGGGTACCTTCTGGGACGACGAGAAGGAAGCGGTCGAAACCATGGATCTGGACGATCTGCTGTAAATCAATGTTCCCAGAGTGAGCTGTTATGTCCCAGGGTGGTTTTCGACGTAATGGGTTGGAGTGGTTGTCCTCTCTGCCGGCTTGTCTGCTTTTGCTGTCGGTGGTGCTGTTCTCCACCAGTAGCGACATCCACAATCAGATGCTGCGTGGCGGCGAGCAATTGTGGAGCGGCTACTACAAGCTGAGAGTCGACCCGGTACAACCCACCTGTGACCCGAACGTGGACATCGACGCCGCCGTTCAGGAAGAGTTGGCGAAAGAGGGCTCCGACAATCCCATGGCGGCCCTGCTGGGAGAGTCGGAAAAGGACCCGAATGAAGTTCGCCTGGCCATTGAACGTTCGGTGGCGGATTGCCGCCAGAGCTACCAGAGTTACGAGAACCTCAAAGACAAGCTTACTCCCGGCGTAAAAGCCTACCGGGCAGTGGAGCTGTTTGTGGCCGACCTGATTGCCTTCGGCCTGGAGTCCCAGCGCTACATACTGGTGATCCTGGTAATGCTGTGCGCGGTGACCGCCACCCTGACTCGCCACCACATTGCCATGCGGGCCATGGAGACCCGCCTGGACTACATGGTTTCCCACACGCTGCAGACCGTCGCCAATGCCATGCTCCTGGGGTCCAGCGTGATCTTCCGCCAGTCCAGTTTTGGCGCCGACACCACCATGTCGTCCGATGAGCTGTTGCTCCATAACCTGTGGATTACCGGTTTTGCCGCATTGACGCTCACCAGCCTGTATCGGCTCGTCAGGGTGCCGGATGACCTGAGGGAAGGCGGTGATCTGAACAAAGCCTTCCTGGCGGTGCCTCTCTATACCGTCATGTGCCTTATCTCGGGGACTTACTTTGCGCTGATTGGTCACGCCTCCGGTATCGGTATCTATCTGGGCAAAATGATGGAGCTCTCCGACATGTTCCTGAACGTCGGGCTGTACGTGTGGGTAGGCATGATGCTGAAGCAGACGCGCCTGGCCACCCTGGTGTTCAATGTCTTCCGGCCCTGGCGCATGCCACCTGAAATGCTTGCTGTTGTAGCGGTGCTGGTGGCTGCGGTGCCCACTGCCTACACTGGCGCGTCCGGGATCTTTGTCATTGCGGCCGGCGCGGTTATTTACAGCGAACTACGCGCTGCCGGCGCCCGCCGTCATCTGGCCCTGGCGGCAACCGCCATGTCCGGGTCCATGGGCGTGGTCCTGAGGCCCTGTCTGCTGGTGGTGGTCATTGCCTACCTGAACCGGGAAGTCACCACCGACGAGTTGTTTGGTTGGGGTATATGGGTGTTCGTGCTCACCGCGACCATGTTCACGGTGGTGGCCCTCACGGTGAACCGTCAGAGCAAGTTCAATCTGGCTCCGGCCTCCACGGCCTTTCCACCCATGATGTCAGCGTTGAAGCATCTGATCCCTTATGCGCTGGTCATCGCTGCGGTGGTACTGCTGTACCGTTTTGCACTGGATGTGCAGATGGATGAATTCTCTGCCCCTCGGCTGTTACCGGTGATCATGCTGGCCATCCTGCTGTACGAACATGTCAGCCTGAAAAACGGCAAAGGCCGGGCCAGTGGCGAGATCAATCACCAGGGCCTGGAACGCAGCTTGCGCTCGGCCACCAACGACACCACGGCGGAAATCGGCGCGCTGTTGCTGCTGCTGGGTCTGTCGGTCAGTATCGGCGGGGTGATCGAACGCTCCCATATTATGGGAACCTTCCCCCAGGCATTCGACAGTGCCTGGTCTGCCATGCTGCTGATGGTGCTGATCCTGGTGGTGTTGGGCATGATCATGGACGCCTTCGGCGCCGTTATCCTGGTGACCGCCACCGTGGCCACCATCGCCTACAGCAGTGGCATACACCCGATTCACTTCTGGATGGTGACCCTGGTCGCCTTCGAGCTGGGTTACCTGAGCCCGCCGGTGGCGCTAAACCACCTGTTGACGAGGCAGGTTGTCGGGGAAGCGGAAGTGCTGGCAGCACAGCAGGAAGAGGGCACCTTCTACCAGCGCCACGAGCGTATCATCATGCCACTGATTGCCATGGGCATTTCACTGGTACTGGTAGCGTTTGTGCCACTGCTGTTCTACGCCTGAGTGTGAGGGGTCAAACTGGCTCTGCGGTCCGGTGTTCGCCACGCAGAAGCGTAACGTCGGCCCTGGGCGGTGCACCGAACAGGCGGCTGTACTCGCGGCTGAAATGCGAAGGGCTTTCGTAACCCACCCGATAGCTGGCGGTGGCAGCCTCAAGCCCCTCGGTCAGCATCAGGCGCCGGGCCTCATGCAGACGCAGCTTCTTCTGGAACTGCAGTGGCGACATCCGGGTCACCTGCTTGAAACTATGGTACAGGGTGGATTCGCTCATATTGGCCGCTTCCGCCAGTTCACTGATTCGTAGCGGTTCGGCGTAATGATCCTTCAACGTCGAGATAACCGTGGAAATGCGGTGTGCCTGGGAATCAGCGGCCGCAAACTTACGCATCCGTGACCCCATCTCGCCAATCAGAGCGCGATAAATGATTTCCCGCCGAGCCAGGGGTGCCAGAATAGGAATATCACCGGGCGAATCCAGCAGGCTGAGCAGCCGGTAGAGCGCGCTCTGCATCCGTTCATCCATCGACGACATACACAGGCCGCATTGCACCTCCGGGCAGGATTCGGTCGGGTGCAGCGGGGGTGCCTTGTCACCCAGTTCGAGCACTAGCTCCGCCACTTCCTGAGGGTCTACCTTGAGCTTTACCGCCAGATAGGGGTGTTCCTCCGAGGCATCAACAATTCGCCCCAGTACAGGCAGGTGGACTGAACTGGCCAGATAGGACAGGGGCTGGTAGGTGATCTCGCGGTCACCCAATTGGATGGTCTTGGTGCCCTGAATCACGAAACACAATGAAGGTTCATAGACACTGGAACCGCAGCTGGACGGTTCGTTGCAGCGTATCAATTCCAAGCCATCAATGGCTGAACCCTGAATGCCCTGGTGTGTCGTCCATTGACTGGCGACACGGGCGAGCTGTTGCTGCAGATTGAGCGTGAGATTTCCGGAAATCTCAGGAACGTTGGCAGTCATCGGTGGGTCTCCCTTTGGCGGCAGTATAATCCTTCATAACCTGAACTGTACGGGTTCTCAGGCAATTTCTGCAGGATCAGGCAATGACCACGCAGAAATTGGCAACCCGGCCTCTCCGGCATAAACCATGCCGGCAGAATCGGGCAAGCTTCCCGCAGTAACCCGATACCGCTTTATGCCTTCCACTGGATATTGTTGTGCTCCCGTTGGGTAAACATTACCCGATCCGATTAACCGGCGCTATGTCACCCATAGCCAGCATCTCGATTCAAGGTTATTGACCTCAAGTTAACTTGAGGAAATAAGCTTCGTGTCGAATTCGTTTTACCCCAAGCGACTTAACAAGCGATCCAACCGATTACTTGGCAAAAACGGGAACGCCCACAAGGTGAACCCGATAGCGGAGCGAGAAACCATGGAAAGTCTGACTGCAAAACCGTTCAGAGGGTCTGGCCGTTTACTGGGCCTGGCTGTAGCGATCACTGTTTTATTGACCGGCTGCGAGGCGCAAAGCGATGAAGCTGCAAGCATGCCGCCTCCGCCGGAGGTGGATGTGGCGGAAGTGGTCGTGGAACCGGTCACTCTCTGGGAATCATTCACAGGCCGTGTGGCATCGCCGGAAACGGTGGACTTGCGGCCTCGCGTCAGTGGCTACATCGACAAGGTGGCCTTTGAGGAAGGCGAACTGGTGCAGGCCGGCGAGCTGTTGTTCCAGATAGATCCACGTCCGTACGAAGCCCAAAAGCAGGCGGCGAGTGCCGAACTGGCGCTGGCCAACAGCCAGCTTGATCTGGCCAGAAGTGAAGCCGGCCGGGCCAAGACGCTGCTGGAAAGCCGGGCAATATCCCGTGAGGAATACGATCAGCGCAATACCGCGTTGATGAGCGCCCGGGCCCGTGTACAGGCTGCCCAGGCCGCGCTGGATACCGCCGAGCTGAACCTGCAGTACACCCGTGTAACTGCACCTGTCAGTGGCCGGACTGGCAGGGCCCTGGTGACACAGGGCAACCTGGCGAACGCCGACCAGAGCCTGCTCACCACGGTAGTTTCGGTAGACCCGGTGCACGTGTATTTCGAGGCCGATGAGCAATCGGCGTTCAGTAGCCAGCAGCTGCTTGCCAATGGTCAGCCCAGGGATGTGCTCATTTCACTGGGTGGCGAGGATGGCCGTCAGTACCAGGGCGAGCTGGATTTCGTCGACAATCACCTGAATCCGGGGACCGGCACCCTGCAGTACCGTGCCGTGCTCAACAACCCGGACGGCCTGATTAAACCCGGCCAGTTTGCCCGTGTGGAAATGCCCGTGGCCGAGCTGGACCAGGCACTGCTGGTCAACCGCAAGGCGGTGCTGACCGATCAGGACCGTCGTTTCGTCTACGTGGTGGATGAACAGGATCGGGTTGCGCCCCGGCAGGTCACTACTGGCCGTCAGGTGGATGATCTCCAGGTGATCCGTGAAGGTCTCAACCATGGCGATCTTGTGATCATCAATGGTGTGCAGAAGGTGTTTGGCGCTGGTATGCAAGTCAAGCCGCAGCTGGTTGCCATGAAAGAATCCGACCAGGGAGAAGGCGCCGTTGCCGTCGCCCAGGAGCTGGCGCAATGAATATCTCCCGATTCTTTGTCGACCGGCCGATATTTGCGGCGGTGCTGTCCATCATCATCTTTGCCATCGGGTTGATTTCGATTCCGAACCTGCCGGTCAGCGAGTACCCGGAAGTGGTGCCTCCGTCGGTGGTCGTGCGCACCGTCTACCCCGGCGCCAACCCCAAGGAGATTGCCGAAACCGTGGCCACACCGCTGGAAGAAGCCATCAGTGGTGTCGAAGACATGATGTACTTCAAGTCCGTGGCGGGCTCGGACGGCGTTCTTCAGATGACCGTCACCTTCCGGCCAGGCACCGACGCCGAGGAGGCCACCGTACGGGTGCAAAACCGTGTCAGCCAGGCCCAGGCCCGGCTGCCGGAGGAGGTGCGGCGGCAGGGCGTGACCACCCAGAAGCAGTCGCCCACGTTCCTGATGGTGGTGCACCTGACATCACCGAGCGGCACCTACGATACGCTCTACCTGCGTAATTACGCGCGGTTGCATGTGCGCGACCGGCTGGCCCGGATCCAGGGTGTTGGCGACGCGCAGATATTCGGTGGCGGTGATTACGCCATGCGCGCCTGGCTGGACCCGGACCGTATTGCGGCCCGTGGCCTGACGGCGAGCGATGTCGTCCGCGCCATGCGTGAGCAGAACGTACAGGTGTCTGCCGGCCAGATTGGCGCGGAACCGGTGCCGGACAGCGACTTCCTGACACTGATCAACGCCCGTGGCCGACTTGAAACCGTGGAAGAGTTTGGTGACATCGTGCTCAAGCGCGGTGACAACGGCGAGATTCTGCGCCTGGAAGACGTGGCCCGGTTGGAAATGGGGGCCGGTGACTACACCCTGCGCTCGCAACTGGATGGCAAGGATGCGGTGGCCCTGGGTGTTTTCCAGGCGCCGGGCGCCAACGCCCTGGAGATCCGCGACGAAGTGATCGCCACTATGGATGAACTGTCTGCCCGCTTCCCGCAAGGGGTGGAGTATGAGGCGGTTTACGATACTACGATCTTCGTCAGCGATTCCATCAAGGCGGTCATTGCCACCCTTCTGGAGGCGGTGTTGCTGGTGGTACTGGTGGTCACGCTGTTCCTGCAGACGTGGCGGGCGTCGATTATCCCGTTGCTGGCGGTACCAGTGTCGGTCATTGGCACCTTCGGCGCGCTGTACCTGTTGGGCTACTCCATCAATACCCTGACGCTGTTCGGCCTGGTGCTCGCGATCGGTATCGTGGTGGACGACGCCATCGTGGTGGTGGAGAACGTCGAGCGTAACATCGAGGAAGGCCTGAAACCGCTGGCGGCGGCTCATCAGGCCATGAAGGAGGTCTCTGGCCCTATCATTGCGATCGGTCTGGTGCTGTGCGCCGTGTTCATTCCCATGGCGTTCCTCTCCGGGGTTACCGGCCAGTTCTACCGGCAGTTTGCGGTGACCATTGCCATTTCCACGGTAATTTCCACCATCAATTCGCTGACCCTGTCGCCGGCGCTGGCGGCGATGCTGCTGAAACCTCACAGCGCCCCCAAGGATCGGCTGCAGCGTGTGATCGACGCGTTGTTTGGTTGGCTGTTCCGGCCCTTTAACCGCTTCTTCAACGCCAGCGCCGAGAAGTATCAGGGTGGCGTGTCCAGCTCCCTGCGCCGGCGCGGTGCGGTGTTTGTGGTATACGCGCTGTTGCTGACGGGTACCGGGCTGATGTTCAAGGCGGTGCCGCCGGGCTTCATCCCCATCCAGGACAAGCTCTATCTGATGGCGGGCGTGAAACTGCCGGAAGGGGCCTCCCTGGAGCGTACCGATCAATTGCTACAGAAAGTCACCGACATCGCCATGGAAACCGAAGGTGTGGCCAACGCCGTGGCATTTCCCGGCCTGAACGCACTGCAGTTCACCAACACCTCCAACACCGGTGTGGTGTTCTTTCCCCTGAAACCGTTTGACGAGCGCAGCCTCAGTGCCGGGGAGATCAACGCCCAGATCAACCAGAGAATCAGTGGGCTGAAAGAAGGCTTTGCCTTCTCCTTCATGCCACCGCCGATCCTGGGCTTGGGTAATGGCTCCGGCTATCAGTTGTTCATCGAGGACCGTGGGAATCTCGGTTACGGGGCCCTGCAGAACGCGGTGAACCAGTTCCAGGGGGCCATCAGCCAGACACCGGGCATGGGGTATCCCATCACCAGTTACCAGGCCAATGTGCCGCAACTGGATGCGGAAGTGGACCGGCTCAAGGCCAAGGCCCAGGGCGTGCCCCTGACTGAAGTGTTCGACACCCTGCAGACCTACCTGGGGTCCACCTATGTCAACGACTTCAACCGGTTTGGCCGTACCTGGCAGGTCATCGCCCAGGCAGATGCCCCCTACCGCGACAGCGTGGAGGACATTGCCCGCCTGCGCACCCGTAACGACCAGGGCGAGATGGTGCCGATCGGCTCGATGGTGAACATTCGCCAGAGCTTCGGACCGGACCCGGTATTGCGTTATAACGGCTACCCCGCAGCGGATATCGCCGGGGAGGCGGACCCAAGGGTGCTGTCATCGGCCCAGGCCATGGATACGCTGACAGCGCTGGCGGACCAGGTGCTGCCTGCCGGAATGGCGTTTGAATGGACCGACCTGAGCTATCAGCAGGCCACCCAGGGTAATGCCGCGCTGGTGGTGTTCCCGCTTGCCATCCTGCTGGTGTTCCTGGTTTTGGCAGCGCTTTATGAGAGCTGGACCCTGCCGTTGGCGGTGATCCTCATCGTGCCCATGTGCATGCTCTCGGCATTGATCGGCGTGTGGTTTAGCGACGGGGACAACAATATCTTTGTCCAGGTGGGTCTGGTGGTGTTGATTGGCCTGGCCTGCAAGAACGCCATCCTGATCGTGGAATTTGCCCGCGAACTGGAGCTTCAGGGGCGGAGCATTGTGGAGGCGGCGCTGGAAGCCTGCCGGTTGCGGCTGCGGCCCATCATCATGACCTCCATCACCTTTACCGCTGCGGTTGTGCCCCTGGTGCTGGCCACCGGCGCGGGCGCCGAGGTGCGTGAGGCTCTGGGCACGGCCGTATTTGCCGGCATGATCGGGGTCACCCTGTTTGGCCTGTTCCTGACTCCGGTGTTCTACGTGGCGCTGCGCAAGCTCTCTGGAAGTCACCCGCTGAAGAGCCATCATACATCCACACTGTCTTCCGATGACGGCGATAGCGAAGACGCATTGCCAGGAGGTAGCCATGCTTAAAGTCATCACCATGACGGGGGCTCTGGCCCTGTTAACAGGATGCGCCGTGGGCCCGGATTACCAGGCCCCGACGACACCGGAACCAAATGCGTTTTCGGAAGGGCGAACCATGGTTGCCGGTGGAACCGACCAGCAGCGTTTCTGGCAGGGATTTAATGATCCTCTGCTGGCGCGCCTGATTGATGATGCCCTGGCCGCCAACCTCAGCCTGGAAGGCGCTGTTGCTCGCTATGAGCGCGCGGCCGCCCTGCTGTATGGCGCCGAGCGGGATCAATGGCCCAGCGTCACGGCCAGCGCCTCTGGCGCCGAACAGTATCTTGCGGATATTGAGCAATCTCCCCCCGGTGCCGGGCCAGAACGGGTGCAGCGTTACCAGGCTGGCGTTGCCGCCAGTTGGGAGCTGGATCTGTTCGGGCGCCTTCGCCGTGCGACGGAGGCCCAAAGGGCGGAACTGGAGGCAGCCGGTGCCGATCTCGGTGCCGTTCAGGTAGCCATCGCGGGCCAGTTGGCCAGCAGCTATTTTGAGCTGCGAGGCCTTCAGGAGCAGTATCAGGTTGCCCTGCAGAGTGTGGCTTTGCAGCAGCAGTCACTGGACATCGTGGAAGCCCGGGTAAAGGCGGGGCGTGGTACCGAGTTTGATCAGGTCCGTGCCCGTGCCCAACTGGAACGGACCCGGGCCGAATTGCCCACCCTGCAGGCGGGGATACGAGGGGCCATGCACCGCATTTCCGTGCTGACGGGCCAGCCGCCGATGGCGCTTGTCGATACGCTGTCACCTCGTGGAGCGCTGCCGGAAACCCTGCCGACGATTCCCGTGGATAGCCCGGGGGAAGTTCTGCGCCGCCGCCCGGATATCGCCGCTGCTGAGCGACGCCTGGCGGCCTCCACCGCCCGCATTGGGGTGGCCACCGCTGACTTGTTCCCTCGCTTTACTCTGAGCGGGCTAATCGGTTCCGTTGCCGGCGACACCAGCGATCTGTTCACCGGCCCGGCGGAAACCCGCCGCGTAGCCCTCGGCATTGACTGGACGTTCCTGGACCACGACCGGGTCAAATCCCGTATCGAGGCGGCAGGAGCCGATAGCCGTGCGGCATTGGCCAGCTACCAGCAAACGGTGCTGGAGGCCCTGGAAGAGGCAGAAACGCGGCTGGTGCGTTATCAGCGAGCGCAACAGCGGGAAGAGCGGCTGGAACAGGCGATGAATAATGCCGAGCACGCCGTGGAACTGGCCCGGGCTCGCTATGAAGAAGGGTTTATCGGCTATTTCGAGGTGCTGACGGCGGAACAGGAGTTCACCGCCACCCGGGATGCGGCCGTGCGTAGCCGCACAGCGGTTACCCTGGCGATGGTGGATGTCTACCGCTCGCTGGTAGGTGCTCCGGGGTAAGTGTAAGTATCCCGGCGATCCTGATTACTTCATCTCGAAGCCCTTGCCACGCAGGAAATCCCGCATGTGGGGGCGCAACTTGGATGTAAACAGTGGTTTCAGCTGTTGCGACCAGTTGGTGTCCTTGGTGCCCCCGGTGCGGGCCTGGTAATAGGTGTTCATAGTGGTGTCGAATTCCGCCACCAGGTCCGCATCGCGTTCGCCCTGGTAATAATCCTCTTTAAGGATGGACGCGAGTGGCAGTCTCGGTTTCACCTCCGGAGCCTGGTCCGGATACCCCAGGCACATACCGAACACCGGATATACATGCTCCGGCAGACGTAGTAATTCGCTGACTTCCGCTGGGTTGTTACGAATGCCCCCGATATAACACAGGCCCAGCCCCGCCGATTCCGCTGCGGTGGCAACGTTCTGGGCCACCAGGGCAGTATCGATGCTGGCCACCAGCAACTGCTCGGTCATCCCGCGGACTACCTCGGCACCTGCGCGTTCCGCGGCATCCGTGGCCCGTTTCATGTCTGCGCAGAACACCAGAAAATCCGAACTTTCCGCCACATAGCGTTGGCCGCCACTCAACTCCGCAAGGGCCTCTCGGTTGTTCGGATCGACCACATGGATAATGGAGTAAGCCTGCACATGACTGGACGTAGCGGCGCTCTGGCCAGCCCGGATCAGTTCCTCGAAGAGCTCGCGGGGAATCCTGCGGTTCTGGAACTTGCGGATTGAACGGTGTGATTTAAGAAGCTCAATGGTGGGATTCATAGCGCCCTTCAGCATGACCACGGAAAGCGCTTATCCTGCCATTGGCGGGCGATGATGGCAAAAAGGGCCCCACAATCATCATTACGGGGCCCTTTTAGAGGTCGAGCGTTTTTTTAGCCAGCGACTAGCGGCGACGGCGAAAGCCCAGGCCGAGCAGACCTAGCCCCATCAGCGCCAGCGTGCCCGGTTCAGGGACCTGTGCGGTTACTCTTACGTCGTCGAGGAAGTTGCCGACGGTGCCATCCGGGCTCACGGAAGTGAACTTGATGGTGGTTTCCAGGGCGCTGGCAATGAAACTTCCTGAGAAGATGCTCCAGCCACTCGTTACATGATCATTCAGCAGCGAATCGGCACTGTTTCCATCGGAAATCAGGGACAACATGAAGCTTTCAGAATTGTTCTGGCGAGCGCGGTAAGCAAAGCTCAGGTCATAACGCTGGCCAATGGTGGTATCAATGGTCTGGTAGATGCCAAATGGGCCATCCATGTCCGGGTGGGCATTCAGCTCGGCAAACTGGCTGCCGTCATAAGCGTTCACGCTGTTGAAGCCACTCTCCCAGATTTCAATGTTGCTGCCGGTCCAGCCAGCGACCTGGTCAGATGTAAAAAACTGCCAGGTGCCCGTAGTCACGTTGGGGTTTTCGAAGCTGCCATTCTCGATCAGGTTAGCGGTTACCGGAGCGGCGAATGCGAGGCCTGCGGCAAGGATGCCCAGTGTGGCGATACGGTTGATAATGCTCATGTGGCCTTTCCTTAATGGTCATCAGTGTTGATCTGCACTGATAAACGCAACATGTGGGCCACTGTCAAAAATTCTCCTTGAATTCAGATGCCACGATGATTTTTGAGCGCAACCTTGAAGGCAGTGTGTAAAGAATTCTGACAGGCCGGCAGCTGTTGCTGGCGATCAGAAGTGCTTCACAATAGCGCCCCCGAGGTCTCTGATAGCGCCATTACGTTCATCAAAAGACGCACCGGTTTGCGTTATATAGATCGCGATCACCAGAGGCGGGCGATGGGGTGGCCATAGCACGGCAGTGATTGAACGGGAGCCGTGGCCGCCGGCTCCAGAGCGGTCTCCGATTGTCCAGTCCGGTGGTATCGCTGCCCGGAGCAAGTTGTCACTGACACGGTTGCCTTTGAGCCAGGTAACCAGAGTATCCCGGGAACCTTTGGATAGCGCCTCACCAAGTACCAATTTGCGGAGGTTCGCGACCATCGCCTTGGGACTTGTGGTATCTCGCAGGTCGCCCGGCGTGGCCTCATTGAGTGAGGTTTCCGTCCGGTCCAGCCGCGTAACGGTATCGCCCAGATCGCGTGCATACGCGGTAACGCCGTCGGGGCCATCAATGGCCCCCAGTACCAGATTGGCGGCGGTGTTGTCGCTGGTGGCCATGGTCGCTTCACACAGCTCCCGCAAACTCATACCTGCCTCTTCCTCTGCACGTGTCTCAGTGACCGGTGAATAGGTCACCAGATCGTCCTTGCTGAAGATCACTCGCCGATCCAGATCAACAGTGCCGTTATCCACCTTTGCCAGCAACGCCGCACAGGCCAGGGTTTTGAAGGTGCTTGTGATGGGGAAACGGTCATCGCCGTGATAGTCCCAGGATTCTCCAGTCCCGGAATCATAGAGGGCGATGCCCACGCGTGCGTCCAGGCGCTGTTCCACGGTTTTCACCGCCTCAAGCAACGGGTTGGCGTGGACCAGAGAAAGCGTGGAGGTCATCAACCAAAGGGCGAGCATTAACAGGGCGGAACGCATCTAATCTCCCACTGAGTAAGACAGAATTCGCGACAGATGGCTGTAGGGCAGGCCAGTTTCCTTATGCCAGTCGTTGAAGGCCTGCTGTGCCTGCATCAAGGCCTTTTTGCTGCCGGGGCTGGCATCCAGCCGTTCCTCCCGATGCAACCCGGCGGCCACATCCGACGACAGGATAAAGCCATCCCAACCTACACGGCGCAGAAAATATTGGGCGGTGTTGCCGCCAAGGCGGGCGCCGTGGCGTTTGAACCACATCAACAAGCCGATCTGATCGTGCGAAGGCCATTGGCTCAGGAAGGCTCCAAAGCCACCGTGCTCACGGGCGCCATCCACAATCATCCGGGCGTTGTCCGGCACCGTTCGGATTTTCTGCATGTTGCGCACAATGCGTTCATCCTGTGCCAGATCCTCCAGCACTTCTGGCGGAACCTGCTGCCAGTACAGCGGCACGAACCCCTTGAAGGCATCTTCAAATCCCGGCCATTTGTTCTCGATCACTCGCCACACGAAACCGGCCTTGAAGACGCAGCGTGTAACCTCGGACAGGTAGCGGTCGTCAGCCATGGCTTCAAGCTCACCGGGCGCCGCAACCCGGGGCAATATGGCGCGTAGCTCGACTTCGCCGCCTTTGCGGGCGGCTGCCTGATTGTAAATTCTGGAGAAGGACATCGTAATTTCCGGAATCCGGTTGTCGGGTTGAAGGCGTGTGGTCCACTATAAGGTAAATGGGTTCAATGAAGGAGCCAAGCCATGCCACTTATCGGATGGGTTTTTGTCATAGTCGCGCTGGCCCTGGTGGTCGGCAGCCTCTTCGTGCTGCGGGACAGCGCCAACAGTATGAAGATCTCTGACGAAAAGATGAAAAAGATCCAGGAACGCAAGGCCGAGGTAGAAGCTGAGGAAAGTGCGGAGGACCGGGAGCAGTGGTAATCCGCTGTCCCCGTTAGACATTTCACGAAAATTCACATTGTCGATGAAACGGTAGCGCAAGAGCCCCGTATCTCTGATGAATTTCTCATTTCACGGCAGTTTGGCCATTGGCGAAACCGGTCGTGAACAGTGTTCATCCAGAAAAACGGGTTTCAGAATGACGGGATATTACGATTACACCCTGGTGGCCGCCTCCTTTGTGGTTGCGGTACTGGCATCGTACAGCGCGCTCTACTTCGGCGCACAGCTTGCAACGCTCGAACAGGCAAAAGCCAGGCTATGGCTGGCGCTCGGGGCTCTGACGATGGGAACCGGGGTCTGGGTCATGCATTTCGTAGGCATGCAGGCCTATGTGATGCCGATGGAAATGAGCTACGACCTCACCATTACCCTGATTTCCTGGGTTGCCGCTGTGGGTGCTTCGGGACTGGCCCTGCATATCATCGGCAAGGACCGCGCGGGCCCGCTGCAGATCGTTATCGGCAGCCTGTTCATGGGCGGCGGTATTACGTCCATGCATTACGTCGGCATGGCGGCCATGGAGATGGAGCCGGGGATGCGCTACGACCCGGTTCTGTTCAGTGCTTCCGTTGTCATTGCGGTCGGGGCCTCGGGTGTGGCCATGTTCATTTGCCGCCGCTTGCAGTCAGTACAAGGCCTCAAAGGAACCGCCCTCCAGCTCGGCGCCGCCCTGGCCATGGGCGTGGCTATCTGTGGAATGCACTACACGGGCATGGCTGCCATGATCTATCCTGAAAACGCCATGCCCGCTGCAGACAATCTGCTATCGGGTGATTGGCTGGGTGCCCCGCTGGCCCTGTTCAGTGGCGTATTGATCCTGGTCGCTCTTTTTGCCTCCGCCAATGACGTCAAGCAGCGCCGGAACGCTGAAATCCAGGCGCTGGAGGAATCCCGGCGTGTCGAGCGCAAAGCACTGTACGATTCGACCACAGGACTGCCCAACCGGGCCAGCCTGGCGAATCATCTGGTCAAGGAACTGGCAAGGAGTGAAACCGACAAACACGAGTTCGCTGTGCTCTACCTGGAGGTTGCCAACCATCGGGAGATTCCCGACAACCAAGCTGAAGACGCAATAGCCGCCCTGGCCAGAACCGTGAGGACAGCCGTCGATGAAGGAACCTACCTGGCACGCCATTCAACCAGTGCGTTCGTGTTGCTCGTGACAAACCCCGCAGACGACAAACACAAAGACCTGTATCAGCGCCTTCGGAATCTTCCGACGGAAACAGAAAGTGGCGTTACACTTGAACTTCGAGTCGGGCAGAGCGTGTTCCCCAACTCCGGGCGTAATAGCCGGATGCTGATGAAAAAAGCGATGGAAACCTCAGAGCTTCGAAAGCTGGGGCTCGCCAGCATGAACGAAGAGGTAAAATCGGCGGATTACTTCGAGGCGCGTTCAGCATTGCCGGAAACATGATGCTGGCGGGTCAACGACGCCAGTTCATTTTGCAGCGGATCCAGCAACCGGGCCCTGACGGTAGGATGCACTCGCGATTCCGGGTAGCAAATGACCAATCGAATGTGGGATATGTGTTCGTCCTTCGGGAAGACAATATTCTCAACGTACTGGCCTGATTGGCTGGCTTTCATCAGGTTGCGCTCAGGCTTTTGATCGGACCCAAGCCGGTCGCCCTCTGAGAAAAAATTAAGGCACCTGGAGACGTTGGCCGGCGCCTTGCGGGGGTTGAATCCCCATTGGGCCGGCAACGTTCGGCCCAGGCCGCCTGCCGCAATGGTCACAACCAGGTCGACTGTGATGTCACGCCGGGCGAGTTCACGTGCCACCTTGATCGCCTCGAAACCGCCCTGACTATAGCCGACGATGGCTATCCTGCGGTTGGCGCCAGCTGCTTCGCTTAAATCGTCCGCGATGGCTTTCGTGGGATGCATATGGCTGTACATCGTTGTGTCGAGGTAACCGGACTCCTTCATCATGCGAAGCAGGTGTTTCCGCATAAGGTCATGGCCCATAAGGCCGTGAATCGCCGCCACCTTTGGCCCATTGAAACCAGGTTCAACTGCCGGGTAGTCCGGTGCCTGGGGAAAAGGAATTCGTATCATCGACTGCTTTTCTCTCTATTGGGCTATTGGGAGGAGCTTTGATCCACCAGCCGAATCGCAACACCGGCATGCTTCGCCCCGGCTTTAGTTTGGTGATGGGATTCGAAAAGACTTAACCATTGGCCTGCTTCCAGTACCAGCGTCCCCTGGCCCGCGAGGTTGCCATCACGGGTTGTGTATTCACTGGCATAGGTGAGCTGGAATGAACCAGAGGGCTTTTCCACCGGGCTGATCTCATATCCCATGGACAGCTCCCGCGACGCAACAAAGTTACTGTGTTCGGTTGTGACTGCTCCCACCCGCAGAACCCTCGAATCATCCAGAAACTCCGGCAACACATCGGCTGGGTCGCCATCAGGTTCGGTAGCCTGGCATTCACAGTAGCGGATTTCCAGAAGCAAAGGTTGGCTATCGAGATAGTCTGAAGGCGTGGGCTGGCCGGCGAGGGCCAGACCGGGGAGCATGAATAAGGCGAACGAAGTGAATACCCTGTGTCTGAGCGATGTCTTCCCTGGCATGTTGATTCCTCTCATATTCACGGCGGTGCGTCAAAGTTAGCGCTCACGCCCCCCGCTGGTCAATGACAGGGGCATGCTGTGCCATAAGATCCACGATCCAATCAATGAACACGCGCAATTTGGCGCTGACGTGACGGTTTGGCGGAAAGGCCACATACATCGGCATGGGGTCCAGTCGCCAGTCATCGAAGAGGCGCACAAGCTCGCCACGTGCCAAGTGTTCCCGAGCCATATAGTCCGGAAGCCAAAGCACGCCAAGGCCGGCCACGCCAGCCGCAAGATAAGCATTGCCATCATCCACCGCGATCACATAGCGGCCATGCACTGTGACGCTTTCCCCGTTGTGGTGCATCGCGTAGGGAAGTGCTTTGCCGGCGCGAGCCCATGTAAATCCCACGATACGATGTTCCGGAGCAGCCAGTTCCTGTGGATGCGAAGGGACGCCCGCGCTTTCCAGATAACCGGGCGCCGCATACACACCGAGGCTGAGGTCGCCCACACGACGTGCCATCAATGACAGGTTCGTTAACTCACCACCGCGAACCACGCAATCCACGCCATCATCAATCAGGTCCACCATGCGGTCGCTCACACCCATGTCGAGTTGGATGTCGGGGTACCGAGCATGGAATTCGGGCAATGCCGGCACGACGATCATGCGGGCCAAGGGGCTGGGAATGTCCACCCGGAGACGGCCCCGGGGCAATGCCGAGGCATTAGAAAGGCTGGTGTCGGCATCGTCCATATCGGCCAGAAGCTTTACAACACGCTCGTAGTAGGCGGCGCCGTCGGCGGTAACATTGACTTTGCGTGTGGTTCGGTTGAGCAACCTGACGCGCAGGCGCGCCTCCAGTTGCTGGACCAGTTGCGTCACGCTGGTCTTGCTCATATGTAGTGTCTCGGCGGCCTTGGTGAAGCTGCCAGTCTCCACTACCCGGGCGAAGGCCTGCATCGCGTTAAAACGGTCCATATCTGTTCCTGGTGCCAGCGAATTATTTGGATTATACAAACAGTGATGAACAGGATTCACCGTTTATCCGCCAGTCAGGGACTTATAAAGTTTCCTCCACGCCCATATCGGGTCGGCCTTACTCACTGAAGGAGAGTCCCATGGCAAAGCGTGACGTTGTTTTTCCAACCGGCCGTCAGGCGCTTTATGAGCGCAACCGTTATTCACCGGCCATTCGTTCCAATGGCTTGTTGTTCGTATCTGGGCAGGTTGGAAGCCGAGAAGATGGCTCCCCTGAACCGGATCTGGAAAGTCAGGTACGGCTTGCCTTCGACAACCTGAATGCGATCCTCGCGGCCGCAGATTGCACTTTCGATGATGTCATTGATGTGACGGTGTTCATCGTCGATCCCGAATCGAAATTCGAGAGGATCTGGGACGTAGTGCCTGACTACTGGGGAAGCGCACCGCACCCGACATTGACGGCTGTCGGGGTGACGTGGCTTTACGGCTTCGATTTCGAAATCAAAGTGATCGCAAAGTTACCGGATTAGCCAGCGGGCTCAGACCAAACGGCATATTCATTGCCATTGGGGTCCGAGAAATGAAAACGGCGACCGCCCGGAAATGAAAAAATGTCCTGCACGATGGCACCGCCCGAGGACGTCACTTTGTCGAGGGTGGCTTCAAGGTCCGTGCTGTAGAGGACAACCAGGGCACTACCGTTGCTGGTGGTGGCGACCTTATCCGATTTGAAGAAGCCACCGTCCAGCCCGGCGTTCTCAATAGCAACGTATTCCGGCCCGTAGTCTACAAACGACCAGCCAAACGCGCTGGCAAAGAACCGTTTCGTGACGTCAAGATCCCGCGAAGGGAGTTCAACATAGTTGATCTTTCCGGTTTCTCTCATGTCCCTAATCTCCCTCGACGACGGCTTCCCGTTCCCTCTCGTACTCATCGTACGATTTGTTGGAGCGCGCCATACACTCTTCGTACTGAGCCGGCGGAACCGTATTACATTCCTGTCGGTTGTTGTGCTGGATGTTGTCGTAAACGGCCTTGTTGCTGCATCCAGCTATCGATAACACGAAACACGCCATCAGAATCCTGTGCATGATTTTTACCGTCCCTAGAAGGCTGCTTTGATGCAGCTACCATTTTCAATTGGCCGAAGGCAGGTTGCCTCCCAGCATGTTTTCAACCACGGCTGCGTTGTAGAAAGCTTCAACCGTCTGGATCTTATCGTTGCGTACGCGGAACCAGACGGCCAGTCGCACATCTCCAATTGGTTCGAAGTTAGTTCGGTAATCCAGAACCGCGAACACGTGCTCTCCATCGGCACTGAGCTGTCGGAGCACAAGGTCCTTCTGGATGGCCGCCATCCCGAACTGATAGGACAGCATGTCATCCGGGCTGAGGAAGCGCATGTTCGGCCCCACATATTCAAACCCGTCGGCAACCAGCCACGCTTTTGCCTCATCAAAGCGATGAGCACGGGTATCGGCGATGAACTGCTCCACGACGTCTTTTGGCTGCATGTACAGACTCCATTCCAAGACAGGACGATTTAAGTGCCTGGATCTGCGTAGATTGCATTGTTCTACCACCCAGATCAAAGCATAGCGATAATTGTTATCGCCGTGGAGTCTCGCGCCTTATTTAATTCCGGGCATCCCGATATATCCAGGCAGTGACTTTATACGGGCGATCCAGGCCTGAACGGCTGGGTATCGCTCGAGCGTTACGCCACCTTCCCAGCCCGTTGCGACATAAGGAAACACAGCACAGTCAGCGATGGTGGGGCGACCCAGTGCCAGCCATGGATGTTCGCTGAGATGTTTCTCGATCAACGGAAGAACTTTAGCACTGACTTCCAGTGCGCGCGCCTTGTCCAACGGGTACCCGAACTTGTCGATCAAACGGGCGGCGTTCGGGCCAGCGTGAATCTCGTTGGCGGCGGTCGACAGCCACTGTATGACTTCGCCCTGCTGTGCTGCGCCGTCTGGCCACCACTGGTTGCCGCCGTATTGGCGAGCCAGGTACACCAGAATCGCCTGAGAGTCGCGCAGAACAACGCCATCATCGGCCAATACCGGCACCTGGCCCCAGGGATTGAGTGCGATAAACGGTGATTGTTTGTGATCGCCACCCGGGAGATCCACCGGTTCCAGTTCCAGATCAATGCCTGCTAATGCAGCAAACAGACGAACTTTGTAGCAGTTCCCGGACAATTCCAGATTGTATAGTTTCATGGCATGTGCTTCCTGAGCGTTAATGGTTGTTGCTGGTGGGTGTGTTGGCAGGCACTGATTCAGGCAGTAACTGATTGAACTCCAGTACATTCCTGTCGGGATCACGGATAAACAAGGTGATCCGGCGAGGCCCGAGGCGGTGAATGCCTTCGGTAATGGCAATGCCTGCCTGATCAAGCCAGTCTTTCAGTGCGTAAAGATCGTCGACCACAAAGGCGGGATGGGTCACACCGGGTAGCTTGACCGGCTCATCCAGCAACACGTTCCGGCCGTGAGGCAATCGCGTAGCGTTGAAGATCAGGTTGATGCGCACGCCGTCTGGCGTTTCCATTTCATTGGCTTCGTACTTGTCGAAGCGGCGTACCTCCTGAAACCCGAGTTGTTCATAGAAGGTCACGGCCTGTTGGCGGTCGCTGACCCGGATACCGACGTGATCGTACTGGCGAATCGGCTGGGGTTGTTTCATGGCAGACTCCGAATGAATGACGTTGTGCCATCAGTAGACGCCTTCACGCGGATTCAATAAATGCCATCCACCTGTTAGGATTATTCAGGTTTTTGCACAAATCCCTGCCACACGCTGCGACGGTGCCTGCCGATGGACAAACTCAAAGCCATGAGTACCTTTGTCGCCATTGTGGATCAGGGGAGCCTCTCCGCAGCCGCCGACAAACTGGACCGATCCCCGGCCGCTGTCGTGCGAACCCTCGCCAGTCTGGAGCAGCACCTTGGTGTTCGCTTGCTCAATCGCAGCACCCGCCGTATCGCGCTTACTGATGAGGGGCGCGAATACCTCGATCACTGCCGCCGTATTCTGGCGGACATCCAGACCGCAGAGTTCCAACTCGATAGCCGGCGCGCCGACCCTGCTGGCAAGCTGACGATCACTGCGCCTGTAACGTTTGGCCGTCTGCACATCGCACCATTACTGAACCAATGGCTGAAACAGAACCCCGCCATGAGCGCGGAACTGATCCTGCTCGACCGCATCGTCGATGTGATCGAGGAAGGTTTTGATCTGGCCCTGCGCATTGGTCACCTGGCTGACAGCTCACTGGTGGCGAGACAGGTCGGCAGTACGCCCTATGTACTCTGTGCGAGCCCTGAGCTCATCGAACAGCGCGGCCTGCCCAGTCATCCCGAGCAGCTATCAGACTGGCCGACCGTGGGGTTCACGCCTGCCGGCGAGGTGTGGCAATTTCAGGTAGAGGGAGAGCTGTGGGAGCAGCGCATTCATCCCGTAGTCAGCGCCAACCAGATTGACACCGAACTCGCCGCCGCCCGGGATGGCCTGGGCATATGCCGGGTGTTGGGCTACCAGGCGCAGGAGGATTTTAAGCGCGGCACTTTGGTACCCGTGTTGGCGGAATACAATGCCCCGGCGTTGCCGGTGCAGTTCGTGTTTCCGCACAGCCGTTTGCTGTCACCGCGAGTGCGGCAATTTCTGGATGCGGTGGTGGGGCCGTTGCAGGAACGGTTGAGTGGGGTGCCTGGCAACTAACTGAGATACCAGGGGCTTCGTTTGCTCAAAGGTAGGCGAAGCCTTCGTAGACTTTTGCATTCAACCGTTAGCGTGGCACATCAACGACAGTCGTGATCCCATTCTTTCTGATACTCAACAGTTCGCTTGTCCACATAGCCCTGCCAGGCATTGTCGTTTATATGCGTAATTGAAACCGCCACCTCAGAACTGTTCTGGGGTCTAGCCTTCCTTTGAATGCCTGCCTGTACCTCAACAACGTTATGCCCCTCTTTGAGCTCTGGTATCATTGGCCAGTACCCATCTTCAACCCCAGCATTTATTCCCGCTTTGAGATAGCCGGGCCGAGATCCATCGTTAAAGTAACCGATGTTAAATGTCAGGAGATGACACGTTTCTCGAACGAACTCAATTTTGGTAATTCGCGTGCCGGTCCCGGTCGAGTCGGCCTCTGCTTCTTGCCAAAGCACAGGATCAGAGCAGCCTGCCAGCAATAGCGCGATTGGCAATAGTATGAACGTAGATCTCAAAATATTTCCCTCTGAAGTGAACGCTAGATTATAAGCGTTATTAACGCCTCGCTTGAACCACCAAAACTTTGCTTATGGTTGCTGGTTAACGCCAATGATATGCGGCGCCCTACTTGAACGTCCGGTGGAGGGCCGTAGTCCCGGAATGGTGGAGTTATCGATGCGTGTTTATTGAAGTGGGGGAAGTGCAACTGTGGTTACCAGCGAACCCTTGGGCTTGGGTTCGCTGAACTGCTGACTTAAGTGCTCTTCCCGGAAAATACTCTTCACGGAGCACCCGGCTCTTTGGCATGCGATGAGCACTATAGTGGCGGCTCTGTTAGCCCTTAGGGTGGTCCTTTTCAGTGAATCAATTGGAGTAACTGAGATTAAACCCTCGATAAAATACCAGAGTATCCGGAAAACCCGACTCAAATTTTCGTCCACAGAATGCATAGGTTACCGGGCCTGACACGTCCGCCTGAAAGCCAGTTAACGCCTGAGTCTGAGTCAAGAATGAGTCGTTGGATGCCGAACCACCAGGCCTCCACATAGCTTCCCCTAGCAACGTTCCAGTGCACGTAGACTGACGAATCTCCAGCTTCAGCCGTAAAACGGTACTTCCTCTAATTTCAACGCTAGCGTGGGCATTGAGCGCTACATCAAAGGTTCCGGTTTCGGCAATGGTCAACGTCGCCAAACTTACTGCGGTTGTCGAGGTAATATTGACACTATTAGCCAAGTTCACACCATCGACCCCACTGATTGGAATGGTTTCACAGGTTACTGTCCCATCAACACTGATGGCGCGAATGGACTCACCCGCCGAGCAGCTCCCGGCAACGGCATTTTGCTTACTGTTCACGGCGTCCTTTATCTCGGTCAATTTCTCAGCGGTCAACGTATCTCCATCATTAAAATCGCTGGCTACGTCTGCCGCTTGCAGCGGCAACGTAGTGAACAGGAATAGACATGGAACCATTGCTTTCGAACAGAGCGCTCTTGAAAAATTTTTCACTCTCGTATCCTTTTAGGATGTTTAATGGTTACTGAGACCCCAGTACACAGTCACCAATCGTTGAAGCCCCCAAGGTACATACGTTACTGGTGATTGGGTCTTCGCCTTTACTACCACCACCGCAACCGACTAACAACAAAGTAGCCAGTAGCATAAAAACAGAGAGTAGTTTTGAACCGTTCAATAGTGTTACTGACAGAGATCGCCCCGGACCACTCATCTATGCACTCTCCAAAGTTAACGAACACTCACTAACTTAGTACCAAACGCGGGTTTGTGCCAAAAAAACCTATATTGACTGTATGGACTTCCCCCAATACACATGACACGACAGTGGCGTCCCTGGACTTACTCCGGTCCACTAGACACTCCTAGCCTATGATTAGAGCATAGGAGGAATTGTCATGAGCAGCCTCTCTTTTTGCCCCTTATTCCTCTCAGTAACGATGGAGAAAATTGAACTCCCTCGCTGGTCAAGAACAAAAGTGCCCACCACTATTGCTGCACCGACGCACAAAGGCAGCTCCGCACTGAAGAGGAAAATTGATCCGACGACGCCCCTCAGAGCGCACAAAATATAGGCGTTCGCTTTCTCTTCTTGAGATAATCTTCAGAGACCCGATACTTCATCGCTTCCCTTATAACACTGAGCACTGCGGTGCCCGGCGGTCGTAGGCCGCATACTGCTGCGATTGGTTAGGTGGTGAATAAAGCACATGCGGCTCCACTCGCTATTTGCCGCCCGGCGTTTCCGGGTAAGGAACAAATAGGCCACGACAGAATATGGGATAAACAACGCAAGCCAGAAAAAAACCAACATAAACTGCTATGTGGGCGGGATTACTGTGGAAGTATACGAATACGGCCAGTAAGCATGCGCTCAATGGGACAAGCCCAATAACTGCAAGCCGTTCTCGAACATGGCGGTTTCGCCACATAAAAAGCAGGCTGGTTGTCTGGTCACAAAAAAAGCGCCGTGCTCATAGAGCAGGGCGCTTTCTCAGTAAAGGCGAGCTTACGCTTTCGGCCCGGCCTCCACAATGGCGTCGGAAACATCAAACTTCTTGAAGTTTTCCACGAACTGGCCAATCAGCTCGGCGGCCTTGGCATCGTAGTCCTCCTTGCTGGCCCAGGTGTTGCGCGGGTTCAGCAGGTTGTTGTCCACGCCTGGTACGTCGACCGGCACGTCCACGTTCAGAGTGGGCAGGTGTTCGGTCTCGGTATCGTCCAGGTCGCCATTCTGGATGGCGGCGATGATGCCGCGGGTGGTGGGGATACTGAAACGCTCGCCCACGCCGTAGGGGCCGCCGGTCCATCCAGTGTTCACCAGGAAGACCTTGCTGCCAAACTCATCCATGCGCTTCATCAGCAGTTCGGCGTAGACGCCGGCCGGGCGCGGGAAAAACGGCGCGCCGAAGCAGGTGGAGAAAGTGGCTTTCAGCTTGGAAGAAGAGCCCATTTCGGTGGAGCCCACCAGCGCGGTGTAGCCACTGAGGAAGTGGTAGGCCGCGGCTTCCTTGCTGAGGATGGACACGGGCGGCAGTACGCCAGTCATGTCACAGGTCAGGAAGACGATGTGTGACGGCTCGCCGGCGCGGTTCTCAATAACGCGCTTCTCAACGTGCTCCAGCGGGTAGGCGCAGCGGGAGTTTTCGGTGAGGGAGACGTCGGTGTAGTCCGGTTCGCGGGTCTCCGGGTCGATGGTGACGTTCTCAACGATAGCACCGAAGCGGATGGCGTCCCAGATAATGGGTTCGTTCTTCTGGCTCAGGTCGATGCACTTGGCGTAGCAGCCGCCTTCAATGTTGAAGACGGTGCCGGGGCCCCAGCCATGCTCGTCGTCGCCGATCAGGAAGCGATCAGGGTCGGCGGAGAGGGTGGTCTTGCCGGTGCCGGAGAGGCCAAAGAACAGGCAGGTTTCGCCGTCTTCACCAACGTTGGCGGAGCAGTGCATGGGCAGCACGTCTTTTTCCGGCAGCAGGAAGTTCTGTACGGAGAACATCGCCTTTTTCATTTCGCCGGCGTAGTGCATGCCTGCCAGCAGTACCTTGCGCTTGGCAAAGTTGATGATCACACAGCCGTTGCTGTTGGTGCCATCGCGCTCGGGCACGCACTCAAAATTGGCGGCGTTGAGGATCTGCCACTCCTGCTTGTCGGCCGGGTTGAAGCTGTCAGGGCGAATAAACAGGTTCTGGCCGAAGAGGTTCTGCCAGGCGGTTTCGGTGGTCATGCGCACTGGCAGGTAGTGTTCCGGGTCGGAGCCAACGTGTACCTGGCTTACAAAGCTGTCTTTCTCGGCGATGTAGGCTTCAACGCGATCCCAGAGGGCATCAAACTTGTCCGCATCGAACGGGCGGTTGATGGGGCCCCAATGGATATCGTCAGAGGTACTGGGCTCTTCGACGATGTAGCGGTCTTTCGGGGACCGGCCTGTACGTTCACCGGTTTTGACCACCAGAGAACCATTTGCGGCCAGTTGGCCTTCGCGTCTTTCCAGTGCCAGCTCAACCAGTTGTGCTGCACTCAGATCATTATAAGTGTTACTCACTTCGACCTCGCCCTCGGGATGTGATCGTGATTACTCAGGCCGTCCCCCCTAAAAATTGACGGAAATCTGAGCAATCGGGTCAATTCAGGCGCGCTATTATGCCAGAGACGCCGGTAAAAAACGACTGCCCCGGAAACCGCTCTACGACTGGCTTCCGGGCCGTTCAGCCGGGTGTTCAGTGTAACGTATGGCCGGTGAAAAGGTGATCAATATCATTTCTATCGAAGCGATAGTGTTGGTGACAGAACTGGCAGTCCATTTCGATGGACCCCTGCTCGTCGAGGATACTGTAGCACTCCTCCTTGCCGATGGATTCCAGAGCGCCCAGCGTTCGCTCCCGCGAGCAGCTGCAGCGGAAGGCGACGGGCTCGGCATCGAACAGGCGCACAGTTTCTTCGTTGAACAGGCGATGGAGCACGGTTTCGCTGTCCAGGGTCAGTAGTTCTTCGGCTTCCACAGTGCTGGCCAGGTGGTTAAGGCGATCCCACAGGTCGGAGTCCTGTTCGGTGTCGCCGGGCAGTTTCTGCAGCATCAGGCCGGCGCTGCAGTTTTCATCGGCAAACAGGAAGAAGCTGGTGGGGATCTGCTCGGAGCGTTCGAAGTATTCTTCCAGGCAGCCGGCCAGGCTTTCCTCTTCCCGGGGCACCACGCCCTGGTAACGCTGGCCTTTGTCCGGGGAGATGGTGATGGCCATGCGGCCCTCGCCCAGCAGCGCGTTCAGGGAGTCCTCGGTCACGGCGTGTTCGTCGTAGCGGGCCAGGCCGCGGATGAAACGATCATGGCTGCACTCCGCCATCAGTGTGCGCAGCGGGCCGTCGCCCTGGGCTTGCAGGGATAGGGTGCCTTCAAACTTGAGGGTGCTGCTCATCAGCACGCTGGCCACCAGGGATTCCCCCAGCATGCGCCGCACGGACGCGGGGTAGGGAGCCTGGTTGCCAATTTCACTGTAGCTGTCGTTCAATTTCACCCAGGCTCCCCGGACCTGGCTGTCTTCAAAAATAAATCGCTGGAACTGGTCCCGGGATGCCATTGGTATTTCTCCTGAGCGTTAAAGTCGGAAACGGTAATCTTTGGAGCGGGAAACAGGAATGCTAGAGCCCGTTCTGTTCCCGGAAGCGTTGTATATCCCGTCGGTCTTTCTTGGAAGGCCGTCTGGCCGGGGGTAGCTGCGCCGCCTGCATGGTTTTGCGCTGCCACGAGAGTTCTTCCCGGCGTTTCACGCTGTCGTCGGTTTCGTGATAGAGCTTCTGGGCTTCGGGGGCGCCCCGGCGCCGGTCACTGATGTCGTCCACCACCACAATGCATTCCTGCCAGCCCAGCCGCAGGGTCACTTTGGCGCCGGGCTCCACCAGTTTTCCGGGTTTGGTTCGCTGGCTGTTGTAGTGAACCTTGCCCCCTTCGATGGCTTGCTTGGCGAGGTTGCGGGTTTTGTAGAAGCGTGCTGCCCACAGCCATTTGTCGAGTCTTACGCGGGTGTCGTCAGTGGTGGTTGCCGTCATGTCTCCTCACCTGATGAGCGTATACGCATAGTATAGCTGGCTCACTGGCCGGATGGCAGGGGTTGGCGCTGACGCAGTGCCGGCAGGATTTCATCAAAATGATGAATCGAGGGGATGTCGGGGTGCCGGTCGCGGGCGGGCTGCCTGCTGTCTGGTGCCAGAATGGCAAGGCACTGGGCGATGCCAGCGGTGCGGGCGCTTTCCAGTACCGGGAAGCTGTCGTCCACCATCAATGTTGCGGCGGCCTGATAGGCTTCCAGCCCGGCGAGGTCCTGCCAGAAGGCGGGATCTTCCTTGGGTTTGCCCAGCTGGTGGCTCGAGATGATGTTGTCCACCCGGCTGTCCAGGCCGGTGCGCTGAAGCTTCAAACTGAGCGGGTCCGGATGGCAGTTGGTGACAATCACGGAGCGCAAACCGGTATCACGGACGGCATCGAGAAAATCCGTCACATGCGGGCGGTAGCCAATGCGTTCGCCCACTTCGGCCTTGAGCCCGGTGATGTCCATGTCCAGCCGGTCGCTCCAGTAGTCGGTGCAGTACCAGTTCAAAGAACCACGTTCGGCCATGATCATCGGAATGATAGTGTCACGGGCTTCTTCCGGGCTGAGATTGTTGTACTCGGCGTAACGCCTGGGCAGGTGCTCGAGCCAGAAATGGTTGTCGAAATGCAGGTCGAGCAGTGTTCCGTCCATATCCAGGAACACCGTCTCAAGGGAGTGCCAGTTCACCATAAACAAAAACAGCCTGAAGTTGGTTAAACGTCAGGCTGCCGAAGAATGCGCAAATTGGCAAGGCGGGTTTTTACGGATCAGTTACCGCTTTGTTCAATGGGCTGTTGTTTCCTGCCGGTGCGAGTACAACCGAGGCAGCGAACAAAGGTGGCTTTGGCCGGGCCAACAACCAGGACTTCGCCGGCTTCCGCTGCGTTACCGCCCAGTGCGGAGAACGGCAGGGATACCAGGTAAACCACGCTTCCCACGATGGTGGTGGCAAACAGGGCCGGGCGAACAAACAGCGCATCGCCTGTCATTGCCAGTGCTGTAGGCTCTTCGTCGATGGCTTGAGCGTGGCCGACGGAGGAAAAAGCCAGCAGGCAAACCGCTACGGCTGTAATAACGATGTGGGAAATCTTACCGGTCATTTCTTGTTTCTCCTGAGCTTACCTTAGCTTGTCGGCGTTCTGATCTGGCCGATGGTCGCCCTGCCTTGGATGGCTGACGATACATATACCGCACAGTGTAGCTTACGATTATGGATACTCTGTTAACTATGAATCATATTTGCGTATTTTCAAACGATTTTTCTGTTTCATTAGTTGTCTGGTCGCCGTTCAGCGCTGGCATTTTCCGCAGTAAACCGTCGAGCGCTGGTTCATCCGGATTTCCTTCAGCGGATGGCCGCACTCGCGGCAGGACTCGCCATTGCGGCCATACACCAGCAGCGACTGGGCAAAATAGCCCGGTTTGCCGTCGCTGTTCACAAAGTCCCGCAGGGTGGTTCCACCCATGAGAATGGCCGCACTGAGGGTTTCGCGGATGGCTTCCACCAGGCGGTTGTAACGGTCCAGGCTGATGCGGCCGGCGGCGCGACGGGGGTGGATGCCGGCCTTGAACAGGGCTTCGTTTGCATAGATGTTGCCCACGCCCACCACCACATGGTTGTCCATGATGAAGGACTTTACCGGTGTCTTCTTGCCCCGCGAGAGTCGATAGAGCAGGCGCCCGTTGAAGTCCGGTGCCAGGGGTTCCGGCCCCAGGCTGGCGATCAGTGGATGCTGGTCCGGTGTTTCGGACCAGAGCCAGCAACCAAAGCGGCGGGGGTCGTTGAAGCGCAGGCGAATGCCGTTGTCGAGTGTCAGTTCCACGTGGTCATGAAGTAGGGGCTCACTCTGATCGGTGATCACCCGCAGGCTGCCGGACATGCCCAGGTGCACGATCAATGTTCCGGCAACGGTGGCCGAGCTTACGCCAATCAGCAGGTATTTGGCCCGCCGGTCCACGGTGTGGATCACCGAACCTTCGATCAGTTCCGCGAGGTTGCCCGGCACGGGCCAGCGCAGGCGCCCGTCGCGCACGGTTACCTGAGTGATGGTCCGGTTTTCACAATAGGGGGCGATGCCGCGTCGGGTGGTTTCTACTTCGGGCAATTCAGGCAAAGGGATATACTCCAGCGGCACGGGCGGTAACGGATAAGTGTAATCGGTAACAAATTCGCATCCAAATGCGGTTGTTCGGGCTAACAACTGTACGCTAAAGTGGCTCAATACGGTTTGTCGGGCAGTGCCGGACCCGGATTTCGAACGAGGAAAACTCTATGTGGTACAACGGTCTTCTGGACCTTTCGGTGATGCAGCTGATTCTGGTTGCGCTGGGGCTTACCCACATCACAATTATCAGCGTTACGCTTTACCTGCATCGTCATTCTGCCCACAACTCGCTGGATCTTCATCCGGTGCTGGCGCATTTTTTCCGCTTCTGGCTGTGGCTGACCACGGCCCAGAACACCAAGCAGTGGACGGCGATTCACCGTAAACATCACGCCAAGTGCGAAACCGAGGAAGACCCTCACAGCCCGGTGGTCCTGGGTATCCGCAAGGTGCTGCTTGAAGGTGCCGAACTGTACGACGAGGCCGGTACGCCAGAAACTCTGGAGCGTTATGGCCAGCGCACCCCGGAAGACTGGGTAGAGAACAACGTGTATAGCCGCTATAAACTGCTGGGCATTCAACTGATGGCGGTGATTGATCTGCTGCTGTTCGGTGTTCACGGTATCTGGATCTGGGCGGTTCAGATGATGTGGATTCCGGTCTGGGCGGCTGGCGTGGTCAATGGCATCGGGCACTTTATGGGGTATCGCAATTTCGAGTGCAGCGATAATGCCCGCAACATTTCGCCCTGGGGCATCCTGATTGGCGGCGAAGAGCTGCACAATAATCACCACACCTACCCCAATTCCTCCAAGCTGTCCCGCCGCTGGTATGAAGTGGATATTGGCTGGGGCTATATTCGTCTGTTCCAGTTCTTCCGGTTGGCGAATCCCAAGGGCTTCAAGCCGATCGCACATTATGTACCTGGTAAGCAGGAAGTGGATGTCGAGACGGTTCAGGCCATTACCAACAGCCGGTTCGATATTATGCGTCAGTATCGTAAGCGGGTGATGGAGCCGGTGTTGCGTCAGCAGAAGGCGGTGATGGATGAGGAGATTCGTCCGCGTTATCGCAGTCTGAAGCGGTTGCTGTCCCGTGAGGTGACTCTGATCAAGCCGAAGGAGAAGGAGCACCTGGAAATTGCTCTGGAGAGCAATGCGGTGCTGCGGCAGATTTATGAGAAGAGTAATGAGTTGCAGGAGTTGTGGCGTCGCCGTGGTTTGAAGCCGCAGGAGAAGTTGCATGCGCTGATGGAGTGGTGCCGGGAGGCGGAGGCCAGCGGTATTCGCTACCTTGAGGACTTTGCGGCGCATTTGCGGGCTTATTCTCTTCGGCCTTCGCCGTGATCGCCCTTTTAGTCTGCTGATTCCTTCACTCTGAATAAACAGTAGGTCACCTGGCCTGCTGTTTTTTGTCTGTGCAGGGTCCAGTTGGCTGGCGCTGAGGGCGTTGGCATGTCGCTTTCGTGTTCTGCGTAGATCCAGCCCCCGGGTTTTACCCAACCATTGTCCGCAATCATCGGGAACAGTTTTTCCAGCCAGCCCTGTCTGAAGGGTGGGTCCATGAACAGGATGTCGACGGGTTTGGCCGGTGGCTGGGCCAGGTAGGTGTCGACAGCCTGGCAGGCCACTTCTCCGTTTTCCGATTTTAGTAGGCGCAGGTTGCTTCTCAGGGCCTGGGCGAGTGCGGGCGTGTGATCGACGAAGGTGGTTGGGCCAGCGCCTCGGGAGAGAGCTTCAAGACCCAGGGCGCCGGAGCCGGCGAAGAGGTCGAGGCAGCGGCTACCGGGCAGGTGGTGCGTCAGCCAGTTAAAGAGGGTTTCGCGGGTGCGTGCCGGTGTAGGGCGTACGCCGCCGGCTTCGGGGAAGCGCAGTTTGCGGCTGCGCCAATCGCCGCCGATGATGCGGAGTTCGCCGCCGTTGCTGGCTGGACTGGGTTTCTGGGTGCGCGCCATGGGGATGAGGCCTCTCGAGCATGGTTTGGTGCGCCTGCCGGTGCAGGTTGCGCCATGTTACGAAGGTTTATGGGGCGAGTCACCTGCGGCCATCACTTAGGCCGGTCAGTCTGCTAGAATACCGCCTTTCTTGTATCCCGCGAATCGACGATCAATGGTATGACTATGACGGCAGAGTGGATTGCTATCGGCCTTCTGGCCCTTCTTGTCCTTGTGTTTGTTCTGGATGTGGCGGCAAACCGTCAGCGTGTACCCCGGCCAAAGCCGGTGCCCCAGAAGAAGCCGGAGGCTCCGGAAGGTGCTACCCCGAAATCCGGGTCGGAGGAGAAGGCGGAGCCTAAGTCCGAGCCCGATAGCGCGCCGGTCGCGGAAGCACCTGAAAAGCCTGCTGATGAGGAAGCGCCCGCTGAAACCCCGACAACGCCGGAGCCTGAACCAGAGCCGGAAGCACCTCAGGTCAGTGTTTTCGAGCGTATTCGCAATGGGTTGGGTAAAACCCGTGCCAATCTGACCGGTGGTTTTGCGGATCTGTTTTCCATCGGCAAGAAGGTGGACGAGGACCTGCTCGAGGAAATCGAGACCACGCTGCTGATGGCGGATGTGGGTGTGACTGCCACGTCGGAAATCATTGAGTCGCTGACTGACAAACTGGAGCGCAACCAGCTCAAGGACGGCGAAGCCCTGCGCAAGGCCCTGAGGGATGAGCTCCATGGCCTGCTGGCGGATGTGACAAAGCCCCTGGAAATTGATGCGGGCAAAAAGCCCTACGTCATCCTGATGGTGGGTGTGAACGGTGTTGGTAAAACCACTACGATCGGTAAGCTCACCAAGCTTTTTCAGCGGGACGGCAAGTCGGTGATGCTGGCGGCGGGGGATACCTTCCGTGCCGCGGCGGTTGAGCAGTTGCAGGTGTGGGGCGAGCGTAATGACGTTCCCGTCGTGGCCCAGCATACCGGCGCCGACAGCGCATCCGTCATCTTTGATGCTGTTCAGTCTGCGCAGTCCCGTGGTGTGGATGTGGTGATTGCGGACACCGCCGGCCGCCTTCAGAACAAAGACAACCTGATGAGCGAGCTGGAGAAGGTTGTGCGGGTCATGAAGAAGCTGGATGAGTCCGCACCCCACGAAGTCATGCTGGTTCTGGACGCCGGCACCGGCCAGAATGCTTTGAGTCAGGCCCAAGTGTTCCAGCAGGCGGTGGGGGTCAGCGGCATTACCCTGACCAAGCTGGACGGCACGGCCAAGGGTGGTATTGTGTTTGCCATCGCCCGGCAGTTGCAGCTACCCATCCGTTACATTGGTGTGGGGGAGCAGGTAGACGACCTGCGCAGCTTCGATGCCCGCACCTTTGTGGATGCGCTGTTTGATGAAAGCCCGGATAAGTAACCTTCAATGATCGAGTTCCGCCAGGTCACCAAACGTTATGACAGCGACCATACCGCGTTGCGTCAGGTCAATTTCGGCCTGGAGCGTGGTGAGTTGGCGTTTCTTACGGGGCATTCCGGTGCTGGCAAAAGTACGCTGCTAAAGCTGATTATGGTGATGGAGCGCCCCAGCGCCGGCGAGGTGATTGTGGGCGGGCAGGTGCTCAATACCCTGCCGCGCCGTCAGGTGCCGTACATCCGCCGACACATCGGTGTGGTGTTCCAGAATCACCAGTTATTGTTTGATCGCACCGTGTTCGACAACGTCGCCATGCCTTTGGAGGTGATGGGCACCCCGGCCCGGGATATCGGTCGCCGCGTGCGGGCCGCTCTGGACAAGGTGGGGTTGTTGAGCAAGGAAAAGATGAACCCGATGCAGCTATCCGGGGGTGAGCAGCAGCGGGTGGGCATTGCCCGTGCCGTGGTGAACAAGCCCCCGGTACTGTTGGCGGATGAGCCCACCGGTAACCTGGACCCGGAATTGTCTGCCGATATCATGCGGCTGTTTGCGGAATTCAGTCAGGTCGGGGTCACAGTGTTGATTGCTACCCACGACATTGCACTGATTAACGATCTTGGTCGCCGTACGTTGACTCTCGATCATGGTCGGCTGGTGACAGGCGTTGGCGCAAAAGGGGGGCTTCATGGCTAACGATCCCCGACGGCAGCCTGCCCGGGGCGCCAGAAGTGCCCGTTCTCCCTGGCGCCAGCAGGCCGAAAGTTACCTGAATCATCATCGTAAGGTGGCCCGGGACAGCGCGCAGCGTCTTTGGCACTCACCAGTGGCGAGCATGATGACCTGGACGGTGATGGGCGTGGCGCTGGCGCTGCCAGTGGCGCTTATGCTGTTGCTGGCCAGTCTGGAAGGCGTCAGTGCCGGCTGGGAAAGCTCGGCGAGGGTGACGGCCTATCTGAGTGACACCGTTTCTATTGAAGATGCCCGGTCATTGAAAGCCGAGGTGGCTGATGACAGCCGGGTGGCGGAAGTCGAGCTGATCGACCGTGAGACTGCGCTGGAAGAGTTCCGCGCTTCTTCCGGCCTTGAAGACGCCCTCGATTACCTGGACGGAAACCCGCTTCCCCATACTCTGCTGGTCACACCCAGTGAAGGTTCCCGCACCGCTGACGGCGTGGAAATGCTGCTGAAGGTTATTGAAGGGCTGGACGGTGTTGACCGGGTACAGGTGGATCTCGGCTGGTTGCAGCGTCTGAACGCCATGACCGACCTGTTGGGCCGTGCCGTCTGGGCGCTGGCGCTGTTGTTGGCGGCCGCCGTGGTGCTGGTGATTGGCAATACCGTTCGCCTTGCGATTGAAAATCGCCGCGACGAAATTCTGGTGGCAAAGTTGGTGGGTGGCACCGACGCTTTCGTGCGCCGGCCGTTCCTCTATACGGGGGCCTGGTTTGGCCTGGGCGGTGGCATTGTGGCCTTTATCCTGCTCCAGGTGTCGCTCTGGTGGCTCAGTGGCCCAGTGGAGCGGCTAGCCGGGTTGTACCGCAGTGAGTTTTCCCTGAGCGGGCTGAGCGTCGATGGCGCGCTGGCGTTGATAATTGCAGCCATGCTGTTAGGCTGGTTAGGCGCCTGGGTTGCCGTCAAGCGCCATCTGGATGACATTGAGCCGGGGGAAATTGCCGGCGGATGATCTCCGATCTCGGAAATACCGTATTGAAGCCAATGCAGGTTTCGGCGTAGCTTGAAGATAGAATTCGAAGGCAGCCAGATTTCCAGTTTGTTGATTTGAAACGGTTTAGATGGAAATTTGGGTTATTTGCAGAGTGCTTGGCGGGCTGAATTAGAGTTGCTATATTTATCGGTCGTCATGTTCGGAGGATAAGACATGGGTACGAGTTTACAGATCATCGACAGACTGGTTCCGGGTGCCAACCTTGAGTCCTATATCCAGGCGGCCAGCCGCATTCCGGTACTGTCTGTTGAGGAAGAGCGCAAGCTCGCCGAGCGACTGCATTACGATGGTGATGTGGAAGCCGCGCGTGAGTTGGTTCTTTCGCATCTGCGCTTCGTGATCCACATTGCCCGCAGCTATGCGGGTTATGGGCTGTCCCAGGCAGATTTGATCCAGGAAGGTAACGTAGGCCTGATGAAGGCGGTCAAGCGTTTCAATCCGGAATACGGTGTTCGCCTGGTGTCCTTTGCAGTGCACTGGATCAAGGCCGAGATTCACGAGTTTATCCTGCGCAACTGGCGCATCGTGAAAGTGGCGACCACCAAGGCGCAGCGTAAGTTGTTCTTTAACCTGCGCAGCCAGAAGAAGCGTCTGGCGTGGTTGAGCCATGATGAGGTTAATGCCGTGGCCAGTGATCTTGGGGTTGAGCCCAAGGTTGTGCGGGAGATGGAAGGCCGTCTGGCTTCCCACGATACGGCGTTCGATGGCCCCCAGGATGATGACGACGACAATGCTTATCAGGCGCCGGCGTATTATCTGGAAGACAAGCGCAGCAATCCGGCCACGCAGTTGGAGCAATCAGACTGGACGGACGATTCCAATGGTCGTCTGATGGCGGCGCTGGGGCAGTTGGATGAGCGTAGCCAGGATATCCTTCGTGAGCGCTGGTTGTCGGATAGCAAGTCGACACTGCATGAGCTGGCTGACCGATATGGTGTTTCCGCTGAGCGTATTCGTCAGTTGGAGAAAAACGCCATGAAGAAGATTCGTCTGCATATGACAACGGAAGAAGAGGCGGCTTAACCCTTAGTTGACTTGGGGTTTGTCAGAACGCCACCACCCTTTGCGGGGTTGGTGGCGTTTTTGTTTGTATACTCTTTTAGAGCAAACCTTGGGTAAGAACAAATGACTGAAAATCGGTTTCATATAGCCTTCCTTGGTGTTGGCCTCATGGGTGCGCCCATGGTTCGGAATTTGTTGGATGCGGGTTATCCAATGACGTTGTGGAATCGGACGGGGAGTAAGTGCGAGCCTTTTGCCGATGAAGCTACCATTGCCGGTACACCGGAAGACGCGGTTCGAGATGCCGACATCGTCATCACCATGCTGGAGAACGGCGATGTGGTGGATGACGTGATGGTGGCCCAACGCGGTATCGCGGCGCTCAAGGCCGGGGCGGTCTATATTGATATGAGTTCGGTTCAGCCGTCGCTGGCGCGACGCCATGCGGCCTTGGCTAAGGAGCAGGGGGCCGGGTATTTGGATGCGCCTGTGTCCGGCGGCACTGTCGGCGCCGAGCAGGCAACGCTGAGTATTATGGCCGGTGGTTCTGGCGCAGACGTTGAGCGGGTGCGGCCGGTTTTTGAGGTGCTGGGGAAA
This sequence comes from Marinobacter sp. G5_S1_61_S3, assembly GCF_054968585.1. Classification (NCBI taxonomy): domain Bacteria; kingdom Pseudomonadati; phylum Pseudomonadota; class Gammaproteobacteria; order Pseudomonadales; family Marinobacteraceae; genus Marinobacter; species Marinobacter sp. G5_S1_61_S3. Next base: position 202,976 of record NZ_JBQKUK010000002.1, on the reverse strand, counting down.
TGCACCCCCATTGGTCCGGTAGGGGCGGGGCAACTGGCGAAGCTGGCGAATCAGGCGATCGTGGGGATTACCATTGGCGCGGTGTCAGAGGCGTTGTTGCTGGCAGCGAAGGGTGGGGCTGATCCTGCCGCTGTTCGGGAGGCGCTGATGGGCGGTTTTGCGGGCAGTCGGATTCTGGAGTTGCACGGGCAGCGGATGATTGACCGGGACTTTTCACCCGGTGCGCCGGCGCGGATTCAGTTGAAGGACCTGCGGATGATTCTGGATGAGGCCCGTTCCGAGGGTCTGACCCTGCCGCTGTCGCAGCAGGTGCATAATGAGTATCAAAGCCTGATCGCCAACGGGCACAGCGATGTGGATCACAGTGGTTTGTTGCTGGAACTGGAGCATCTCAACGGGGCATTGTTGGGTTCTTCGTCGGCCATCAAGCGCAAGTAGCAGGCTCGCTATGAATGTCTCCATGCTGTTTGCCGAGGTGAAATGCAGGAGCACGGCGCGGGTGAGATTAACTTTCGGAATGTTTTCGCAGCGTTGGACCGCCTGGGCTATGGTGGTTGGATGAACGTGGAATATTGCCTTGCGGGCTATACGGTGTCGAGACTAGGCTGGTTCGGGGTATGTCGTGACCGTCGCCATTGGCGACACCCTCTTACAAGATCGTAACTGGTCGGCAACGGATGTTCTTCGTACCCTAGCTGTTAATGTAATCCGCTATCGGGAGGAAAACCGGTGAAAGCACTGGTAATTGAAGACGATCAGGACGTGGCAAACTACCTTGTTAAAGGGCTGAAAGAGTCTGATTTTGTCGTGGACCACGCGGCGGATGGCAAGGAAGGCATGATGATGGCCGCCAGCGAAGACTACGACATCATGATTGTGGACCGCATGTTGCCAGGTATGGACGGCCTGTCGATCATCAAAACGGTGCGTGCCACTGGCAACCAGGTTCCAGTGTTGATCCTCAGCGCCCTGGGCGATGTGGATGACCGGGTGGAAGGCCTGCGTGGTGGTGGCGATGACTATCTGACCAAACCGTTCTCTTTCACCGAGCTGCTGGCCCGTATCGAATCCCTGGTGCGCCGTAATCGCCAGTCTGCGGAAACCGAGACCGTGCTGCGGGTGGCCGATCTGGAAATGGACCTGCTTGCCAGAACCGTTAAGCGGGCCGGGCACAATATTGATGTTCAGCCCCGGGAGTTCCGTCTGCTGGAATATCTCATGCGAAATGCCGGGCAGGTGGTCACTCGTACCATGTTGCTCGAAAAAGTATGGGATTATCATTTCGACCCCCAGACCAACGTCATCGACGTACACATCAGCCGTCTGAGGGCGAAGATCGACAAGGAATTCGAGACCCCCTTGCTGCAGACCATACGGGGTGCAGGGTACATGTTGCGTGAAACTGCTTAGCCAGCTCAGAACCTCATCGTTCCAGTTAGCCCTGCTGTACATGGTGGTGTTCGCCACCTCGGTTTTTTTGCTGCTGGCGTTTATCTACTGGCGCACGGCAGGGTTCATGACTGCCCAGACCGATGAGACCATCGAGGCCGAGATTGCCGGCCTCGCGGAGCAATACCGTGGCAGCGGTATCAATGGCCTTATTTCCATCATCCGCGAGCGTGTTGCCCGCGACCCCAACGCCAAATCCATCTATCTGTTGACGACGGACGACTTCGTCAAGCTCGCCGGTAACATCGAAAACTGGCCCAAGGGTTCTCGCTCTGACAGCGGCTGGATCAATTTCACCCTGAATCCGTCAGTGGGCTGGAATGGTCCGGAGCGACTCGCACGGGCTCGCATTTTCGAAGTGCAGGGTGGCCTGCGCCTGTTGGTGGGCCGTGATGTGGACGAGCTCACTAACCTGAAACGGGTGATCGAAACCGCCATTAACTGGGGGATGGGTATTACCCTGGCGCTGGCGCTGTTAGGCGGGTTCCTGATGAGCCGGAGCACCACGCGGCGCATTGAAGTCATCAACAACACTTCCCGGCGCATCATGAATGGGCATCTGTCCCTGCGTATACCAACCCGAGGTACCGACGACGACTTCGACCAGCTGGCAGAAAACCTGAACCAGATGCTGGATCGCATTGTTTACCTGATGGAAGGTATCCGGCATGTGTCCGACAGCATCGCCCACGATTTAAGAACCCCGCTGACCCGGCTGCGCAATCAGCTTGAAAACACCCTTATGTCGGTAGACAACGAAGAGGCCCGGGAGCAGGCCGGCAAGGCCGTGGCAGAGGCGGACCAGTTGTTGGCCACCTTCAATGCCCTGCTTCGGATCGCGCGTTTGGAAACCCGTGGCAATACAGCGGACATGCAGCAGGTACCCCTGGGAGAGCTGGTTAGCGATGCGTGTGAGCTGTATGAAGCGTTGGCGGAAGACAAAGAGCAGCAGTTCGAGCAGTCCCTGGAAGATCATGTGGTGATCGAGGGCGATCGGGACCTGCTGTTCCAGATGGTCAGTAACCTGATTGATAACGCTATCAAGTACACCCCGGAACAAGGCGAGATCCGGGTAAACGTACGCAAGGATGGCAACGACGCGATTTTCGAGGTTGGGGACAGTGGCATCGGTATCCCCGATGACGAAAAAGACCAGGTGTTCCAGCGCTTCTACCGGGTTGGCAAAAGCCGGTCATTGCCCGGCAACGGCCTTGGGCTCAGCCTTGTCAGCGCGGTCGCGGAGATCCACCAGGGTGTTATCTCATTGAGCGATCATCACCCAGGGGAAGATTATCCGGGGCTGATGGTCACCATTCGGTTGCCCGCCTACTCGCCGAACCGGAAACGTCTGAAAGACACCCAGACCATTTCCGCTTCGGAAGCCGGAGAACAGAGCTCCCCGGGGGAGCTCAGGGGCGTTTGATCAGTTGCTGGATGCGCCGCGGAACTGATTTACGCGGCTGATCACTGGCTTCAGCAGCGTGTCTACCTGTGAGCGGCGACGATCGAATTTGGCCTGGATGCTGTCCCACTCACCTTCCAGATGTTTCTGTTCCAGCATGATAAACGCCGCCAGGTTATGACGGTTCAGCTTGCCGGTGATGCCGTATTGGTCAAGCCGATAGCCGATACTGTCGAGACCATTGAGGGCCGTGTTGAGAAGCTTTTTGGTGTTCATTCTGGTATCCCGTGCTTGGACGTTAAATCGGAAATTCAGTTAATTGAACGCTAACGCCTGCGTCTAGAGTGCGCAACCTAATCTGGCCCTGACCAAAACGTAATTCGGCCGCCACCACTGTGTAACCTGTTCTGTGGAAAATGGAAGGTGTAGCTAAGGAAGCCAGCGGAAACTCCGCTTGCTTCTCCCTCCAGCACAGCGCTAGCCTTACCCCGTTTTTACGGGGTTTTTTTATGTCTACACGGTGGTTTTTCTATGGCCAGAACCCGCTACATAACCGCGGAGGGCGAGCAGGCTCTTCGTGAGGAATTGCGTTTTCTCTGGAAGGAGAAGCGTCCGGAAGTGACGCAGGCGGTGCGGGAAGCAGCCGCTCAGGGCGATCGCTCAGAGAACGCCGAGTACATCTATGGCAAGAAACAGTTGCGGGAAATTGATCGACGCGTGCGCTTCCTGACCAAGCGGCTTGATGAGCTGACGGTGGTGGATCGTCTGCCTGATGACCGGGGCAAAGTGTTTTTTGGCGCCTGGGTGACCATCGAAAACGAAGGCGGCGACGAAAGCACTTACCGGCTGGTTGGGCCGGATGAGTTCGATCTGTCTCGCGGTTACCTGAGCATCGACTCTCCCATGGCGCGTGCGCTTTTGGGCAAACGCATTGACGACGAGGTGGGGGTGCGAACACCGGATGGCTGGAATCACGTTGTGATCACCAACATTCATTATGAACCGCTAACGCCCGACAAGTGAGGAGTGTCACAAAACTGGCGACTGACCGGGTTTTTTGTCGTTTTTGGCGATAGACTGATCAAAAATTGTCAGCCTGAGATGTATTTGTTCAAATAATGGTCAGGCTCGGCATGACATAAAAAGGCAGTCGTTATGGGCGGATTCGATACAAAAAGGACTATGATCGGCGCGACCGTGCTGGTGGTGGCGTTGTCACCTCTGGTGTGGGCCCAAACCGGCGAAGAAACCGTCGAGGGTGGCGCCTTCAACTATGAAGAGCGTTCAACGCTGGAAACCATTCCGTTCAACTCCATGGAAGAAGAGTCTCTGGCCAATACCGTGATCGAAGGTGGCCTGGAAGCGCCGGCGGCTGGCGTGCCCGTGCAGCCGCGAACGGACGAGGATTTCTACCTGGATCCCCTTGCCCTTCAGCCCCGTGATCCACGCACGGATCTCGGGCGAAGCGAAATTCCGGTGGAATTCCGCTTCAGCAACCCCAAGTCCATTCCCGGGCAAACCCACGGCGACAACTACATTATCCGCCCACCGACCAATCGGAACTACGGCGCGTTCAATACCACAACGACGGAACGATAATTCGTCTGCCGCGAGGGTTCAGGCGGCAACAATGCCCTCGGGCTCAGTTCTGCCCAACACATCTTCGTAGAAGAACGCCAGCGCCTGTTTGGCCTGATTGAGGCGTGCCCGTGACACTTCCAGGCGTTCGCTCAGGTAAGCCAGGAATAATTGCCGGTCGCCGGGTTGCAGCGTTTCCGGATTTTTCAGGTCGTGGAAAAGCACGAACCGGGAAATCCAGTGGAGATAGGTTTGCTCTGCGCGGTGGTTAAGCTGATGTTTGCGGATGGCGCCAGTCACTCGACTGACAAGCCCGGGCTGCGACTGTTCCAGCGCCTCGGTGATATCCATGATGCGTCTTCCGTGTGAATTGTTGTTCTTATGATGCGCGCATCTTATGACAATCGTTTGACCGCCGCAAAACTTTTGCGAGGGAAATTGAGTGGGAGCAGAACCGTCGGTGCGGCGGCTGCTCCCGATCAAGCTGGACTACGGGTTACTTCAGGGATTCCAGCTTATCGATGTACTTCTGCATGGCTTCCTCGGAGGAGGTGCCCTTGACCTTTTCCCAGGCGTCGTACTTGGCGCGGCCGACAAAATCCATCATGCCCGGGCGTTTGCCACTGACATCACCTTCGGTGGCCTGCTTGTAGAGGGCATAGAACTCCAGCTTGAGTTCGTTGGAGGGTTTGAAGTCGCCCTCGGCGTTCTGGATGTAGTTGACGGCTTCGTCAAAGCGGGTTTTCAGGTCACTCATATGGCGGTTCCTTTTCTGGTGTTGAATCCGATATTCACGATGCGGAAGAGTATAGCCAGAGACAGTGTGACCGTCATTGGCCGATCGTTCCAATCCTTCGACGAATGGGGTATTGTCCGCATCCTTCTTTTAAGATAAACGGAGATGCCCCATGGCCGCCGCCAACAAACTGGCAAGCATTGTTGCCAAGATCAATCAGTTGCCGGAATTTGCCCGGCCCAAGGCTTTGTCGCTGTTTTTCGGCAAGGCGGTTCCGTTCACTGGTACCACCGGCATTCGCATTGAAGCCCTCGATCAGGAACGTTGCGTGATCTCCCTGAAGAACAAGCGCAGGGTCCAGAATCACATCAAGGGCGTACATGCCGTGGCTTCCCTGTTGTTGGCGGAATCCGCTACGGGCTTTCTCGTCGGTCTGAACGTGCCGGATGACAAGGTGCCCGTGATCAAAACCGCGCATGCCGAATACACCCGCCGTGCCAAAGGCGATATGAAGGTGGAGGCGTACCTTACCGCTGAGCAGCGTGAGCGTATGCTGACCGAAGAGAAGGGCGAAACCTCGGTGCCGGTGACCATCCACGACAGCGAAGGCCAGCAGCCGATCGAGATTGAAATGATCTGGGCCTGGACGCCAAAGCGTCGCTAGTTGCGATAGGTCATTGTTGTGAAAGGCCCCGGGATGTCGAATGGTTGGCAATTCTTTGCCCGGGGTCGAAATATTGCCAGAAGCTGGCCAATTTTTGCTTGAGTACCCGATTTATCCTGTGTAGAGTTCTGCCTGTAGCGTGCCAGGATGGTGCGCACAATGGACTGTAACACCGCAACTGAGTTTGCACATGGACCACAGGGAGCAAGCGCATGTCTTCAAAAGACGGTTCCGTCGCGCCGAAAGAGCGCATCAATATCAAGTATGTCCCCGCCACCGGTGATCAGCAGGCTGAAACAGAACTGCCGCTGAAGATGTTTGTCGTTGGTGACTTCAAGGGGCAAGCCGAAGAAACTCCGATCGAAGACCGTAAGGCGATTTCCGTCGACAAGAACAACTTCCGTTCTGTGATGTCGGAAGCCGGTCTCACCCTCTCCACCACGGTCACCAACAAGCTGGACGAAGAAGCCGAAGAATTGCCGGTTAACCTCGAGTTCCAGACGCTGGACGACTTTTCCCCGGATAGCATTTCCCGTCAGGTACCTGAGCTGAAGAAGCTGATTGAGCTTCGTGAAGCCCTGGTTGCCCTCAAGGGCCCGCTGGGTAACGTGCCATCGTTCCGATCCAAGCTGCAGGAACTGCTGGACAACGATGACGCCCGCGACAAACTCCTCCAGGAGCTTGAGCTGGCCACGGACGAAAGCGGCGAATAATCCGAACTCTTGATTCGAATTCTGCCATTGCTGGCAGGTTTCACTTTTCTATTAAAACGTACTGAAGGGATGTGGTATGTCTGATACTGCTGAGCAGCAATCTGCTGCCTCCGAAGCTGCTGCGGAAGGCTCACTGCTGGACCAGGTAATGGCCAACAGTCGCATGGCTCCCGCCGATGAAGGATACGATGTGGCGCGCCGCGGCGTGGCAACGTTTATCTCCAACCTGCTGAAAAGCGACGAGAAAGGCCAGCCGGTCAACAAGGCACTGGTCGACCAGATGGTGGTCGAGCTGGATCGCAAGATCAGCGCCCAGATGGACGAAATCCTGCACGCGCCCAAGCTGCAGGAACTGGAGTCTTCCTGGCGCGGCCTGAAGCTGATGGTGGATCGCACGGATTTCCGCGAGAACATCAAGGTGGACATTCTTCACGCCACCAAAACCGAACTGCTGGAAGACTTCGAGTTCGCACCCGATGTCACCCAGACCGGTTTCTACAAGCACATCTACTCCACAGAGTACGGCCAGTTTGGCGGCGAGCCCGTGGGCGCAGTTGTCGGCAACTATGCCTTCACACCCTCCACGCCGGACATGAAGCTGCTGCAGTATGTGTCTTCCGTAGGCGCCATGGCCCACGCGCCGTTCCTCTCCTCCGTTGCGCCAACATTCTTCGGTGTCGACAGCTATCAGGAACTGCCGGCCATCAAGGAACTGAAAGCCGTCTTCGAAGGCCCGAAGTACGCCAAGTGGCGCTCCCTGCGTGAGTCGGAAGACGCTCGCTACCTGGGTCTGACATCACCGCGCTTCCTGCTGCGTGTGCCTTATGACCCCACTGAAAACCCGGTACGCAGCTTCAACTACAAGGAAGACGTGTCCGGTGATCATGAGCATTACCTGTGGGGCAACACCGCCTACCTGTTGGCGACACGCCTGACCGAAAGCTTCGCGAAGTACCGCTGGTGCCCGAACATCATCGGCCCGCAAAGCGGTGGTTCGGTGGAAGATCTTCCGGTTCACACGTTCGAATCCTTCGGCCAGCTGGAAGCCAAGATTCCGACCGAGGTGCTGATCACCGACCGTCGCGAATACGAAATGGCTGACGAAGGCTTCATCGCCCTGACCATGCGTAAGGGAAGTGACAACGCAGCGTTCTTCTCCGCCAACTCGGTACAGAAACCCAAGCAGTTCCCGAACACCAAGGAAGGCAAAGAAGCGGAAACCAACTACAAGCTGGGTACGCAACTGCCTTACATGATGATCGTGAACCGCCTGGCGCACTACATCAAGGTGCTGCAGCGTGAGCAGATTGGTTCCTGGAAAGAGCGTCAGGATCTTGAGCGTGAGCTGAACACCTGGATTCGCCAGTACGTGGCCGACCAGGAAAACCCGCCGGCGGATGTTCGCAGCCGTCGACCACTGCGCGCCGCCAAGGTGACCGTTTCCGATGTGGAAGGCGATCCGGGCTGGTACTCGGTATCCCTGGCTGTTCGTCCGCACTTCAAGTACATGGGTGCGAACTTCGAACTGTCACTCGTCGGCCGTCTGGACAAGGACTAATCCGTGTTCAGGAACACCGGTGCAGACGGTGTTCAGGCTTCGGGCGGCAGTCTGTTCGAGCGTTTGGAACAGGCTGCCGAACCTGCGGGGCAAAGCATGGGGGAAGTAACCCATGTGGTGGATTCCATCAAACGCCACCTGGTTCGCCTGCTGAATGCCCATCCGGGCAACAGTGAGAGCGTGCCGGATCTGGGGTTGGTGGATTTCAACGACGCCACGCTCGGTACCCATGACCTGAGCATTCGTATTCGAAGCGCTATACGGCAGTGTATTGAGAAGTTTGAACCCAGGGTGAGCCGGGTGGATGTGATGGCGATGCCCCAGGGGCCCGATCCATTGCAGTTGCGGTTTCAGGTGACGGTCTACCTGAAGGTGGGTTCGGAAGACGATAAAACGACCATTGATTTGTTATTGGATGACAAGCGCTATTACCGAGTGATTTAACGCCACGAAATAGCTTGAAGACACGGATGAGAGTGGGGGGGCAGTCAGGCTTCCAAAAGTGTGCGGAGCCATGGATGGCGGAGCCCAAGCGCCCATGGATGGGCTTGCAGCGTCTTTTGGAAGCCTGACTGCACCCCTGCTCGGAGTCAGAGGCGATGGCGATACCTTTCCTTCTGGGAAAAAGAACTCGCTTTGCTCGGACACCTTTTTCCCGGCAGGAAAGGTATCCCCATCCCCTCGGCCGAACTTTGGTGTAGTAGTCGTTATGAAGTTGAATCGATTTTACAGGGACGAACTGAGTTTTCTCAGGCTACAGGGCAGAGAGTTTGCGGATGCGCATCCTCAGCTGACCCGGTTTCTTTCTGAGCAGAGTACTGACCCGGATGTCGAACGACTGCTGGAAGGCTTCGCCTTTTTGACCGGGAAGCTCCGTGAGAAGGTCGAGGACGAGTTTCCCGAGCTGACGCATTCGCTGCTGAACATGCTGTGGCCGAACTATCTGCGGCCAGTGCCCAGTTGCACCATCATGCGGTTTGATCCGCAGTTGCACGCGATCAGTGAGCGTCAGCGGGTGGATCGGCATACCGAGATCAAGAGCCGCCCGCTGGGAGACGCCACGCGTCAGACCCAGTGCCGGTTCCGTACCTGTCGGGCGGTGGACGTGTTTCCAGTCAGCGTGGCGGATGCTCACGCAGAGCACTCCCGGGAAGTGTCTTCTGTCACCGTCGACCTGGCGTTGCACACCGATCAGCCGTTGTCGTCCCTGGGGTTGGAGAATTTGCGTTTTTACCTGGGTGGCGAGAGCCATATTTCCGAGACGCTGTACCTGTGGCTGAACCATTACCTGCAGCGTATGGAACTGGTGGTGGGCGATTCGGTGTTTTCCATTCCGGCCAGCCAATTGAAGCCCGTTGGGTTCGCTAACGACGAGGCGCTGTTGCCGTATCCGAAGAACGCCTATCCGGGTTACCGGATCCTGCAGGAGTTCCTGAGTTTTCCGGAAGCTTTCCGGTTTGTGGATATTCAGGGCCTGAAAGCACGGCTGCCAGCGGTGCAGGCGGATGAGATCAGCCTGCGGTTCCACTTCAGCCGTATCCTGCCGCCGGATGCCAAGATTCGTGCGGAGAATTTCCAGCTTTACTGCACGCCGGCCATCAATCTGTTCACCCACGAAGCCGACCCGGTGGACCTGAACGGCCGCCAGACGGAGTACCGGATTGCGCCGTCCAGCCGGTCGCCGGAGCACTACGAAGTATTCAGCATTGAACAGGTGGAAGGCTGGCTGGAAGGCCGGTCGGGGCGCGGAGAGCCGCGGCTGTATACCGCGTTTGAGAGTTTTCAGCATGAGGTGGAGAGGGATCGTGGCCGTACCGCCCTGTACTACCGGGTTAAGGCCCGGGAGAGCGTTCGTGGGGATGGCTTTGACCACTACATATCCTTCGTGCGCGGTGACGAGTCCGAGTGCCTGAACCGGCAGGAAGCGGTATCGCTGACTCTGACCTGCACCAACCGTCAGTTACCGCATCAGCTGGCGGTGGGGGAGATCTGCATGGCGACAGAAACCACGCCGGCGTTCGCCTCGTTCAGCAATATTACCCGGCCCACGCACACCCTGCGGCCGACGCTGGATGGCAGCCTGTTGTGGACACTGATCTCCAACCTGTCGCTGAACTACCTGTCGCTGCTGGATGTGGACGCCTTGCGCACAGTACTGCGGGTTTATGATTTTCGCGCCCTGGTGGATCGCCAGGCGGAGCGGGTATCCCAGAAGCGCCTGGCCGGCATTCTGGACATCGAAACCACGCCGGTGGACCGGATGGTGCGGGGCTTGCCGGTACGGGGTATCCGCTCGGTGATGCGGCTGGATCAGCAGTCGTTCGCCTCGGAAGGCGATTTGTACCTGTTTGGTACGGTACTCAGCCAGTTTTTCGCACTTTACGCCAGTATTAACGCCTTTCACCAATTGGAAGTGGTGAATACAGACAATCAGGAACGGTACACATGGACGTTACAGCAAGGGCAGCAGCCTCTGATGTAGCCGAGTTGCAACCCGTTCTGGGCAATGCACGGCGCTACAGCTTTTTCCAACTGGTGGATCTGATCCATCGTCACCACGGTGATGATCTGGAACGATCCCAGGACGAGCAGCCACAGCGGGAACGCATCCGCTTCTCCGCCTCGGCCGGGCTGGGTTTTCCCGGCAGTGATGTGGTATCGGCGGCGTCGCCGGAGCACGAGCACGCGCCCTATCAACTGGAAGTCAGTTTCCTGGGCTTGCACGGTTCCCAGTCGCCCCTGCCAGGCTATTACCTGGAGGATCTGGCCTGGGAAGCGGGGCAGAACCTGGGCATTCGTCGCCACTTCCTGGATTTCTTCAATCACCGGCTGGTGACGCTGTTTCATCGGGCGTGGCGCAAGTATCGCTATTACGTGCGGTTTCAGCCGGAGGCCTCTGACGGCTTCTCCGAGCATATTTTCTCCCTGGTAGGTCTCGGTGACCCGCAGGTCAGGGCGGCAACACCGGTTAACTGGTCGAAGATGCTGGCCTATGCCGGGATGATGGCGGGCCGTAGCCGTTCTCCGGAAGTGGTCAGCGGCATCATCGGTCATTGCTTTGATCTGGACGATGTCGGCATTGAGCAGTGGGTATTGCGTCGGGTGGAGATCCCGAAGGATCAGCAAACTCGGCTGGGGCAGGCCAACGCCGCCCTCGGTGAGGACACGCTGGTAGGCTCGGGCATTCGCGATCGCAGCGGCAAATTCATCCTGCGCATCCGCAACCTCGACCGACAGCGATTTGCGGATTTTCTGCCCAACGGCGACGACCACGACCGGCTGGTGAAGCTGGTGGAGTTTGTCACCCGGGAACAGCTGGCTTACGACCTGGAACTGCAGATGCGCCCGAGGGATGTAAAGCCAATGCAGTTGGGCGCGGATGTGCGGCTGGGCTGGAACTCGTTTGTCACCCCGGAAAAAGCCCGGAAGCTGCCAGCGGTGCGGTTGCAGATTCGCCGCTGAATTCTATGGATTGCTTAGCAGGTTAATAAAGGAAACCGGATATGGAACATCAACCAACCCATAACCTGAAACTGGTGGTCAGTAACCCCACCCAGGTTGCCAGCGGCCTGGCCCGGGAACACGTGTTCGGGATCAGCGGCGGCTCAATCGGCAGTGCCGGCAGTGATACCTGGCAGCTGTCTTCACACCGCACCGGTGCTGTTGGCGGCCATGCAGAAGTTCGGTTTATGGACGGCGTGTTCTGCCTCATTGACCGCAGCGGCCGCACCTATATCAACAGCGGCACCCAGCCAGTCGGCCGGGGCCGCCGGGCACGCCTGAAGAGTGGTGACACCATCACCATTGGTCGCTATCAGCTCAAGGCAGAGGTACTTAGCGGCCGGCGCCAGGACGGTACCCTGCCGGAAGAGGTTGAGGACGCCACTCTGGTGAATGTCGACGAGGGCGAGCTGATGCGCGCCGAGGAGCGTGAACTGGAAACCGTTGGCGACGAGCCGCTGCACGGTTTGCAGCCGGCGCCGGGTGAAACCTTCAGCGACGATCCCCTGCAGGCCTGGTCAGACCCCCATGGCGAAAGCCAGCACGCTGATGTGGCCGAAAGCCGTGACCGGGAGTCCCTGCTGGCGGACAAGCCAGAGTGGTACGCCAGCGAGGGTGCCGTAACCGACGAGTATCGCGAGAACCGTGACGTAGCCATGGGCTTGCCCATGCGAAAAGGAGAGGGTGACAGGATGTCAGAGACCACCAAGCCGGCCCGCCGCCGGGAGACCAGTGATCAGAGCCGCCAACACATCAGCGGTGCGCCGCTGTTGCGCGGCATGGATACCGATCTGGGCTTCGCCGACAGCGACGAAATGCGCCTGTTCCTGGAAGAGGCTGGCCAGACCCTGAAAGCCACCGTGGAAGGCCTGCTGGCCCTGCATCAGGGTGAGGACAGCCGCCATCAGGCTCTGCGCACCCGCTTGCAGCCCATTGAGGACAATCCGTTGCGCCTGGGCGAAGACTACAACGAGACCGTGCAGACCCTGTTCGCCAGCCAGCGCAGCCCGGTTCATCTGTCCGCACCGGCGGCGGTCAGTGAGAGCCTGCAAAGCCTTCACCATCATCAGCTCGCTACCCAGACCGCCATTCGCGAGGGGCTGGATGCCATTCTCCACGCTTTCTCACCCGAGGCATTGCTGCGCCGGTTCCATGGTTACCGCCGGGGCCTGAAAACCGACGAAGATGAAAGCAACTGGGCATGGGAGATGTACCAACACTATTACCGGGAACTGAGTTCCAGTCGTCAGCAGGGTTTTGAGCGCCTTTTTCAGGAGGTGTTTGAACAGGCTTACGATCAACAACTGCGTCAATTACAGAGGGAGAACCTGTCGTGAAGTACTGCAAATGGAGTTTGCTGGTCGCCATTCTCGTTTTGGTGGGGTGTAGCACCCCCTACAACGCTGTTACCAAGACCGCCAAGGTGATGTGGGATCCGGACATCCCTGTGGGTTACCCGGATGAGCTGCCAAGCCGCGTGGACCTGACCATGTTGGCGGAGCCGGACGTGAACCCCAACGAATCCCTGGCGCCGACACCCATCGCCTTCCAGATCATCCAGATGCGGGACAGCTCGCGCCTGATGGCGGCAGATTTCGACCAGTTGCTGGGCGAACTGGAGCCGTCCCTGGGTCGCAACTATGTGGACCACAGCGATTACACCCTGGTGCCAGGGCAGTTCAAGTTCATTGAGCCGTTCGAAATCGCCGAGGATACGCGCTTTATCGGTGTGATCGCCTTCTACGCTTATCCCAACCTGTCTCAGTGGAAGAAGGTGGTGAAGGTGGATCCCATCGGTGGTCGTTACCACCTGCTGGTCAATCTGCGCGAGCGTGAAGTCAAACTCAGAAGGTCGGATGAGTCCTGATGTCTGCAACGAATCGAGTCGTCTGGAGTGATGGGCTGTTCATCAAGCCCCAGCACTTCCAGCAGCAACAACGTTACCTGGAACACCAGATCAACGAACGAGCCCTGGCGATTTCTGATTACCTGTACGGTTTCAGCGATCTGGAGCTGAACGCCGAATACCTGAGCTTTGGCCGGGTAGGCCTGGTACGGGCCAGCGGCCTGTTTCCGGACGGCACCCGTTTCTGCCTGCCCCAGGACGACGTGATGCCGGAACCCCTGGAGATCACTGATGCCTCCGTGGCCAACCAGGTGGTGTATCTGGCCCTGCCGCTGGGCAGCGAGAGTCTGGCGGAAGTGGAATGGCCGGAAGCCGCCATCGCTGGCCGTTTCCGGGCCCAGAGCGAGGAAGTCCGGGACCTGCATTCCATTGACGGAGACTCCCACACCATCGACGTGGCCCGGGTGGCCCCGAAACTGATGCTGGAACGGGACGATCGCAGTGCCTACGCGGCCCTGGCCATTGGCCGGATCCTGGAAAAGCGACCGGACGGCAGCCTGGTGATGGACCCGAACTTCATCCCCACCATGCTCAGTGTGCGGGCAGCGCCCCGGCTTCAGCGTTTCGTCGGGGAAATGGCCGGGCTGATGCGCGAGCGGGCCAAGAACATTGCCGAGCGCGTGGGTGCCCCGGGGCAGGGTGGTGTCGCGGACGTGGCGGATTTCATGCTGTTGCAGATGCTTAATCGCGCTCATCCCCGTTTCCTGCATCTGGCGCGTTTGCGTCAGTTGCATCCGGAGCGGCTCTACGAGGCTTTGCTGGAGCTGTGCGGCGAACTGGTGACCTTTACCGATGAAAACCGCCTGCCCCAGGAATACACCGCGTACGATCACGACCTGCCGGAGGATTCCTTCACCCCGCTGATGCAGGTACTGAGGCAATCACTGAGCACGGTGCTGGAGCCGCGCGCGCTGGCTATCCAGCTGCAGCAACGCCAGTACGGCCTCACGGTGGCGCCGGTCCAGGATGCACAGTTGATCGGCCAGGCCGAGTTCATCCTGGCAGTGAAGGCGGACATGCCGCTGGACGATCTGCGCAAGCAGTTCACCCAGCAGTGCAAGGTGGCGTCGGTGGAGAAAATCCGCGATCTCATCAGCCTGCAATTGCCGGGGATTCCGCTGTCGGCCTTGCCGGTGGCGCCCCGTCAGTTGCCGTATCACGCCGGGTTCGTGTACTTCCGGTTGGACGACCAGAGCCAGGCCTGGCAGATGCTCGACAACGCCAGCGGCTTTGCGTTCCACGTGGCCGGCAGTTTCCCGGGAATGGAAATGCAGTTCTGGGCAATCAGGAGCTAAATCATGGCAGATGCACCGGTGATGGATTCACCCAATGGCAACACGGAAGCAGGTGGCAGTGCGTTTGATGACCTGATGTTCGCGGACAGTAACCGCGATGGTCGCGTGGGCGATCAGGGCTTCGGTAATGACCAGTTCCAGCTGCGGGGCCTGGAGGATAACCGGCTGATTGATGCCGCGACGCCCCTGCTGGGGCTGGTAATCCGGGTGCGTCGGCTGGCGGATTTCCACGGTGTGGAAAACCTGTACCAGCAGGTGGTCGACGAAGTGGCCGCCATTGATCGGGAACTGGTGGAGCAGGGCTACGAGCGGCCGACGGTGGTGGCCTATCGCTACGTACTCTGCGCCTTTATTGACGAAGCCGTGCTGGGCACCGACTGGGGTGCCCACAGCGTGTGGTCCCAGCATTCGTTGCTGTCCCGTTTCCACAACGAAACCTGGGGTGGCGAGAAGGTGTTCGCCATCACCGCCCGCATGGAGCAGGAACCGGAACGTTACCGCGACATGCTGGAGTTCATCTATCTGTGCCTGTGCCTGGGATTCGAGGGCCGCTACAAGGTAATGACCAACGGCCGGGACGAATACGAACAGATTATTCGTGGGCTGTATGAACAGATTCGCGGGTTGCGTCGCGACGAGGAACCGCAGCCCCTGACCCGCGCACTGGACAACGTAACCCCGGCTCGCAACCGGCTACGGACAGGCCTGCCCCTCTGGGGCATTGGCGGACTGTTTGTGGCGGCCATGGCCGGGGTATACACGCTTTACAACATAGCGCTGAACGAACGCATCAGGGATGTGCTCAGCGTACTGGAACAACTCCCGAAATAAGGAGATCACTGTGATTCGGGTAGAACTGCCGGCGCTGATTGGGCGCCTCAACGAGATTTGTCGCCAGGGAATGGAAAGCTCGGCGGCCCTGTGCATCAGCCGCCAGGGTGCGGAAATCACTCCGGCCCACCTGCTGTTCAAACTGCTGGAAACTCCGTTTACGGACGTGCGCCAGATTCTGGAAAGCACCGGTATTGATCACCACACGCTGCAACCGGTGGTGGGGGACAGCCTGAACGGCGAGCCTCAGTCCGCCGAGCCGTACCCGTCGTTCTCGCCGCTGCTGATCGAACTGCTGCAGGACGCCTGGCTGATTGCCTCCACTGAACTGGGCCACACCGACCTGCGCTCCGGTGCCATCATGCTGGCACTGCTGATGAACGCAGACCGCTACCTGATGCCCCAGGTCAGTCAGCGTCTGAAAGACATCAACCGCGAACAGCTGCGCCGCCAGTTCGATTCCATGACCCGCGGCTCGGTCGAACAGCCTCGCGCTGAGGATGGCCCCAGTGCCGCCAATCAGGCGCAGGTGGACATGGACCCGCTCAAGCGCTACGCCACCGACTTCACCAAACTGGCCCGGGAAAAGAAACTGGACCCAGTGGTGTGCCGCGACACCGAAATCGATCAGATGATCGACATCCTCTGCCGTCGTCGCAAGAACAACCCCATTGTTGTCGGCGATGCCGGCGTGGGCAAAAGCGCCGTTGTTGAAGGCCTGGCCCTGCGTATCGTCAATGGCGATGTGCCGGAGCGCCTGACGGGCGTGGAACTGTGGACACTGGACATGGGGGCACTGCAGGCCGGTGCGTCGGTGAAGGGCGAGTTCGAAAAACGCCTGAAAGGCGTGATTGAAGCGGTGAAAAGCTCCGCGACCCCCATCATTCTGTTTATCGACGAAGCCCACACCCTGATCGGCGCTGGCAACAGTGAAGGTGGCTCCGACGCCGCCAACCTGCTCAAACCGGCCCTGGCCCGTGGCGAGCTGCGGACCATCGCCGCCACCACCTGGCGCGAGTACAAGAAATACTTTGAGAAAGACCCAGCCCTGAGCCGCCGCTTCCAGCCCGTCGCGCTGGATGAGCCAACCCCGGCTCAAGCGGTCCACATCCTCCGTGGCTTGCGCACTGTCTACGAAAAGGCCCATCAGGTCCTGATCGCCGACAGCGCCCTGAAAGCCGCTGCCGACATGTCTGCCCGCTACCTGGCTGGCCGTCAGCTCCCGGACAAGGCCATCGACGTGCTCGACACCGCCTGTGCACGGGTCAGCCTCAACCTCAGCACGCCTCCGCGCCGCCTCAGCCACGTGCGCAGTGAACTGCACCAGTTGGGCATGGAACAGGAATTGATGACCCGCGAACAGACACTCGGGCAGGCCATCGACCACCAGCGTGAAAACGAACTGGTGGAGCGCCTGGAAACCCTGCGTGAGGAAGCGGAAGAACTGGAACAGCGCTGGAATGACCAGCGGGAACTGGTGGCGCGTCTCGTCGACATTCGCGAGCAACTGCTGAGCGAGGACACTGCCGAGACTGACGCGGATGTATCAGCGGAAGACGCCACGCCGGAAACCAGCGAAGAGCGCCCTGACCTGAAAAGCGAAGCCGCCGCCATCGAACAGGAACTGGAAGAGCTGCAGGCCGACGAGCCACTGGTACACGCCCGTGTCGATGCCCGCCAGGTGGCTGAAGTCATCGCCGACTGGACCGGTATTCCGGTCAACCGCATGACCGCCGACGAGCTGGAAAAGATCACCCGCCTGCCGGAGTATCTGCAATCGCACATCAAAGGCCAGGACACCGCCATTGGTGCACTGCACCAGCACCTGCTCACCGCCCGCGCCGACCTGCGTCGCCCGGGTCGCCCAATGGGCGCCTTCCTGCTGGCCGGCCCCAGTGGTGTGGGTAAAACCGAAACCGTGGTGCAACTGGCCGAACTGCTCTACGGCGGCCGCCAGTTCCTCACCACCATCAACATGTCCGAATACCAGGAAAAACACACCGTCTCCCGCCTGATCGGTTCACCCCCGGGCTACGTGGGCTTCGGCGAAGGCGGAATCCTCACCGAAGCCATCCGCCAGAAACCCTATTCGGTCGTGCTGCTCGACGAAGTCGAAAAAGCCCACCCGGAAGTCCTTAACCTGTTCTACCAGGCCTTCGACAAAGGCGAACTGGCCGACGGCGAAGGCCGCCTGATCGACTGCAAGAACGTGGTGTTCTTCCTCACCTCGAACCTGGGCTACCAGACCATCGTCAAACACGCGGACGAGCCGGAGAAGATCGAGGAAGCGCTGTACCCGGAACTGGCCGACTTCTTCAAACCGGCACTGCTGGCACGTATGGAAGTCGTGCCCTACCTGCCGCTGGGCGAGGACACCCTCAACCGCATCGTGGCCGACAAACTCGGCCGCCTGGCCACCCAGATCGGCGACCGTTACCACACTGAAGTGGAACTGGAAGACGGCCTGGTAGAAGCCATCCGCAGCCGTGCGACACGCAGTGAAAACGGCGCGAGGATGCTGGAGTCGATTATCGAGGGTGAACTGTTGCCGCCAGTATCACTGGCACTGCTGGAAAAGCTGGCAGCGAGAGAGCCGGTCGCCAAAGTGACCCTTGGCGTTGAAGATAACAAGTTCACCGGAACCGTTGCCTAAGGCAACGCGAAAGTAGCGGGTGCTGGGGCTCGGCTTTCCAAAACCCTGCGGAGCCATGGATGGCGGAGCGGAGCGTACAAGGATGTATTCACAGCGTGTTTTGGAAAGCCGAGCCACAGGGCCTGCGGTCGGCGAACTCAACATCTCAGGGAATAGAAACATGGGACGGATGCAGACGGAGTTGCACACCGGCATAGACTTGGCGGTTGAACTGCTCCGGCAGGACAACCTGCCAACCCTGCTAAAAGTCGCCTCACGGCAACTCGAAAACACCTTCGGCCTCACCCGCTGCTGGTCGCTCGAACTCGACCTCAGCGGCCGCACGCTCCATTGCGCGGCACTGGGCGAGCAGGGCGAATTCGACTGCGGTGACTTCAGCCACCCCTTTGCCCACCTGCTGCAACAGGGCAAACCCAGGGAATTGTCACGGGCCGCGAGCTACCGTCTGGATCATCCGGGCTTCCAGGCCCTGGTCGACGCCAGCAACCGGCCCCGCTCATTCTGGCTGGAACCCATCAAAGGCGAAGACGGCCGCACTCTTGGCATCCTCGTGCTGTGTAATGAAGAACCCGAATGGGACGGCATCACCGCCCAGCCACTGTACCGCGGTTTGTTAACCCTGCTGTCTCACCAATGGGTCAGCCAGCTCAAGACCAGCGACCAAGTCTGGCAGCGGCGCATGCTCAAGCGCTCCCTCGACCACCTCCACGACGCAGAAGCCGTACGCCAGCGCTGTGAAGAGTTGGCGACCACTCTGGTTGGCAACTCCAAAGGCATGACCGACCTTCGCGCCCAAATTGTCCGGGCCGCAGGCAGCCAGCTCTCGGTTCTGGTGCAGGGTGAAACCGGCTGCGGCAAGGATCTCGTAGCCCAGGGCATTCACCGGTTTTCGGATCGGGCCGAAGGGCCCTTGGTGGTGGTCAATTGCGCCGCCATCCCGGACTCGTTGCTGGAAAGCGAACTTTTTGGCCATACCAAGGGTGCGTTTTCCGGTGCCGACCGAGCCAAGGAAGGTCTGCTGGCGCAAGCGGATGGCGGCACCCTGTTCCTGGATGAGATCGGCGACATGCCCATGGCTCTGCAGTCCAAACTGTTGCGGGTGCTGGAAAGCCGACGCTTCCGCCCACTCGGAGCTCAGCAGGAACAACACTCTGATTTTCGACTGGTCGCGGCCACCCATCAGCCACTGAGTGACTGCATCGAAGAGGGCCGGTTCCGCCGCGACCTGTTCTACCGGCTCAGCCAGTTCCCGTTGCGGGTCAAGCCATTGCGGGAGCGCCCGGAAGATCTGGAGCCCCTGTGCCGGCATTTCATCCGTGAGTACACGGCCCGCGAGGGCGCCGGCCCACTGGGTATCAGCAGCCATGCCTTGGGCATGCTGGCGGCATATAACTTTCCCGGCAATGCCCGGGAACTGAGGAACATTGTTGAGTTTGCCTGCCTGCAAACCCCGGTGGGTGACGATATCCAGCCGGAAGTACTGCGCCTGGACGACCTGTTTCCGAGCCAGGAAACCTGTGTGGCCAGTGACTTTCAGGGAACTGTCGTACCGGGCATGCCCCAGGCGGATGAAGTGGACGACCTTCGGGCTGCGGCCCAGGCGTTCGAGGCAGCCATCATTCGTGAACGCCTGCGCCAGTACGGTGGCAACCGTGCCCAGGCAGCGGAAAGCCTGGGGCTGCCCAAGCGCACCCTGGCCCATAAATGTCTGAAGTATCAGGTGACAGAAGCGTGAACCCAAGTATTCGAAGTAACAGCCTCCTTGCCATTGTGCTCTGTGCCCTTGGTACGACTATGTCTCTGGCCGCCAATGCGCAGGGCAATCCCCAGGTGGCCGAGGCCATGGCGTGTACCGAAGAGAGCCAGCGCCTGGAACGGTTGGCGTGTTTTGACGAGGTGTTTGGTACCCCGTTTTCAGTGGCGGTTGAAGACGCCATCGTTGGCAACCAGCCCGAGCGCTGGCGCCAGGCCTTTGCTCAGGAACAGCGCCGCCGCCCGGGTGACGGCCCGCTGTATCGCAATACTTCGGAGCTGGCAGGACATCTGCTGACGCTCAGTGCCCTTGGGGTCAAACCGCCGAGGCCGCTGCTGGCGGTCCAGTGTCACAACAACATCACCGAACTGACGTTGATGATGCCGGAGGCAGTGAAAGAGGAACGGGTCACCGTCGATTTTGGCCAGGGCCGTCAGATCTGGCGGGCCCGGGACGACGGTTTCGTGATCAGTGGTGGTCGGGGGCTACCCGCTATCCGAACCGTGCGAAACATGGCGGCCGCGTCCGGAGTGACTGTGGCGTCGTCCAGTGGCGTCGTCGACGGGTTGATGTTCGACCTGACCGGGTTTCGGGAAACCCTTGAGCCACTGCGGGAAGCGTGTGGCTGGTAGTGATCTTTATCAAGAATGTGTAGTGCCATTTGCAAAGACAGGGATTGGACATGCAGGCAGTAGAGCAGCATCCATACGTTGAACAGGTGTTGAATAGGCTTTCTGGTGAGAGCGCCACGGGTGAAAACCTGATGGACGACCCCACCATGGAATACCTCGAAAACGAAATCATGAAAGTGGGCTCGCTGGCCCACACCGGTGTTGAATGGGGCAAGGTGGAGAGTGAATCGCTTCGCTTGCTGTCAGACACCAGTAAAGATCTCAAGGTGCTGGGATTTCTTCTGCTGTGCCTGCAGCGTGGCGGCAACGGTGAACGGTTTGCGCTGTCGCTGTACCTGTTGCACCGGGTACTGGACAGTTGGTGGCACGATGCCTGGCCTTATCCGGGCGACAAGGGCAAACGCGCCCGCAAGATGCTGATGACCCAGATTCTGCAACGAGCCCTCAAGGAAGTGTCGGCACTGAGCTTCGACGGCGGCGTGGGCGATGGCCGGGAATTCTGCCTGACCACGCTCGCCAAGCTGCTGGAACAGGCGAGTGCACTGGAGCTGCCGGATGACGGCCTGGTCGACTTGCGTCGGGCCGTGGAAAAACTGCCATCGCCTTCCGATACGCCCAGGCCGTCGGAAGCCATCGATAATACCGAAACCACGGGTACGTCATCGGCCGGCTCCTCTTCGCCGCAAGCCAGCAGCACCTCTTCCGCGTCTCTGGGCAGCCTGACCCTGGACCCCGCCAATGAGCGGGCCACCCGCCAGAGCCTGCTTAAAGTGGCGGATATGCTGACCGAAACCACGCCCGCCGATGCATTGGGCTATCAGCTCCGCCGTTACGCCATCTGGCAGACCATTACCTCGGTTCCACCAGCACGCGACGGCATCAAGAGCGATCTGGCGGCGGTCAGCGCCGACAGGGTGGCTGACTATCGCGAGAGCCTGTCCAAATCCCCGGATCTGGCACTTTGGCAACGCATTGAGCAAAGCCTGTCGGTCAGCCCGTTCTGGCTGGAGGGCCACTGGTTAAGCGCACAAGTGGCGTCTTCGTTGGGGCATGAGACCTGTGCCGAAGCTATCCGCACGGCGGTCAAAGCCTTCGTTGAGCGGTTGCCAGAGTTGGCGGACATGACCTTTAACGACGGCACGCCTTTTCTGCCCAAAGCGGTAGCCGACTGGATGCTCAGCGGCCCGGCGAAAGGTGGCGCCGCAGGCGGCGCGAGTGCATGGGAACAGGCTTACGAGGATGCCCGGGCAGTGATGGATCAGAAGGGTCTGGCGCCGGCCATGAAGCTGCTGGAAGAAGGCCTGGATTCCGCCCGCGAGCCCCGTGACCGATTCTACTGGCGGCTGATGAGCAGCCAGTTGATGAAAGACAGCGGTATGAAAAGCCTGGCGAAACAACAGGTGCAGGATCTGCGTGAGCAGACCCGTGGGATGAATCTTGAAGACTGGGAGCCCGGCCTGGTGGCCAGGCTGGACAGACTCGCATAACAACTGACGGATCAAATTGACAGGAATGGACACCATGTGGAGACAAGCCCTACTCATTGGACGACGGATACTGCCCTTTGTGCGCAGTGCGGCGCCGATTACCTTGGCGCTGGGTGTGGTGGTACTGCTGGCCGCAACCTGGTGGTTGGGCCCGCGCCTGGAAATCGGCGGTGAATACCCGTTGGCAGCCTGGCAGATGCGTGCCCTGGTGACGCTGGTGGTGGTACTGCTGGTGGCCATGGTCTGGGGCATGATGCTGGCGCGCAAGCTGCGTAAAGTGAACGTCGCCAAGGCGGAAGAGCAGAAGGAAGAGGAAGATCCCATTCTGCCGCTGGAACGGCGTCAGCAGCGCCTGCTTGATCGCCGCCTGACGGAACTCAAGAGCAACCTGCCGGGCCGAAAGGGTGTCTATCGTTTGCCCTGGTACCTGGTGATGGGCCTGGAAGACGCTGGTAAAACCAGCCTCATCCAGCGCTCAGGGCAGACATACACCCTCACCAACGTCACCCGCAATCCTCGCACCGAGCGTAACCCTTTCGGTTTTGAATGGTGGGTGGGCGACAACGGTGTACTGATTGACCCGGACGGCGAACTGCTGAGCCAGAATGACGGTGAAGGCGCTAGTAGCGAAATTCAGCAGCGGCTGTGGACCCACTTCATCACCTGGCTGGAAAAGAACCGCCCCCAGCGCCCCTTGAATGGCATTGTGCTGGCGGTTGATCTTGCCCGTCTGAGCACTGGCAATGAACAGCAGCGCCAGGCCCAGGCCATCCTGCTCCGTACCCGGCTGCGGGAACTGATGGAGCAGTTGGGCTCCCAGTTGCCGGTGTACATCAGCTTTACCAAAATGGACCTGCTCTACGGGTTTGCGCCATTTGCCCGCACACTCTCCAAAGCCGAGCGTGAGCAGCCCCTGGGCTTTACCTTCCAGTTGGACGGCCAACTGGATGCCGACGACTGGCTGGGCGAATTTGACCAAAGCTTCAGCAAACTCGCGGAGCAACTCGGTGAGCGGCTTCCGGACGTGCTGTCTGCCACAAGGGATGCTGAAGAGCGTGCCGCTGCTTATTCCTTTACCCGTCAGTTGGCCGGCCTGAAGCCAGTGCTTGAGCAGTTCCTGGCAGACCTGCTTTCTGCGGATGCCTTTTCAACGCCGGCCCTGGTGCGAGGCACCTACTTCACCTCCGTGGTTCAGGAAGGCGTGCCGGAAGATGCGTTTGTCTCAGCCGCTGCCGCGAATTATGGGCTTGCGAGCCCGATACAGCCGGCTCAGCGTGGTGGGCAGTCCTCAAGCCTGTTCACCGAAAAGCTGTTTCCCAACATTATCTATCGCGAAGCGGGCCTGGCTGGTGACAACCAGAAAGTGGTTGGTAGTCGGCGTCGCCGCATTGCTGTCGCGGCCGTCGTGGCCGTTGCCGCCGGCCTGGGTATGACCGCCGGATGGCAGCACTACTTTATCGAAAATGCCCAGGCCGCTACCGCGGTGGAGGAGCGGGTACGCAGTTTTATCGATAACTGGCGCCCCATCGGCTACGAACCTGACACCACTGGACGCAATTTGCTGGAGCCTCTGGACCAGCTGCGGGAAGCTACCCTGGCGTTTGGTGATTACCGGGCGGAACCGGCTGTCGTGGCGGATATGGGCCTGTATAAAGGCCATAAGGTTGGTCCGGAAGTGGAAGAATCCTACCTGGACATGCTGGCCTACCAGTTCATGCCCGCGCTGATGCTGGGCGTGATGGAAGAGATGAGTGATGCCCCGGACACCAGCTCTGAGCGCCTCGACCACTTGCGTGTATTGCGGATGCTCTACGATGCCAGTGGCCGCCGCCGGGACATTGTCCACAGCTACATGAGCGATTATTGGCAACGCGCCTACCCGGCGCAGCGGGATCTGCAACAACGGCTGCTCAGCCACCTGGACTATGCCATGCTGCACACGGACCTGAACCAGAGGGTGGAAGCGGGTGACAAGACCGCCGACATGGCCCTGGCCCCCTTCCGCAGCAGTGTTCAATGGGCCCAGCACGAGCTCGGCCGCATTGCGACTCCGGACCGGGTTTATCGGGATCTGGAGAAAGAAGCGGAGCAGAACTTCCGCTCACCGCTGGATCTGGCCCGGGAGTCCGGACCGGCCTTCAGCACCGTGTTCGTACGCCTGGATGAATTCGGCGAACCTCTTGATGAGGAGAACACCGAACAGGAAGATCCGGTGGTGATTCCATCACTGTTGACCCGTGAAGGCCTGGATTCCTGGTTCCTGCGCAAATCCGGCTCGGTGACGGAACTGGCTCTGGTTGATGCCTGGGTATTGGGCCGTCGGGACGATGTGAACTTCAGTAAGGCGGATGAAGCGCGGCTGCAGGCGCAACTGCAATCCCTGTACGCGGAAAACTACGTGGCGAGCTGGCGTCGGGCGCTGAGCCGGCTGGACATCCAGAGCTTCAGCGACCTTAACCATGGTGTGCGTATTCTGGAAAGCCTGACCAGCGGTCACGAGCCGCTGAATCAGTTGCTGGCGCAGGTTACCGCCAATACCCGATTGATTCCCGGTGGTAGTGAAGAAGCCGAAGCGGCCCGCAAAGTGATGGAGCAGTCCGCCCACTTCCAGATGGTTCAGGAGATTGAACGACAGTTCACCGACCTGAACGCATTGATCGACAAACGGGGTGACAACCCCAGCGATATGGAACAGGTGATGGACGTGGTTCAGAACCTGCACACCTATCTGCGTGGCATCCAGGAAGCACCGGATCGTGGCAAGGCTGCACTCTCCGCCGCCCGTGCCCGGATGGGCCTGCAAGGCGCGGACCCGATCTTCACCCTGCAACGGGTAGCCTCGAATCAGCCGGCACCGCTGGACCGCATGCTTGAGAAGCTGGCTTCGGAAAGCTGGCGCGTGGTGCTGGATCAGGCTGTGGCACAGCTGGAACGCCAGTGGTACCAGGAAGTCTACCAGCCGTTCCAGCAGAGTCTGGCCAGGCATTACCCGTTCAATCCCGGCGCCGGCCGCGACGCCGCACTGCAGGATTTCGAGCGCTTCTTTGCGCCGGACGGTGTGCTGGACCAGTTTTACAATGACAACCTGAAACTGTTCCTGGAAGACCATCCGGAACACATTGCCGGTTCCAAACGCGCCAGCCTGGTTCGTCGCGATGTGCTGGCCTCGCTGGAGAAAGCCGAGAATATCCGCCGTGCCTTCTTCACGCGAAGCGGCTCATTGGATGTCGAGTTTGCACTGGAGCCGTTGCACCTGTCTTCCAACAAGCGCCGCAGCGTGATGAACGTGGACGGGCAACTGGTCGAGTTCAGCCACGGCCCCAGCCAGAGCATTCCGCTGGTGTGGCCCAATACACTGAGGGATTCGGTTGAGAGCCGGGTGACCCTGGTGCCCACGGAAGTGAACCGCTCGCCACGCAGTATTTCGGAAAACGGCCCCTGGGCGTTGTTTCGCCTGCTGGACGAAGCCGACATCACCGGCGTGAGCAGCAGTGCCGTGGATGTGCGGTTTGCGTTGGACGATGGCGAGATGCGTTATCGCCTGCATGCGGGCAGTAATACCAACCCGTTCACACAGCAGTTGCTGGCGGGGTACCAGATACCACGCAGTCTGTATTAGACTATGCACCAGAGCCAATACGGAAACAGGACGTTTTCCGTATTGGCGGTTCAGGATTTTACTGCTTCAAGGATCGAAGACATGCCCCAGGCAACCGGACTGCAGTTCACGGCCACCCTTGGCCAACTCCCCAAAGACCTGTTCGTGGTCGCCCGTTTCGAGCTGACCGAGCACCTTTCCAGGTTGTGCCATTGCAAGCTGGAACTGGCCAGTACCTCGCCCGATATTGCCCCCGAAGACGTGCTGGAACAGCCCGTGGAACTGGTGATGTGGCAGGATAGCGTTCCGCTGCGGCGCTTTACCGGCGTGATCAACGAATTTGTCCGGGGTGATTCCGGCCACCGCCGCACCCGTTACGACGTCATCGTCCAGCCACCCCTGTGGCGCCTCGACCTGATGCACAACAGCCGCATCTTCCAGACCCAGGCCACCGACGCCATCGTGCGCACCCTGCTGGAAGAGCGGGGCCTTATAGATTCCGTGTTTGATTTGAAACGTACCCCCGAAGAACGGGAATACTGCGTCCAGCACCGGGAAAGCGACCTGGCCTTTGTCGAACGGCTGGCCGCCGAAGAAGGCTGGCACTACCGCTACTATCACGGTGATGTGGAGGGCAACGACCAACCTGCCCTCATCATCGCCGACCACCACGGCGACGCCCCCAGGCTCGAGCCGGTGGCATACAACGCCAAGGCTGGCGGCAGCACCCGCCAGAGTACCGTCTTCCAGTTCCGCTACCGGGAACGGGTCAGAGCCGCCTCCGTGGCCATGAAGGACTACACCTTCAAGAACCCCGCCTATGCATTGATGCACGAACACCAGGCCGACAAACTCGACGGCCAGCGGGAAGACTATCAGCACTACGATTACCCCGGCCGCTTCAAAGCGGATGCCAGCGGCCAGCCCTTTACCGAAAGCCGTCTCGATGCCCTCAGGAACGACGCCGCCATCGCCGATGGCCAGAGCAATCGCCCCGACTTCACCGTAGGTGCCAAAGTCGAACTCACCGACCACGACAACCCACGCCTGAACCGGGAATGGCTGTTCACCAGCATCACCCATACCGGAGAACAACCCCAGGCCCTGGAAGAGGATGGCAACAACGGCGCCACCACCTACCACAACGCCTTCAACGCCATCCCTGCGGACCGCACCTGGCGGCCCCAGGTCGAACACCGCCCGTTGATGGACGGCCCCCAGGTTGCCATTGTCACCGGCCCCAAAGGCGAAGAGATCCACTGCGACGAACACGGACGCGTCAAAGTGCGATTCCCCTGGGATCGCTACTCAAAGAATGACGAACACAGCAGCGCCTGGCTCAGAGTCAGCCAGGGCTGGGCCGGTGGCCAGTATGGTTTCATGGCGTTACCGAGAATTGGCAACGAAGTCATCGTCAGCTTCCTGGACGGCGACCCGGACCAGCCGATCATTACCGGAAGAACCTACCACGCCACCAACACGCCGCCGTACGCGCTGCCGGAGCACAAGACCAGAACCACTCTCAAGACCCAGACCCACAAGGGTGAGGGCAGCAACGAACTGCGGTTCGAGGACGAAGCGGACAAGGAACAGATCTACGTCCACGCCCAGAAAGACCTGGACCTGCTGACGGAAAACAACCGCACCGAAGTCATCAAAAATGACAGCCACCTGACCGTGGACAACCACCGAAAGGCTCACATCAAGGGCAATGACCACGCCACCGTGGACGGTGAGAAACGGGAACAAACCGGCAAGGACCACAGCTTTAACGTCACCGGCACCCTGCACCTGAAAGCCGGCACCGCCTGGCTCAGCGACTCCGGTACCGAACTGCACATCAAGGCGGGCCAGAAAGCCGTTATCGAAGCGGGTGCGGAAATCACCCTCAAGGCCGGCGGTAGCTTTGTGAAGATTGATCCCAGTGGCGTTGCCATGGGTGGTGCCGCCATCAAGCTGAATGCCGGTGGATCACCGGGCAAGGGCAGTGGGCAGAAGGTGCAGGTGCCGGAAATGCCGGGGTTGGTGGAGAAGAATGGTGGGGCTGTTGCGGCTGAAGAACTGCCGGAGACACCCCAAAGACCGATGGCCAAGCCCGACCAGATACGCGCCATCAAAAATGCCGCGAACCAGGGTAAGGGTATCTGCCAGGTTTGCTCGCCAGAATCGCAAGGGGCGGTCTGATGGGTAAGCTGGCTGAATTTCCCGATAAGGGCAGAACGTTCATTCTTGTCGATGGTGCAAAAGTGAATGATTTGTCCCAGATTATTTATCGTGAACTAGAAACACCTCATTGCGATGCGCTCTACAGGGAAACTGAGCTTGCTGACCTTTTGGAAATTTCACCATGGCTGGTTGAAACGGGAATAGACAGCTCTCTGGCGCTTAGATGTTTCGAAGAGTGGAAGTCTCAGGGTGTAGCGATCGCAATGCAGTCTGACTGCAATTTTGAAGGGGTCATGGACCATTTGCGTGGATTGCTTATGGCTAGGTTGGTGACGGGGGATGACGTTGTTTTCCGATTCTATGATCCTGAAATCGCGCGGCATCTGTTGAAGCTGGATTCATCAGGTGAAGATGTGAGGCGATTGATGGGGCCTTGTAGCCTGTTTGCCATTCAGGATCGTCGCACGGGTGAGTGGGAGTTCTTTCACAATGACCAACCCAATAGTGAGCAACAGGCTGAGATGTTCAGCATTCGTGAGGAACACCAGGTTGCGATGGAGAGAGCAGCGGAAGAGACGGCCCTCAGGAAGCTCGAGCTTCACGTTGCAAACTACTTTCCCCATTTGCTTCAGAAAACGAATGCAGATGGGCAGGATTGGGGGGCAGTCTCTGCGCTAGTCGACGGAGCAAAAGCGCGGGGATTGTACAGTACCCGCGATATCGCCCTGTATATCAACACAATTGGCTGGCTTGGGCACCATGCATTCGAAGGCAGTGAAGTACAGACTCTGTGGAAAGAGAATTCCGCAGTACCAGGCAAAGCCATAGCGCGAATTGCAGAATTCGCCGAGAAAAAGTCTACGGAGGGACTGGTCCATGGGTAGTGCTAACAGCTCAGCGTTTTTACAGGGTGCTGATGACATCGACTCAGCGGCACAGATGTGCCCTCTCAAGCTCAAAACCGTTGCATTGTATCCGGTGCGCTGGGCGATCAGTCAGGAAGAGGTTACTTTGCCCCCCAACTTCCGCCCACCTTCCGTGGCGCTTGGAACCACTCATTACTGTGTTCGAAAACTGACACCCGGTTGGGTCTACATGTTCTCCGAAGTTTTCGGAACGCTACATGAGTACCGGGTCAATGAGCAGGGTCTGATAACCGAAGTACAGCCCGGTGTGAACTCTGTACTGCTTCCAGATGTCGATGCTGAACGTGCTTTGCCCGCTATACATCACTCGGCTGAAGGAAAGGTGCTCCTGAAATTCGTGCAGCATCGATGGACTGTGCGTTTGCAGGAACTTGTACGAACAGATGCACAGGTCCGTGACGAGCATATGCAGTCGTTCGACTTGAGCGGGCTTCCGGAAAATCGTGAAGGCGTAAATATCGGTGAAACAGAAGCTATAAATGGAGTGGTTGAAGATTTTCGGCCAGAGCCAATGGATTTCGAGTGGAGCCTGACGGATTTCGCACAAGGAATCAGAGAGTCGGATTTGCAGGGGCAGTGCAAGAAAGAAACCGAGTTCTCATACTGCGTTGCCCTTGAAGATGAAATCGGTATCGCCTCCGAGCTGGGCCAATTGCACGCCCTCCATGTAAATCTGATTATGAATTACGCGGAGGAGAACGCCTACCCCTACACCACCTCCCAGATGGTGGATGCGCTCATCGCCCGTGAGGCCAGCAAAAAGGAAACGCCTGAAGACCAACAGGAAGTCACCGAGGAACTGAAAGAACGAATTCGTTCAGGGGAAAAAGACGCATTCGTTGAAAGCTACCACAAACAGCTTGAAGAGTATGACCAGGCCCGGGCATCGGTATTCGACGACTGGAAGCGGTGGATTGACTCCGTCCAGTTGGCTAGGAAACTGGAGTTCAACGACTGTTACTGCGCGGAAGGGTTCGAGGCGGTTGAGCAGGAACTGGCGGATATACTGGATGGCTATGTCGGTGCAGAAAAGGGCAAGGAAGACGCCGAGCGGTGGTTGGAAGCAGACGAAGGCGAAGTCGGCACTGTCGGTAACATGCTCAGTACCGTGCTGTTCCTGGCATCTGCCACCAACGGTATTGCCCAGAAACTGAAAGACCTTCCCGGTTTTGATTATGGTCGCCTGAAGATCGTCGACAGTATCTTCGACATGCCGGCGCATGTGCGAGTGAGCACTGCCACTGATGTTCTGATGCTGGAATTTGCCGCCCCCGCCGCAAAGATGGGAACCTGGGCGAAAGACCCTCAGACTTGGCCGCAGTGGAAAAAATGGACCAAGGCCGTCCAGAAACGCTATGGCATAGATGTTCATCGACAGGGAATCACCCTGAATACCGCGACGGACCTGCTCACGGCGGTCCACCGCAAATCACTGGAAGCTGCTGGCCATAACCTGTCTGAACTGACAATGACGCCACTGGCCGCCGGCATGGCGGATGCCAGGATCAGGAATTACCTGCGTGGCACCATGATCGACGTGTTCCACCTGACCCCGGATTTCAAGGACAATCCCTTTGGCTGGCTTCATACCCGGCTGGACCCGGTGGTTGAAAGCATTAAACAGAACCGGGGTAAGTTTATCGGCGCCGTAACCTTCTTTCACGCGATTAACGTAGTAAGCCTGTTTTCCGGACTGGACAAAACCCAGCAGGACGTGATTTTGGGCGACCGATCCGTCATTGATCGGTGGGGGTATTTTTTATCTGGCCTTTGGAGCATCGGCGAAGGCGTGGTCAACCTCAGCGGGTTGTTGGTCAGAGAAGAGTTCGTCAGGGCTCAGAGGGCGAACCTGTCAGTAGCTGGGGCCAGGGTATCGGTGGCTCTTAGCGGTGCAAAAGCTGTTCGAATATTGTCTAAAGGTACAAAGGTCATCGCGAGAGCGACTGTTAAGTACCTTCCCTATGTGGGTGTTTTACTCACAATAGGTTTGGAAGGGCAGAGGGGCTACAGGGCTTTGAACACGGGCCATTCCACGATGGCGGCCCTGTCCGGGGTTCAGATCGGACTGAGCATCGGTATAACTTATTTGGCTTCTCTGGCAGTGGCGGGTGCGGTTACCGGGGCAGGTGTGGCCGTTGTGCTCGTAGTGGGAGGGGTTCTGATTGCGGTGTCTTTTGTTATCAGCGTGGTACAGCTATACATCGCCCGGTCCCGGATCGAGGATTTTCTGTCACTGTCCTTCTGGGGCAATGCTCCTACGTTGCGTTACTGGGATGAACAGTCCAGGCCGTCGAGCGCGGAACTGCTAGAGGAAAGCCGAGCGGTTATTTCTCAGGATGAAGGCGTCGATGTCAGGCGTTATTTTGAAGCGGAACTGGATGCGTTTTATTACATGCTGTTTTCTCCCATTGTTAGGGTGACCGAGCATATCGGTCGACATTGGGATATAAACCGGGGTGAGCATCAGGTCATGTCGGAAATGACCTCCTTTGTGGTGTATTTTCCTGGTTATAGTGCGGGGACCTGCACGTATTCCATCAAGCTGTTCGAGGTGAACACGAACTGGTTCGGAGACAGTGAACCGAGGGAAATTACCCGCCTGTTTGACAGCATGAAGCGGCTAGGCGGCCCTCCGGAGGGTTTGCTGTATCGGTTTGACCACTACAACCACAACAAATGTGACCAGCTTGAAATGCTGATTGAGTATGAGAAGGACGGCCGCAAAGTCACGGGTGAAAACGGGCTCCGTATTATCCTGAATGGAAACGATGTAGAGGAACTGGGTGTCGATGAAAGACTCGCCTTTGAAGTGTGATTTTCCGGAAACGGACCTGGAACAAGAGCTGGAAAAAAAGCTATACCGCACTCATGGTGGTCGGCTTGCCAGCCCACCGGCCCGGAAAGTGGTGGGGGTGTCCGATTCCTCGGAGGACATGGAGTATGGTGTCGCCTACTTCAGCGAAAGGTTCATGGACATCCGGTCGGCCTTCTTGATCTTTAGGCGGTTCCAATTGTCTGTCATAAATCTGTTCATGGCAGTCGTGCTGGTGTTGGGCTGGATTGTTAGCCTGTTCTATTCGAAGGCACTGCTGGCGGTATTGGTCGCTTTCGGGCCCGTTTGGGTAGCCATCTACCTATTTGAGATCTTCTTTCCGCTTACATTACCGATCCGGATCGACCGGAAGGAGGGCTTTGTGTACGTAGGGCACCGGGGCACCTTCTACCGGATCCCTTGGGACGAGCTTGAAGTAGCCTTTTCCTACAACTGGCAGTATCTGGGCTCCGGTGTTGTGTGGGAGCGGCAGTACTACGCCCACCTGTTCATGCGTGAAAAGCATTACTTTTGCGGAAAGCCCCCCAAGATGCCTCTGCAGCGCAAAAAGATATCTTCCGGGTTTAAGGAAGAGGATATGTATCGGAAATGGAACTTTATTGTCAGATACTACAACGAAGGGGTCGTTGAAGAGGACGCTGATAATCTTGTTATGGCGAATTACGACTCATATCGCAAGGATATACCCTCTAAGTCAATGGCAGCACGTGTCGTCGACACGTTATTGCTAATAACTTTTATGCCCACAATGTATTGGTGGGCGTTTTCACCCTTCAAGTACAAATGGCCGAAAGAGATTGAAGCAATATTTGGGAAGATTAACTACTACTGATTCTCCGCTATTTGCATTGGCTGATTCTGGCTTATATAGGTTTCAACTACGACGATCAGCTCGACAGCCATCTTTCTTGTAAAGCGTAACTATAGTCCCGTATACGGAGATTAAAAAATGAAGAAAGGACTCCTACTCCTCCTCTGCCTCCTAATTACCCCCATCACCCAGGCCGGTACCTACCGCTGGGTCGATGAAAACGGCCAGACCCACTTCGGGGACCGACCGCCGGTGAATGCAGCCTCTGATGAAGTAGAGCTAAAAGCCCCCGCACCGTCTTCGGATGCCGATGCCCGCGCGCGCAAGGAGCGGATGAATGAATTCCTCGAGCAAACCGAGCAGGAGCGGGCTGAGCGCAATGAAGCGAAAGCCAAGCAGGAGGCGAAAGCGGCAAAGCATGAGGCTCTTTGTGAGTCCTTACGGGCACGGTTGAAGCATCTTAAGAGCGTTTCACGTATGTACCGGCTGAACAAGGAGGGCGAGCGGGTGTTTGTCGACGATGAGGAGAATGAGCGTATCCGCCAGGAGTTTCGTGCGAAGGTACAGAGTGAATGCGGCGCCTGATTCCGTTTTGGTTTGCTTTCGCCCTCTTTACCGCGTTCAACGCCTATGCAGAACCACCGGAACTGGCGCTGGCCGGTGTCTACGACGAAGGCGTTGCCCTCGATGATTATTGGGTAAGCGAGAAACTGGACGGTGTACGGGCCTATTGGGACGGTGAGCGGTTCTGGTCCCGGGGTGGCAACGAGTATCGGGCGCCTGACTGGTTTACTGAGGGCTTTCCCGATGTGCCCATGGACGGCGAACTCTGGATGGGGCGAGGCCGGTTTGCGGAGCTGTCCGGCGCGGTGCGCCGGCTGGAACCGGTCGATCCCAGTTGGCGCCAGATCCGGTTTATGGTGTTTGACCTTCCGGCGCTCGATCAGCCCTTTGCTGAACGTGTTGCGGCTATGGAAGCGTTGGTGCAGCCATCACCGTCGCCATTCCTGGCCATGGTCGTGCAACGTAAGGCCACGGATCATGAGCGTTTGATGTCGGCGCTGGACAAGGTGGTGTCCGAGGGCGGCGAGGGTTTGATGCTGCGTCGCGGCGGCAGCCTTCATTCAACTGGCCGTTCAGATGATCTGTTGAAGGTGAAGCGTTACGATGATGCCGAGGCGGTCGTGGTAGCGCATCTTGCCGGCAGCGGAAAATACGAAGGCATGCTTGGATCAATTCTAGTAAGGCGGAATGATGGCCGCCAGTTCCACATTGGTACCGGATTCAGTGATGAGCAACGGGAAGATCCGCCGCCGGTTGGGGCTACCATTACCTATAAATATTACGGCTTCACGTCGACAGGCCTTCCCAGATTTGCCAGTTTTCTGCGGATTCGCAATGACGAACCCGAGGCGCCGTGATCCTGGGGCGCTCAATTACGAGGTCTTCATCTACCGCCCCATACCTTGTGCTACAGTGGTTTTAACCGTGGTCGTTCTATATCTTTCCATGGTTGCTGAATGCCAGCTCTGTCAGGGCAACCCTGATGCCGGTAGTCAGTGGACAATGTGAATCGTTACCGAAAGCCGAAATAGCAGTACGACATACTGATAAGGAGGCAACAAATGGAAGCGAAATCCAGTCAGAACGAGTACGAGCAGGTCAGGCAAGATTTGCAGCAACTTCGCGAAGATCTCTCCAAGCTCACCAAAGCCGTTGCTGATGGGCAAAA
The DNA here is from genome assembly GCF_054968585.1 of Marinobacter sp. G5_S1_61_S3. Lineage (NCBI taxonomy): Bacteria > Pseudomonadati > Pseudomonadota > Gammaproteobacteria > Pseudomonadales > Marinobacteraceae > Marinobacter > Marinobacter sp. G5_S1_61_S3. The sequence continues at coordinate 168,752 of NZ_JBQKUK010000002.1, read as the reverse complement.
GAGCAATATCAGCAGCCTTCGTGATGAAATTCGCCGGGAAAGCCGTGAGGCCTTTGATCAGGTCCGGCAACGCGGTGATGAGGCCTTCAACCGTGCCCGGGATGCGAGCAGTAAAGCGGTGCACGATGTTGAGCACAAAATCGAGGAGCGGCCGTTCCTGAGTGTTGTGCTCATGTTCCTCGCAGGCTTGTTGGTTGGCCGGTTGCTGGACCGCTGATCATGCCCGATTCCGCCTGGTTACAGGGCGTCTTGCGCAAGGCAGTCGCGGCCATCATAGGTTTTATGCTGGCCTTTGTGTTGCTGGTCGCCCTGTTGATTACCGGTTTTTACATGCTCGTCAATGCCGCCATGCTGGCTTTATCGCCCGTGATGGGGGAGGCCGGCGCCATGGCGGTGACGGGCATGTCCTGCCTGTTGTTGCTGGCGTTGTTTTTCTATCGAATGACTCGTCCGGCTACGTCCAAGAAAACCGCCAGTGCCGCCGGTGAGGGTGATGACCAGTCTTCCACGTCACCAATCGATGCCATCAGAGACCTTGTCCGCAACAATCCACTGGAAGCGGTGTTTGCGGCATTTACTCTTGGTGTGGTGGAGCAGGGTGATCCTCGCCTGAAGTCACTGCTGTTGCAGGGCGGCATGGTCCTGATGAAGGAAGCTGAGGCCGAGCAGGCCCGAGACAAAGACAAAACGGACTCACGGGAAAGTGGCACGGACGCGCCAGTCACATGATCGTCACCTGAGCGTAACCCCCCGCGCCGACAATAGCCGTGCAGTACCATTCATTGCACAGGGAGCTTGTTATGAAGTTACGCACGTTACTGGTTATGGCATTACTGATGTCTCTATTCTCTGCCGCCCATGCGGCACCGGATTGGCATGGCAAGGAGGATCGTTGGACTCCGCCAGGCCTTGAAAAATGGCACGACAAGTGGCCGGATCTGAAGGACAGACATCACCGGGGTAAACGCGAGGTCCATCTGGGGCCGCGCCCGTTCTGGCTGGTGGAAGACATGGATGAGGGGCGCCTGAAAGACCGGCTCCAGTCCTGCCGCGCCGACAAAATCCGTCCTACGGATTTCTCCATCGGCCATCGGGGTGCGCCGTTGCAGTTCCCGGAACACACGCTTGAATCCTATGTTGCGGCCGCCCAGATGGGGGCTGGCATCCTGGAGTGCGATGTTGCCTTTACCAAGGATCGGGAGCTGGTTTGCCGTCACGCACAGAATGATCTCCATACCACCACCAACATCGTGACGATTCCGGAACTGAACGCCAAGTGTACGCAGCCGTTTGTCCCGGCGGACCCGGCAAGTGGCACTGAGGCGCAGGCAGAATGCCGCACCAGCGATATCACGCTGGAGGAGTTCAAGTCACTGGAAGGCAAGATGGACGCCTTCAACCCCATGGCAACCACGCCGGAGGAGTACCTGGAAGGCACGGCAGACTGGCGCACGGAGCTTTACAGCAGTCGCGGCACCCTGTTGACCCATAAAGAGAGCATCGAACTCTTTAAACGACTGGGTGTGAAGTTCACGCCGGAACTGAAAACGCCGGTGGTTGAGATGCCCTATGAGGGCGACTACAGCCAGGAAGATTACGCCCGCCAGATGATTCAGGATTACGTTGAAGCCGGCGTGAACCCGAGGGATGTCTGGCCGCAGTCGTTCCTGCTGGATGATGTACTGTTCTGGGTCAATGAAACGCCGCGGTTTGGACGACAGGCTGTGTTTCTGGATCAGGAGCCGCTGACACCGGAGAATTCCTCCCTGGCGTGGATGGAAAGCCTGTCTGCGCAAGGCGTGAATATCCTGGCCCCCGCATTGTGGAAAATGTTGACCCTGGATGGCCACCAGCAGATCGTGCCGTCGGACTACGCTGAAAACGCCAAGGCAGCGGGGCTGGATATGATCGCCTGGACGGTCGAGCGTAGTGGTCCGTTGGCCAATGGCGGGGGTTGGTATCACCAGACCATCACCGACGCCATCAATAACGACGGCGACGTGTTCAATGTGATTGACGTGCTGGCCCGGGAGGTTGGGGTGATTGGTATCTTCTCGGACTGGCCGGCCACCACCACTTTCTACGCCAACTGCATGGGGCTTGCCGGCCGGGGCCATTGAAGGTCAGTTGCCTCGACGCCGTAAACTGGTGAAAATTCAGCCAATCGTTAATGCCGTTATCGGAGTAGACTGGTGATAACTCATCAAACGGTAGCGGTTGTGCATGGATACAGACACCAGTCCGGTGTGGCAAAGACACGCCTCGGCCATCCTCAGCGGGTTCCTTGGGGACTGGCTTGAGGCGCGAAACAACCCTTTGGCGGTGCCCATGGAGTTCTTCCACGGGCGCTCGCCCATTGACTTGTCGGCACCCGCAGTGGAGTCGCCCGGTTCGACACTGTGCCTGTCCATACATGGTTTGATGGAACTGGAGACGGTTTGGGACCTTCCGGGGCAAGCTGAGTCTCACTACGGGTCCCTACTGGCTGACGAAGGACGCTCCATCACACCGCTTACCCTTCGCTACAACACCGGCCGACCGATTTATCGCAATGGCGAAGACCTTGCCGAGCTTCTGGAAACCCTGATCCGCCGTTGGCCGGTGCCAGTTGAGCGAATTATTCTGATGGGCCACAGTATGGGCGGGTTGCTGATTCGCAGTGCCTGCCATCATGGTCAGTATCTAGCTCACCGCTGGGTTGAGAAACTCACCGACTGTGTCTACATCGGTTCGCCACACGATGGTTCCTGGCTGGCAAAAGGCGCGAAGGCCACAGCCGACCTGATGAACCGGGCACCACGGGATTACCTGCGCGTGGTGGGTGAGGTGATCGATCTGCGCAGTGAGGGTATTCGCAATCTGTCCCGCGGGGAGGTTGTTCATGGGAATGAGGGCGAACCTCCTCTGCTACCCGGAACCCGGCATTACGTTGTCTGTGGCCTGCTGGCGCGATCCCGTCAACATCCGATCAACGCCCTGTTTGGAGATGCGCTGGTGCATGAATCCAGTGCTCGTGGCCATGAGCGGAGGGGCTGGACACTCAGTGGTGTCGCCAGCTTCCCCGGCGTTGACCATATCCGTCTGGCCCATCACCCGGATGTGGCCAGCCAACTGAAGGAGTGGCTGTTATGAGCGAACATAATCGCAATTGGTGGGCTGGCGTTGCCGATATAACAGCCAGTGGCCTCAATCACGGCGCTCTCAAAGTGGAGCGTATTCATCTGTCGATTGCGGATGAAACCTTCAATATTCTGCAACGGGTGCCGATTGCCCGGCCCTGGAGTGAGGCTGTTCGCTCCATCCACCACGGCATTTCCCGTCTCTCCTATCGCAGCGTTTCGCTGGCGGCTGCCAGTCTTGAAGCATCCGTGAAATACATCAATGCGCCGAAAAATTGCAAAGCTGACATTAACTAACATGAAAATGAGGTGAACAGACCGTATTGTGCATTTAACCCACATCCCGCCAATTTGTAGGTAGCCTGAGTTCAGGTAATCGGTATGACGCTTTACCGGTTAATCCAACAGGAAATCAATCATTTCCGAACTCAGAAGGATGGATGCGATATGAGCTATAAATCCGGTTTTGCCTATGTAACGGTTCTGGCCTCGGCCATGCTGGCCGCCCCGGTTGTATCAGCCCAGGACAACACCGATCGCGACAGCTCCGGTGTATATCTGAGCGGCAGTTATGGTGGCTACAAAGCCCATGGTGGCGAGTTTGATGATGAAAACGATCTGTTCGGCGTGGGGCTGGGCTACCAGTTCAACCAGTTCTTCGCCCTGGAAGCCGAGTACATTGATTTCGGCAACTTTGGCGACGATGACGTCGATGGCAAGTTGAAGGGTACTTCCCTTGGCCTGATCGGGCGGCTGCCTTTGACAGATACCTTTGGTGTTTATGCTAAGGCTGGCGCATTTGCTTCGTCGTTCGATGTAGACGCGTTTGACGAAAGTGAGACCTACGATGAGGTCAATCCATTTGTCGGTGCCGGTGTTGATTTCCGGGTCACCGAACAGTTGACGGCGTTTGCGGAATACAACCGCTACAACGTTGATATCGACGAAGACGACTTCAATGGCCAGGTCACCAATGACGGGCCGGACTTCGATACCGGTCGTGTTGGTATGCGTTTCCAGTTCTAACGTAAGTACCTGAAAAACCCGGGGCGGTTCTGGCCCCGGGCTTTTTATCAGCTTCTCTGCAATACCTACCGTATTACTGAACGTTTTCCAGCTCGCCAAACCGCTCTGCGAACAGCGCTGACGACAGGTAGCGCTCGGCGGAATCCGGCAGAACCACCACGATATTCTTGCCCTTGAATTCCGGCAGCTTTCCGATTCTGACCGCAGCCACAACCGCTGCACCACAGGATATACCACAGAGGATGCCTTCCTCCTGCATCAACCGGTGCGCCATGTCCATGGCGTCCTGATTGCTGACTTTTTCCACCCGGTCCACCAGGTCCATGTCCAGGTTGCCCGGAATGAAGCCGGCGCCAATGCCCTGGATCTTGTGGGGTGCTGGTGTTTGGTCCTGACCGCCGCGGGCCTGAGTGATGATTGGCGAGTCTTCCGGCTCCACGGCAACGGTGGTGATGGCCTTGCCTTTGGTATTGCGGATGTAACGGGTTACGCCGGTCAGGGTGCCGCCGGTACCAACCCCGGAAACGAAGATGTCGATGGCACCGTCGGTATCGTTCCAGATTTCGGGCCCGGTGGTGTCCTCGTGGATGCGGGGGTTGGCCGGGTTCTCGAACTGCTGTGGCATGAAGCAGTTGTCCGGGTCTTCAGCAACGATCTCTTCGGCCTTGGCGATGGCGCCTTTCATGCCCTTCGCCGGCTCCGTAAGCACCAGTTCCGCCCCCATGGCCTTCAGTACTTTGCGGCGCTCCAGGCTCATGGATGACGGCATGGTCAGTTTCAGCTTGTAGCCTCTCGCAGCAGCGACGAAAGCCAGCGCGATGCCAGTGTTACCGCTGGTGGGCTCGACGATCGTCATGCCGGGTTTGAGAGCGCCACGCTTTTCCGCATCCCAGATCATGGCGGAACCGATCCGGCACTTCACGGAATAGGCCGGGTTGCGCCCTTCAATCTTGGCCCAGATGGTGGCCCCTTCGTTGACCCGATTAAGCTTGACCAGCGGGGTATTGCCGATCGACAGCGAGTTGTCTTCGTAGATCTTAGCCATGGTGTCGTCTCCTTTGCGTTTTCCCTGTCGCAAAAGGATAGCATCAGCTAGCCCCGTCTGGCTGCCTGATCTTCAGTGGTCAGAGCTTCCAGGCGGTTGCGGCCGTTTTGCTTGGCGAGATACAGCGCCTTGTCTGCCAGCCGAAGGAATTCTGCCGGCACCGTGTCCTTGCCGGGTGTGCCAGTGGCCAGGCCGATGCTTACAGTAAAGCGGATCTGTTCGTCGTCGCAGCAGGTGGTTAGCCCCGCCAGACCCTCGCGGAATGCTTCCAGCCGCGAAACCAGCTCATCACGGTCGCTGAAGCTGGTGAACATCACAAACTCCTCACCGCCGAACCGGGTAAGGCGGTCTGTGTCACGCCGAAAGTGAGAGCGCATGGTATCTGCCAGCGCCACCAGACAACGGTCGCCCGCGTCGTGGCCGTAGGTGTCGTTGATTTCCTTGAAATGGTCCGCGTCCACCATCGCCACGGCAAAGCCGGCTCCGTGTCGTTGACACCAATGGAAGCTCTTGCTGAACTCACGGTCGAAATAGCTGCGATTGCCGATCTGAGTCAGGTCGTCTGTTACGCTGAGATGCGCAAGGCGGTCATTGGCCGCAGCGAGTTCATGATTCAGGCGCCCGAGTTTGCGGTTCCAATAGAACAGCAACCCCAAGAGCACCACGGCACCCATGATGAGCTGGAATACCAGGGTGTAGTCGACGGTCTGTTCCAGTTTGAGTCCTGCCCATTGTTGTTCAATGGTTTTAAGCTCCGCTTCCGTCAGGCTGGACACCAATTTTTGCATGATGTTGAAGAGTTCGGGCTGGTCATTCCGGGTGGCGACTCCCAGGGTCCAGTCTGCGGGAATCCGCCCGAGCACTTTCAGGTCTGCCAAACCCAGCTCCTGCATGTTGTAGCTGGCGGTGGACAGAGTGCCAAGGTACCCCGCCAGCTTCCGTTCCTGAACCATGCGCAGTCCGGTTTTTTCGCTGGGCACTTCCACCAGATTGAGGCCGGGATTGGTTGTCTTCAGCAGTTCCAGAAAAGCGTAGTCCTTAACCACGCCGACCGGTCGGTCCCCCATGTCGTCCAGTGTATTGATGTAGGGGGCTTCCACACGTCCCAGAAGCACGCTGGGAATCTGGATATAGGGTTTTGTGAAATTCAGGTATTCAAGCCGCTCCGGTGTTTCCATGGCCATGGAAAGCATGTCGCAGTGTCGGTTTTTGACTGCCTCTATGGACTCGGACCAGCTGTCTACGGGAAGAGGGGTGAATGTGATGTTGGAACGATTCGCAAACAGGGCGAAGATGTCGGCGGAAATACCGAGGTGTTTATCGTTTTCGCTGAGGCCCTCCAGTGGCAGCCAGTCAGGGTCTACGCAGATGGTCAGTTGTCGGTTGCGGTCGGCCAGCCAGGCCTGTTCGGCATCGGAGAACGTTAACGGGCCGGTGGCCGGTGTCCGGTTACGACGGGCGGAAGCGCCAAGCCAGCGATTCTCGATAGTGCGCATTTCCGTTGGGCTGATGGCCTCCAATGCGGCGTCCATTATAGAGGCGAGCGGCTCAAGAGCGGGACGCACGCCAAAGCGCAGGTCTTCTCCCGGCATGCCATCAAGGGTCATTTCGCCGGCAATATTCACTCCGGCAATGCGAAGCTCCCTCACCCAGTAGTTTCCGTTTGGCAGGGCTGCCAAGGCAACATCGACGGAGCCCTCAGCCAGAGCCCGGAACATGGCCTGCTGGGAGGTGAAAGCGAACACATTGTCGCCCAATGCCTCACGAAGGGGTCCCTCGTAGTAAATACCTGAACCAATAGCGACCTTCAGTCCCTGCAAGTCTGCTGGTGAGCTGAATGCCAGATTCTTATCCAGAGTGAAGGCGACGTTGGGAATGGTATGGTAGGGCCGGGTGAACCGTATGAACGCTTCGCGTTCGTCGGTTTTCGAGATATTGGCCATGATATCAATGTCACGGTCCATAAACCGGGGGTACAGTTCCGACCATTGCCCGGGCACCGGTACGATTTGCAGGCCGGTCAGATCCGATATCCGGTTCAGCACGTCAACGGACAGTCCTTGCAACGCGTCTGCGTCGTGAAAGCTGAAGGGCGCATAGTCACTCATAAAGCCCACCCGTACCGGGCCGACCTCACTGATGTAGTGCTGATGGGCATCACTCAGGGTAAAACCCGACGATTCAGCAATGCTGGTCCCGCCGTATTCCTGCCACCGCTTGAACAGTTCCTCAATGCGCTTATCGGGAATGGCAGCCAGGCCGCTGCTGACCACGTCAAACAACTCATCGTTTGATTTCAGAACGCCAAGTCGAAAGTCTTCTTTCGACCATTCTCCCAACGGTGCGGGGCCAGCAATCTCCAAAAACCGGAAGCCGGCCTCGTTAGCGTAGTAGTTCAGGGTCAGTTCAGGACCGATGATGCCGTCCACCCAGCCAAAGGCCAGTGCCCGGACCAGGCCGGGAATGGAATCGTAGGTGACGAGCGACAAGCCCGCCGTTTCAAGTGCATCGCGGAAATAGGCGTCACGCACAACGCCAATACGGTAGTCATTGAGGGATCCCGGGGAATCAATGTCTTTGAGCGGGTTGGCTGGGTCATGCATCAGATGCATCTGGCGAATGTGGTACGGCTCGGTAAACTGTATGGTTCTGGCGCGGCCGTCGTTGTATGAAATTCCTTCGATAACGTCGATGTCGCCGCGCTGGAATGCACCGAACACTTCGGGCCAACTGCCTGCCCGAAACTCAATGTCCAATCCTGACTGGCTAGCCACCTCCCGGACTATATCGATAGAGAAGCCGGAGGCTGTGCGGCCCGCCATGGACGTGTAAGGTTTGTTGTCGGCCACAATGCCAACGGAGATGGGTTCTTTTACAGAGGGCCAGGCAGGCATCGATAGGAAGGTGAGCGCCAGTACACCGAAAATGCTAGCAAGCAGTGTGATCAGAGATGGCCTTTGCCAGGCAATTACAGCGCTCATCGGGTGATTCACAATTCTGTGGTGATTAACTGTGAGTGTAGTCGTTGGCGGGTTATTTGCCCAATGACGAGGTGATTCGTGGCCTGCGATTGCTGGTGCGTGATGGTAGGATGTCGCCACCTCAGTACGTTATGGGAACGACCATGGGCCTTTTGTTTGAACAGATCGACAGCCAACCCTCATCGTTGGGAGAAATCACGCTACGCCGCCGTCGCATTCCGGCGCTGGGTGACCGGGATATCTACGAGGTGAAGCTGGGTGAAGAGTTTCTCATGTCCAGCATGTTTGTGGACGCGGAAGTAGCCCTGGCGGACCTGGGCCTGAACGCCGTCGAGGGCGAACAGCTGAAGGTGGTGGTCGGCGGCCTGGGGCTGGGCTACACCGCGGAAGCGGCCCTCAAACATGAGCGCGTGAGCGAGCTGCTGGTTGTGGATGCCCTCGACACCGTCATCCACTGGCATCAGCAGGAAAAGGTTCCGTTGGGTAAAGTGTTGAATGCCGACCCACGTTGTCGCTATGTGTTGGGCAGTTTCTTCGATCTGGCGGTATCGGAATCCGGTTTCGATACCGAAACCCCGGGCAGGGTGTTTGACGCCATCCTGCTGGACATTGACCATTCCCCCAGGGCCCTCCTGAATGAGTCCAATGCCAGCTTCTACAATGCTGAAAGCTTAGGCGGAATGGCGGCCCATCTGCGCCCTGGCGGCGTTTTCGCCATGTGGTCCAACGACCCGCCGGACGAGCCGTTCATGGACGTGTTGCGAACTCTGTTCACGGATGTGGATGCGAAGGTGGTGTCGTTCTACAACCCGTTCCAGAATCGGGAGTCCACCAACACGGTGTTCCTGGCCAGAAAGCCTCTCAGTTAACGGAACGGCCGGTGTAACTCGAAAAATCCGGCCTTTGCGGTTGGTGCTGGTCATCCGTCATATAGGCGGATGTCAGGATGAACTCTGCGGTGGCCCGGTTGCAGGCGACGGGAATGTTCCACAATGCAGCAATGCGTAGCAGGGCCTTGATGTCCGGGTCGTGTGGCTGGGGTTCCAGCGGGTCCCAGAAGAACACCAGCAGGTCAATTTCCCCTTCCGCGATCTTGGCGCCAATTTGCTGGTCGCCTCCGAGCGGGCCACTGAGCAGGCAATGGATGTCGTCCCGGCCCAGGTTTTCCTTGAGCAACCGGCCAGTGGTGCCGGAGGCGTAGAGTCGGAGGGAGGCAAAGCGTGTCTGGTTGTCGGCGACCCAGTCCACCAGTTCTCTCTTTTTGTTGTCGTGGGCGACCAGAGCGACGGATTTAACGGCCATTTGCGGTAAAGTCTCCTTTGTGGGGTGTGTCCGGTATAGGGCTCCAGTGTTTCATATTCGTGATAAACGCGGAACAGGAATTAGGTGTTATGTCGACAGATCACGCCATCAACTGGGCAGAGACGCCCGCCGCCGTGTGGCGCCGCCACCGTCAGGGTCTGAGGGCCATTCGGCGGCTCGACCCGGTGGGTTGGGCCGACCTGACCGGCATCGAGCGACAGCAGGCTGCCCTGGCCCGTAACACCGAGCGCTTCCTGGCCGGTGAACCCTCAAACAATACGCTGCTCTGGGGAGCCCGGGGCACCGGCAAATCATCGCTGATCAAGGCGCTGCTTAACCGGTATCGGGAGCAGGGGCTACGGATGATCGAGGTGGACAAGGACGATCTGGTGAACCTGCCGGAGATCGTCGACGACATCGCTGAATTGCCTTGGCGGTTCGTGATCTTCTGCGATGATCTATCGTTTGAAGTAGGTGAGTCGGGTTACAAGGCGTTGAAAAGTGTGCTGGAAGGCTCGCTCGAGCTGCCGCCCGAAAACGTCAGGGTGTACGCCACCTCCAACCGCCGGCACCTGATGCCGGAATTCATGGACGATAACCTGAAAAGCGAGATGCGCGGCGGCGAACTCCATCCGGCGGAGGCCATCGAGGAGCAGGTATCCCTGGCGGACCGGTTTGGGCTGCAGTTGTCGTTCTATGGTTTTCCCCAGGATGTATACCTGCAGGCCATTGATGCCCTGTTTCCCCAGGTGAGTGATCGCGAGGCGTTGCATTTTGAGGCCATTCGCTTTGCCACCAGCCGGGGTGCCCGTAACGGCCGCACGGCGCAGCAGTTCTACCGCCAGTTTGCCGGCGACCCGGATGCCTTTGGCCAGTAGGCAACTGGTTACTGCCGCCGCGCCAGCCTGATGAACCGGTGGTGAATCATCCGCACGCCGATGAACACCAGGCCCAGCACAACCGGTATGGCAATGCCCAGAACCAGCGAGGTGTTGACGTCGAATCCGGCGTCATCGGCGGACTCCAGCGCCAGCTTCAGCAGTGCCAGCAGGTAGTAGCTGATGACCACCACGGAAAACCCTTCCACTGTGTGCTGCATCATCAACTGGATTTTTGAGCGCCGGTCCATGGAGCTCAACAACTGTTGGTTCTGGCTCTGGATGGCCAGCTCCACCCGTGTACGCACCATGTCCGAGGCCCGGTCCACTCTGCGCGACAGGTCCTCCAGGCGTTCCTTCACCGATTCGCAGGTTTCCACCGCCGGTGTCAGCCGCCGGGTCATGAACTCGGTGATGGTGAGGTGTCCCGACAGCTCATCTTCCCGCAGCTCTTCCAGGCGGGTCAGCACCAGCTGGTGATAGGCCCGTGTCGCCGAGAAGCGAAAGGTGGCATGGGCGCGGAAGGCTTCGATGCGGGCCGCAATGTTGGTCAGATCCGCCAATACCTCACGTTCGTCGATGTCCTGGTTGTCCGCCAGGGACTGGGTTATCACCGCCAGTTGCTGGTCCATGTCGTTCAGCGAGGGTGTCATCTCCCGTGCCAGTGGCAGCGACAGCAATGACATCAGGCGATAGGTTTCGATTTCCATCAGGCGTTGGGTCAGCCGGCCGAGCTGGCTGTCGGACATGTCCCGGTTGAGAACCATGAAGCGCCCAAACCCATCACTATGGAGCCTGAAGGTGCCCCACACCCGGGCCTTCCCTTCCCAGGGGCTGCTGCCCACCAGTCGTTCTCCCTCGAACCAGTGGCGGATTTGCGCCAGGTCGGTTTCCGGGCCGTTTGAGGCTTGCTGCAGGTCAATATGGAAGGCGGCCACAACGGTGCCGGTGAGCTTCTCGAGCCATCCCTTGGGCAGCGACGAGATGCCGGTATCCTGGAAGGGCTGATGGTCGTCCCCAATACCCAGATTAATAAACGTGTAGGAGGCAAACTCCATGTGCATTTCACGCCGGATACGCAGGGAGCCAAAGGTGGCCTCGTAGCAGCTGACGTCCTCCCGCGGCTCGGGTTGCCCCAGCATGATATGCAGGTCCTGCCAGTGGCGGAACTGGTCGGCCCGCTGCTCCGGGGTGGTTATCAGGGCGATGTGGGTAACCTGTGCCGGGCATGGCAGCACGTGGAACGGGCGGGAATGGAGCTCGTTGTAGAGCTCTGCCCGAAGAGGGTGCAGATCCAGCTGTGTGAGCGGCGGGTTCAAGGCTTGGTCCTTTGACGACGATTGAGGGGCCTACAACGGAACAATAAAGGCTCGCGGGTCGTTCCGAAAGACGACTTGTGGCTTACGACTCTGGTCGCGGGCGGGACGGCAAAAGCACTGTAAAACGCACGCCACCGGTATCATCGCTGGCCATCACCTGGCCGTTGTGGTGCTCGGCAATCAACCTGACGATCAACAGGCCCTGGCCCAGGTGTCCTTCCTGATGGCCGGTTCGCACGGACACGAAGGGGCTGAAAATGTCACTGGCGAGGTTCTCCGGCAGAGCGGAACCTTCATTGAACACGCTCAGTTCCAGTTGTCGGGCGTTCTGCGTCAGCCGTATTTCAATGTTTCCCTGCTCTGGTGTGAAATCCCGGGCATTGTCCACCAGTTTGTCCAGAAGCTGCACCAGCAATTCCGGGGAACCGTGGCATAGACAACCGTTGGCCGGTCCGATGTAGTGAATACGGTGGTCGGGGTCCAGTTCCTGATAGGCGAGGGTGGTCTGGGAGGCGACTTCGGCCAGGTCAAAGGTTTCCTTTTCGGCGTGGTCAAAGCTTTGCTCCAGCCGGGCTGCCTCGCTCATCCCTTGTAGTATCTGGCTGAGACGATCCGTGGCGGAGCGGGCTCGTTCGATGTAACTGGCCTGATCATCCGGGTCTGTGGTTTGCCCCAGATTCTCCAGGGAAGAACGTACCACCGCCACGGGGGTTTTCAGTTCGTGGGACAGGCGCCGGGAGAAGCTCTCCAGATAGTCCGTGTAGCCCTGAAGGCGGTCCACCATTTGGCTGAATTGCCGTGACAGGTCGCCCAGTTCGTCCTTCGCTTTTGCGGGTGGCAGGGTGCCCAATACGCGGCCGTCGTCGTCAATGCTGGCGCTGACCGCTCGCTGCAGCCGGGTAATGCGCCAGGACAGCCAACTGGCGTAACCCAGCAGAACCAGCATCAGGCCGATGATCAATAACACGCTGCGGGAAATGACCGAGCCAAGGGTGCTGCCGGACAGCGCCAGCAATTGGTCCAGTGATTCTTCCAGTACCAGCGTCCGGCCATCGCCCAATGATTGTTTCACCAGCATGTAGGTGTCGCCTTCCCGGTGACGAACCAGCCCCTGTGATGGCAGTTCCCCAGCGTCCATGCGATGGGTTTCCGCATTCAGTGGTGAAGGCTCGGGCTGGTAGAAGCTCACCAGTGCCCGCAGGCCGTTCAGGCTGATGCGTTCCAGGATCTGCAGTGGGCTGAGGCTGTCGAATTCAGCCTCGTCGGTTTCGGAGTCGCGTGTCTGACGAGCGATCACCCAGCCGTCCGGCTCCAGGACCCAGGTGCCCTGGCCCGGAGCAATCATGGCCGCAAGTCGGTTTTCGAGTTGTGGCATTCGGGTGACGATGTGCGCCGAGGTGGGACCGGCAGAGACACGTCCATCACCGGTGGCTACCGGCTTTTCCGTAGGCCATGTCACCTGAAAACCAAGGCGGGACGAGGGTGCCGGACGCGGCATTCTCAATTCAGCCTGGTAGCCGTTGCTGACCGCCTGCCAGTGGCCGCTGATGCGATAGTCGGTTGCCCCTTCGCGCTCCGGGTCAATCGCATTGATGGCCCCTGGCGCCTGTGTTCGGATCAGGCGCCGCGTCGTGTGCTTATCGCCGATAACCTGGAGTTGGATCTGGTCATGGGGTTGGCGGGGTTTGCCGGGGTTGAAGAAGTCAGCGGTTCTGCCGCTGACACGAATCAGGAGGTAGAGATGGGTTTGATCGACGGCTGCCTGCCAGGATAACTCGGGTCCGTCTTTGTCGATGGCTTGTTGTGTGCCTTGCCACTGCTGTCGGGATTCTTCCTCATCATATCCGGGCCAGTCGTCGCCGTAGCCATCCAGATTCGGGCTGCGGGACAGGAGGTCGGCGTAGATAACGTTGGTACCCGCAGCAACCGTTGGGGTCTCGGCAAGTTGTTCCGCTGCAAAACCGGCCGTGCGTCCGGCCTGGCTCTGCAATTGACGAGCGGCCTGGTCACGCAGGGCCTGGTCCAGCTCCAGCACGAACTGCAGGCCCGCCCAGGGAATCAGCAGCATCAGCAGGCTGGCAATGAAGAGTTGGCGCTTAAGGGTCAAAACTCAGGCCTCATGGGCGTTCCAGCGGTAACCCATGCCGTAGGCGGTGTGAATGCCATCGAAGGCGTCGTCGATCTGCAGGAACTTTCGGCGTATACGTTTGATGTGTGAGGTCACCGTATTGTCGTCCAGTACCGTGCTGGCGGCTTCCATCAGTTGGTCGCGGCTGCGAACGTGGCCCGGGTGCTGAACCAGGGAATGCAGCATCCAGAATTCGGTGACGGTCAGGTCGATGGGCTGGTCATTCCATTCTGCCGTCATGCGGTCCACGTTTAATGCCAGGCGGCCACGGTGCACCACTTCATCCGGTTGCTTCAGGGCCTCGGCCCAGGCATCTGCCCTGCGCAGCAGAGCGGTAACCCGGGCCAGCAGGTGGTCCATGCTCATATCCTTGGTGACATAGTCATCGGCACCCAGTCGCAGGCCGTGAACGGAATCGATGTCGCTGTCGCGGGCGGTCAGGAAGATGATTGGCAGGGTTTTGGACAGGCTGCGCAGGTCCTGACACAGCGTAAAGCCGCCTTCGGGTTCATCGCCCAGTCCCACGTCGATGATGGCCAGGTCCGGCAGGGCGGTGCGCAATACCTGGAAGGCACTGTTGCGGTCACCATAGGCAGACACCCGGTATCCCCGGCGCTCGAACGCGTCACGGTAGTTTTCCCGGATGGCGGGTTCATCTTCAATCAGCACGATGTGTCGCTTCATAGCCTGCAACCATTCCCCTGTTTGTACGGGTTCCTATTTAACCATGGCCTGTGGCCAGAACAAGGTAAAGCAGAGGGTTTGCCACAATTCATCATTTTTTCATCGCCGGATCGCCAGATTGTGGCACCGGATCGCCGCTTCCATGGGCTGAAATAGTCGCCAGTTGCCACCAGGCGTGCTTTTTCAACCACAGTGATACAAGGAAGCGAAACAATGCTGTTGACCAACCTGGGACCCTATTCATCAACCGCCCCGAATGGCGGGCGGCAGATTGCCGGTAGTATGACAGGGAGCAAGATCTCCCCTCGGCTGCGACGCTGGCTGGAGGGCATTTCCCTGTGGCTGGCAGTGCTGCTTTTCCTGTTTGTACACCCGGTGTACGCAGAGGCCTCCGAAACTGGACGCGAAGGCGCCGGTGAGTTTCATTTTGTCGATGATGCCGGCCAGCGACTGGGCTCGGCAACCCTGTTGAACACAGACTACAACGTAACTGTCAGCGGTCTTATCGCCGACACCCGCTTGCGCCAGAGCTTCCGTAATACCAGTCAGCAGTGGCGGGAAGGCGTGTTCGTGTTCCCGTTGCCGGAAAATGCGAACGTATACGGCATGACCATGACCGCTGGCGAGCGGGTGATTGTCGGCGAGATTCACGAAAAGCAGGAGGCCAAACGCCAGTACGCCAAGGCGAAGGAGGAAGGCCGTAAGGTCGCCCGTGTAGACCAGCAACGGCCCAACCTGTTCACCACCCGTATGGCGAATATCCCCCCGGGAGAAACCATCACGGTTGAACTCAACTACCAGCAGGCGGTGCGTTACCAGTCCGGCGAGTTCGAACTGCGCCTGCCCACCACGCTGACACCGCGCTACATGCCTGGCCAGGCACTGGACAACGAGCCGGCGCAGTGGTCGGGTGGTTGGGCGTCGCCCACCACGGCAGTGCCGGATGCCGACCAGATCAGCCCGTTCACGGTGCGGCCCGACGATGTGGGCCCGGATAGCCATCGCGCAACCATTGCCCTGGAAATCAACGCCGGCCTGCCGGTAAGCCGTGTGTCGAGCCCCAGTCATCGAGTGACCAGTACCTGGAACGGCAACACCGTGGAGGTGGCGCCGGAATCCCGGGCTGTGCTTATGGACCGTGATCTTATCGTGCGCTGGGCGCCTGCCCGGGGTATGGAGCCCGCAGCCGCCGTTTTCCAGGAGCAGTGGCAGGGTGAGGACTACCTGCTGGCGTTAGTGGTGCCCGGCGTCAATGGAAAACAGCGCCTGCCAAGGGAGCTGGTGTTCGTGATCGACACCTCTGGTTCCATGGCTGGCGAGTCCATCCGTCAGGCCCGGCAGGCGTTGTTGCGGGGGCTGGAGACACTCGATGCCGATGATCGTTTCAACGTTATCCAGTTCAACAGTCAGACCCACTCACTGTTTATGGAGGCGGTTCCCGCCAGTGGCAACAACCTTGCCCGGGCACGTCGTTACGTGAAAGGGCTGAACGCCGATGGTGGCACCGAGATGGCCTCGGCTCTGGATGCCGCGCTTGAGATGACCGGTGATGGTGGCGAGGAGTCCCGCGCCAGGGTCAGGCAGGTGGTGTTTATTACCGATGGAGCTGTCGGTAATGAAAGCGCGCTCTTCGGGAAAATTCGTGATGGGCTGGGCAGCAGTCGGCTGTTCACCGTAGGCATCGGTTCTGCCCCCAACATGCACTTCATGCGTGAAGCTGCACGCTATGGCCGCGGTACCTACACCGCCATCAGTGACCTGTCGGACGTGGCCCGCCCGCTGGACGAGCTGTTCGGTAAGATGGAGGCGCCGGTGTTGACCGATATCGCAGTGAGTTGGCCGGGCCAGGCCGCTGCAACCGAAGCCTTCCCTGACCGAATTGGCGATCTGTTCAGGGGGGAGCCCATGGTGCAGGTTGTGCGCGGCTTGCCGGCTGAAGGCGCACTCGACGTTTCCGGGCGTCTTCCGGATGGCAATCAATGGCAACAGTCGTTGAGCCTCGAACAGGCCGCCAACGGCAAGGGCCTGCATCGTCATTGGGCAAAACAGAAAATCGATAGCCTGATGGACAGTGGGCTGACCGGCCAGATTGATGATGACGCGCGCCAGCATGTGATCCGTTTGGGGCTGGAACATCAGTTGATGACAAAGTACACCAGCTTCCTGGCCCAGGACAAAACCCCGTCCAGACCGTCTCAGGAGGCGCTGGAAACCGACAGCGTGCCCACACTGCTGCCCGCCGGGAGCCAGGGCACGATGTTGCGATACCCCCAGACTGCAACCATGTCTCCACTGCTGATCGCCATTGGCCTGATTGGGCTGATGTTCTCGGCCGCGATCACGCTCCTGAAGCGGAGGGTATACCCATGAACCGATTGATTCTCCTGTTGGCGACGACGTTCGCGACTGTCCTGGCGGTCGGCCTGTGGATTCCGTTCAAGGCCCTGGTGGCGCAGGAGCTTCTGGAGCTGGCCTGGGCTGAAAGCCAGGCGCGGCAGCAGGAAACCCGGCCCTGGCCCTGGGCAGACACCTGGCCAGTGGCCCGCCTGATGGTGCCTGAAACCGGCCAGTCACTGATCGTGCTGGACGGCGCGCACGGTGAAAGCCTGGCCTTTGGGCCGGGGCAGGTGGTGGGCAACGAAGGCCGGGCGGGCCCGGTAGTAATTGCGGGCCACCGCGATACGCATTTCCGGGGGCTACAGCATCTGGAAACCGGCAGCCGGGTAAAGTTGCAGGATCGCGATGGCGACTGGCGTTCATTCCGGGTGGACCGTATTCGCGTTGTCGATAGCCGGCACGAGCAAATCAATACCGCACAACTGCCCAGGGATTCGCTGTTGCTGGTGACCTGTTATCCCTTCGATGGCCTTGAGAACAACGGTCCGCTACGCTATGTGGTGGAGGCCACAGCCGAGCCCCTGGTGACGGCCAATAAAGCCGATAACGCCCTGGCCCGGGAGGCTGTTGCCGGAACCTGATTTTGGCGTACACTTGTGCGCCAAAAATTGCATCAGGGTTGTCGTTAATGGGAATGCCAAGAAAACTGCTGGCCTGGCTGATGGTGCCGGTCATCTGTCTGTTTGCACTGGTTCTGTATGTCGCCCGGCCATTCAATCCGGACAACAACCGCTTGCTGGCACGAACGATTGCCCGCGTCGGTCGTTTGCTCCTGGGCATGGAGCGCCCTCTGGAAGGGGCCGACAACATGCCGCAGGACCGGCCCACGGTCGTTATTGCCAATCACCAGCACAACGATGACCTGTTCGTGATGGGGGATTTGCTGCCGCCCCGCACCGTCACGGTAGGCAAGTCGTCGCTGATATGGATCCCGTTTTTTGGCCAGGTGTTCTGGCTCGGAGGCAATGTCATCCTCAACCGGGGACGCTCCCACAAGGCTGTTGCGGTGATGCAGGCGACCAGCGAAGCGATCAGCCGTGACCGCAAGAGCCTCTGGGTCTTTCCAGAGGGTACCCGCAGCCGCGGCCGGGGCCTGCAATCATTCAAGAAAGGGGCTTTTCACGCCGCCATTGCCTCCGGTGCGCCCATCACCATGGTCTGCGCCAGCCAGTACTATGATCGTACCCTGGGGTGGTCCGGCCGCCGCGAACCGGTGGCTATCCGGGTGCTTCCGCCGGTTGAAACCGCAGGACTCACGGTTGCGGATATTCCCCAGTTGATGGCCCAGTGCCGCCAGCAAATGGAAGCGGCCATCGCGGACCTCGAACCTACCGCCTGAACGTGTCCCACGAAACTGCCCGCCTCCCTGCGGAAGTGCTTGAAGCGCCGGGTAAAACAGGGCAGTCTTTCGGGGACTGTTTCGCTGCTCGGAGATGCATGCAATGAATCTGATTCTGTTCCTGATTATTGGTGGTGTGGCCGGTTGGCTGGCCGGCCTGATCATGAAGGGCCGAGGCTTCGGCGTACTGGCTAACATCGGTATCGGTATTGTCGGGTCCGTTCTGGGCGGTTTCGTTTTCCGCCTGCTGGGCCTGGCTGCGCAGGGCGCCATTGGTGAACTGGTTACCGCCACAGTGGGTGCCGTGTTGCTGCTGGCGGTTGTCAGCGCGATCAAGAAGGCCTGATCATGATCGTACCTGTCTCTGCCGTTTTCGCAGCCGTTCTCGGGCTGTTGCTGCTGGTGTTGTCGGGAATGGTTTCCCGTTTCCGCCTGAAATATAAAAAGAGCCTGGGTGTCACCGACGACCGGGACTTCCAGGCGGCTGTCCGCGCCCAGGCGAACCTGGTGGAATACGCCCCCTTGGGGCTGGTGATGCTTGCGATTGCCGAGTTGAACGGTGTTCCCAGCGGGCTGGTGTACTGGACCGGAATGGCCTTTGTGGTGGGGCGTGTGTTGCATGCCTTCGGCATGATCAATGGCCGGGGCGGCCCCCATATTGCCCGTATGGCAGGCATTCTGTTGACCTGGATTGGCATCCTCGCCATTGCCGTGTTGCTACTCTGGAACGTGTTCCAGGTTTACGGCTGAGTCTCCTGCGGGGGCGACGCAGCCCCCGGATCTTCTATTTGCAAGGCCGGGCTCCTAGAGCGCCCGCGCCATTTCCATGGTGACGTATTCCAGTTCCAGCCGGCGGTTGGCGGCGTGGTCTTCCGGCCGCGCCAGCGGGCGATCGCTGCCCCAGCCGCTCACCAGAATCTGGCTTTCCCTGACGCCCTCGCGAATCAGTACTTTCGCCGCGCTGCTGGCCCGCAGGCGGGACAGGAAATGGTTGTATTCACTAACGCCGAAATTATCGGCATGGCCATGGATTCGCACCGTAGCGCCCGGGTTGTGTCGCAGGTAGAGCGCGTGCTGGCGCAGGATGGTCAGGTCCTGCTCATCCAGTCGATGCTTGTTGAAACCGTAGTGGAACCGCAGCCGGTGTGGTTTGCGGGGTGTGCTGTCCGATGCCAGTGAGGGCATCGGCAGGCCTGATTCGATGGCCGCTCTGGCAAGTAGATCCGGATTGTCCAGTATGAGTACAGTCATGGCAGTTTCCTTGGTTGCACGTCCTGTTTTTCTTGTTGTCCCGGCAACTATTGGCTGTGGCCGGGACAACGGCAATTGGCGATTGGTCGAAACCCATACTCCGTGCTCGTTTCGAGCATCGTGCGATTCGCCCCTTTGCGGCTGCCCTGATTGAATGTCATTTGTATGACCATCGTGTGACAACCGCAGAGTAGCCTGTTTGTGGTGCCGCGCACAGTTTGTTTTGCCCGTGGCCGGCTAAACCGCTTCAGGATTCATTACAACGCGAAAAACTGGCCATGCTGTGGTAAAAAGCACCTCTCAAGAGACAAATTATGATGAATTGTGACGGCCCATGCTGATTATCCCCGCCGAAAACACCGTGAACTGGAAGCGCCCACCCTGGGTTACCCTCGGGCTGATCACGACTTGCCTGCTGGTATTCTTCTTTTACCAGGGCGACGACAACCGGCTGATTGAAGAAGCGGTTGAGCAGTATCTGGGATCGGACCTGAAGTCTTTGGAAGCCCCGGTATACGAGGACTACCTCGAGCGCCAGATTGAGTTTGAAGACAATCAGAATCGGGTCTACGACCTGCAGAACTTCCAGCAACTGCAAGAAGAGGGCGGGGACTTGTGGGTTGCCTACAGCCTGCTGGCGGACCATGAGTTTTACCAGTACATGCTGCAGAACCGGGACAGGCTCTGGGCGCCGGCCGAGCGCCGCCTATGGCTGAAGCAGCGGGGGGACATTCAGACCCAACTGATGGACAGGCTCAGCGCCAATCAGCTGGGGCTGGTGCCAGCGGAATTTTCCCTCTACACGCTGATTACCTACCAATTCCTCCACGGCGGCTGGGGCCATATTATTGGCAACCTGGTGTTCCTGTTCCTGCTGGGGTTCACCGTCGAGAAGGCCCTGGGGGCAGGGCGTTTCCTGCTGGCATACCTGTTGTGTGGCGCTCTGTCGGGTGTGGTGTTCACCGCGTTTTCCATGGGCAGTCACATACCCCTGGTGGGTGCATCCGGGTCTATCTCCGGGCTCATGGGCATGTACGTGGCCATCTACGGGTTGCAGAGAATCCGCTTCTTCTATTTCGTTGGTGTGTACTTCAATTATTTTCGCGCCCCGGCGTTGGCGATCCTGCCCGTGTGGTTGGGCAAGGAAATCTACGATTACTGGTTCGCCGGAGCCACGGGCATTGCCTACATGGCCCACGCGGGTGGCCTGGTGGCCGGCGCGGGTATGGTCTGGCTGCTGGGCAAGAGCTGGTTGCAGGTGAAGGAAGAGTTTTTCGAACCAGAGGAAGATGAGCAGGACGAGCGTTTCACCACCGGCTACAGTCAGGCCATGGCCAGCCTCGGCCGCATGGATTTCGACCTGGCCCGGCGCCAGTTCGAGGCGCTGAGAGAGCACTACCCGGACCGCACTATCCTGTTGGAGCACTTATATCAGCTGGCGAAACTGCGCCCGGACCTGCCGCAATATCGCGAGCGGACGCAGGAATTGATGAACGAGTCCCTTAGCCGGCGCCAGCCCGAGCGGATGGTCGAAATCTGGCAGGAGTACCTGGGCAAAGGCGAGGGCCATGCCCCGCTCGACGCAGAGGACCACAACCGGGTGTTGTTCACCTGCCTTCGTAATGACGACCTGAAAGCCGCGGAGAAAGCCTTCGAACGCCTGCGCAGTGCCGGTGATCAGCTCCTGGCCAGCGAAGCCTGCCGCTTGCTGGCCGAGGAGTTCGAAAAGCGCGAGATGACGCCCAAGGCTCGCCACTACAGGCAGTTGTTACAAGAAGGCTAGCTCACGGTTGGACGGCCGATTGTTGGGGAGACTTTTCCAAAACACGCTGTGAATACATCCATGTACGCTCGGCTCCGCCATCCATGGCTACGCACGGTTTTGGAAAAGCCTCCCCAACAATCAGCCTGACTCCCTTACTCCTGAACTGCGAAAGAAGCCTTCGGGCCTTTCAATGGCTCCCGGTTCTCAACCTGCTGCAGGTACACATCGACCTGCTCGTGCAAAGGATGGTTCAGACAGCGTTTCTTGACGAAATTCAGGAACGCCGACGCTTTTTCCCACTGCCCCAGACCATTCGCCAGCGCCTGAGCGACCAGCAGATAGGCCGGTGCCAGTTCCTCGCTGTCCGGGAAACGCTTGTGGAAGTCCTGCAGTAACTTCAGCGCCGGTTTGAAATGCCCGCGCTGATACAGGCAACGGGCGCAGCGCACTGACAGCTCGGGGTCCTCCAGCCGGAACCCTGGCTCCACAGTTTCTATAGCCGCCAACAACGCCGCTATACCCTCGCCGTCGTTCCGTTCCGCCAGCATGTTCAGCAATCGGGGGTGATACCGATACAGCTCCGGAATATCATTACGGGCGGTCAGCAGCTGATGCAACTGCCCTAACCGAAAGGCGTTCTGGGAATCCCGTTTCAGGGCTTCCTTGAGCATCGACTGGACCCGGTCGTAGTTGCCGTCCTTCAGATTCATGTCAATGTCGGCGTCAAACCGATGGGTGCGGTCGCGGTTCTGCATTTCGCCGGCGTTTTCGTCATCCTGCAGATCGCTGGCAAAGCCCAGCTCCTCCTGGTACTGGAACAGCAGGTAACCCAGCATGTGAAACAGGATCAGCGTAAAGGTGCTGTTGAGAAAACCCGCCAGTGTACGGGCAACACCCGGAGCGAAGTGGGTGAGGGCGAAATCCTGGGCTGCCCCGGACGCCAGGGTCAGCAGGATCAGGTAGCCATACAGCAGGAAATAGGGCGTGCCGATGCGCGAGATCAGCACCGCCAGGTTCATGGGGTTCACCGCGGCCATGACCGAGCGCTCCATGGCCAGCACCATGATGCTGGCGGGCAGGGCCAGTATCACGAAGGCCACGGCCAGGAACATCAACAGCGGCCCGCCAACCATGGCAGCGGCCGCTACCATGCCGCCCATAAGCGCAAACACCAGTAGCTGCAGGATCACAATGTCAAACCCGCTGCCGGTAAATGCCACTGCTACCGGAGGCGGTTTCATATGACCCTCGGCGGTGTGGCTGATAACGGCATAGGTATACTTCAGCAGTGCCAGGGCCAGCACCAGCGTGATGATCAGGCCGATGAGATTGCCGCTGACGACCAAGGGCACCAGCGTACAAATGGCAATAACCATCAGCGGATCGGTGTGGAACGGGTAGCGGAAGAAAGCACCGATCCGGTTCCAGAATGGCACGGCCTCCGTGGCGGCACCGAGATAGCGCATGGCACGGCTGCAGTGGGGGCACAAGGCGTGTTGTTTTCGGGTGTCCGCATCCGGCATGCAACGGGTGCAGTAGTGTATCTGGCAGTCACCGCAATGCCATTTTGCGGGTTCGCCGGGGTGGTAATGGCAGTCGTGTTTCACAATGGGCCCGGTTCTGGTACATCGAGGGTTTGAGGGGCAATGATGGCAGAAGGTCGGGTAGACTGTCACCGAATTTGCAGCGTACCAGTGTGGGTGGCATCGCATTAACGGAGGTTTCTTGGAGCAGGCGGCGGATCTGAACGCAGTCGGGCCGGACAGCACGGGTCGCAACGACAACCGGTACACCTGGCGGGGTATTCTGTCCCTGGCCCTCAAACACAAGCCGCGGCTGGTGAGAGCGAATATGCTCGCCATACTGGCCACGGTGGTCAGCGTGCCTATTCCCCTGCTGTTGCCGGTACTGGTGGACGAAGTGCTGCTTGATGAGGCCGGCCCGGTGCTGCCCGTGATGCAGGCGATGCTGCCCGAAGCATGGCACCTGCCAGTGGTTTACATCGGCCTGATGGTGGTAGCAGCGTTTCTGCTAAGGTCGTTGTCGCTCACCTTCAACGTGCTCCAGTCCCGTGAGTTCTCCAAGATTTCCAAGGATGTGGTGTTTCGTATCCGTTCCCGGCTGCTGGGTCGGCTGCAGCGGGTGGCCATGTCGGAGTACGAAACCCGTGGCTCGGGCGGCATCACCAGTCATTTCATCACCGACCTGGACACCATCGATCAGTTCCTGGGTACCACCATCAGCCGTTTCCTGGTGGCGAGCCTGACCGTCACCGGAACCGCCATCGTGCTGATGTGGGTTCACTGGCAATTGGGGCTACTGATCCTGCTGTTCAATCCTCTGGTGATCTTCGCCACCATGCTCATTGGCAAGCGGGTCAAGGAGCTCAAACGTCAGGAGAATAGCGCCTACGAGGATTTTCAGGGCGACCTGACGGAAACCCTGGACGCGATCCACCAGCTCAGGGCGGCTAACCGGGAACAGCACTACCTGCGCCAGCTGATCAGCCGCGCCCGCACGGTTCGCGACCACGCCATACAGTTTGAATGGCGCAGCGACGCCGCCACCCGCGCCAGCTTTGCGCTGTTCCAGTTTGGTGTCGACACCTTCCGCGCGGCGGCGATGGTGACGGTCCTGTTCAGCGACCTGAGCATCGGCATGATGTTCGCCATCTTCGGCTACCTGTGGTTTATGCTCACGCCGGTACAGGAAATGCTGAATATGCAGTACGCCTGGTTCGCCGCCAATGCGGCGTTGGGGCGAATCAACCGCTTGCTGGAGCTGGAGGAGGAGCCCCGTTACCCGGCGCTGGAAAACCCCTTCAGGGATCGTCACACCGTTGGCCTGACTCTGAAGGACATCCACTTCAGCTACGGTGAGGAATCCGTGCTCAAGGGCATTGACCTTCACCTTGAACCGGGAGAGAAAGTCGCGGTTGTGGGCGCCAGTGGCGGCGGAAAATCCACTCTGGTACAGGTCATTCTGGGGATGTACACACCGCAGCAGGGGCAGGTGCTGCTGGGTGGTGTGCCGGTCCAGCGCATCGGGCTCCCGTGTCTGCGGGAGAACGTGGCCACCGTGCTGCAGCACCCGGCCCTGTTCAACGACACCGTGCGACAGAACCTCACCCTGGGCCGGGACAAGACCGACGCCGAACTGTGGCAGGCCCTGGCCATCGCGCAACTGGACGGGACCGTGGCGGACATGCCTCAGCAACTGGATACCATGATTGGCCGCCAGGGGGTGCGTTTGTCCGGTGGCCAGCGCCAGCGGCTGGCCATTGCCCGTATGGTGTTGTCGGATCCCTCCGTGGTGATCCTGGATGAGGCCACCTCTGCCCTGGACGCCGAAACCGAGTTTCAGCTGCATCAGGATCTGGAGGCTTTCCTGCGTCAACGCACCACCCTGATCATTGCCCATCGTCTGAGTGCCGTGAAACAGGCCGACCGTGTTTACGTTTTCGAGGACGGCTTCATCACCGAGGAAGGGCATCATGACGAGCTGATCGCCCGCCAGGGGCTCTATGCTCAGCTTTATGGGGATCGTCAGGCCTGAGGGCGATAGGGGTATTCACCGCCGCAATATCGAACATTCACGGAACCGCAGTTGAAGTCTGGTCAATCGGTGCAATAGTTATAGGAGACTTTCAAAATCAGGGTCTTTGCATCAGTCTATTGCCATCCGCGGTCAGTACGCTGATGCAAAGGCTACTGCTAAGCCTTCCGAAATCTTCGGATCATCAAAAGGAGGCACCTCATGTCGAAACAAAGCCTGAGTAAAGACAGTCTCAATACCCTTTCCAGCCTGGAGGCTGGCGGCAAGACCTATCACTATTACAGCCTGCCCAAGGCTGCCGACACCCTTGGCAACATCGACAAGTTGCCGTTTTCCCTGAAGGTGTTGCTGGAAAATCTGCTGCGCAACGAAGACGACGCCACCGTGGACCGGGGCCATATCGATGCGATGGTTCATTGGATGAAAGACCGTAAATCCGATACCGAAATCCAGTTTCGTCCTGCCCGTGTGCTGATGCAGGACTTCACCGGTGTCCCCGGTGTGGTGGATCTGGCGGCCATGCGAGAAGCGGTCAAGGCAGCCGGCAAGGACCCGGCAATGATCAATCCGCTGTCGCCGGTGGATCTGGTGATCGACCACTCGGTGATGGTGGACAAGTACGGTGACCCATCAGCCTTCAAGGACAACGTTACCATCGAGATGGAACGCAATCAGGAACGCTATGAGTTCCTGCGTTGGGGCCAGCAGGCGTTCGACAATTTCCGCGTGGTGCCGCCTGGGACCGGTATCTGTCACCAGGTGAACCTGGAGTATCTGGGTAAGACCGTGTGGAGCAAGGACCAGGACGGAAAAACCATCGCCTACCCGGACACCCTGGTGGGAACAGACTCACACACCACCATGATCAACGGCCTTGGCATCCTCGGCTGGGGTGTGGGTGGTATCGAAGCGGAAGCGGCCATGCTGGGCCAGCCTGTGTCCATGCTGATTCCGGAAGTGGTCGGCTTCAAGATTACCGGCAAGCTGCGCGAAGGCATTACCGCAACGGATCTGGTACTGACCGTCACCGAAATGCTGCGCAAGAAAGGTGTCGTGGGTAAATTCGTGGAATTCTACGGTGACGGCCTGAAAGACATGCCCGTCGCGGACCGTGCCACCATTGCCAACATGGCGCCGGAATACGGGGCTACCTGTGGTTTCTTCCCGGTGGACGAGCAAACCATCAAATACATGCAGCTGACCGGCCGCGAAGACGACCAGCTTGAGCTGGTGGAAGCCTATGCGAAAGCCCAGGGCCTCTGGCGCCAGCCCGGCCAGGAGCCGGTGTACACCGACACCCTGGAACTTGATATGGGTGACGTCGAGGCCAGCCTCGCCGGCCCCAAGCGCCCGCAGGACCGGGTTGCCCTGAAGAACATGAAGGCCTCGTTTGAACTGCTGATGGAAACCGCCGAAGGCCCGTCAGAGTCCCGCGAAGGCAAACTGGAATCGGAAGGCGGGCAGACCGCCGTTGGTGTCCAGGACAGCTACGAACACGCCGCCAGTCAGCCGCTGGAAATGAACGGTGAAAAGACACGGCTGGACCCCGGCGCGGTGGTCATCGCAGCAATCACCTCCTGCACCAATACGTCCAACCCCAGCGTGATGATGGCTGCGGGCCTGATTGCCCAGAAAGCGGTCGCAAGGGGGCTGGATACCAAACCCTGGGTGAAAACCTCCCTGGCACCGGGCTCCAAGGTGGTGACCGATTACCTGAAGGTGGGTGGTTTCCAGGACGACCTCAACAAGCTTGGTTTCAACCTGGTGGGTTATGGTTGCACCACCTGTATCGGTAACTCCGGCCCGTTGCCGGATGCCGTTGAGAAGGCCATTGCCGATGGTGATCTTACCGTGGCCTCGGTGCTTTCCGGTAACCGTAACTTCGAGGGTCGGGTGCACCCACTGGTGAAAACCAACTGGTTGGCCTCACCACCGCTGGTAGTGGCCTATGCCCTGGCAGGCAACGTGCGCCTGGATCTTTCCAAGGATCCTCTGGGCGAAGACAAAAACGGGAAGCCTGTGTACCTGAAGGACCTGTGGCCGAGCCAGCAGGAAATCGCCGAAGCGGTCGAGAAGGTGAAAACCGACATGTTCCATAAGGAGTATGCGGAAGTCTTTGACGGCGATGCCACCTGGAAGGCCATCAAGGTACCGGAAAGCAAGGTGTACGAGTGGTCCGACAAGTCCACCTACATCCAGCACCCGCCGTTCTTCCAGGGCCTGAAGGAAGAGCCGGACGCCATCGATGATATCAAGGACGCGAACATTCTGGCGCTGTTGGGGGACTCCGTCACCACCGACCATATTTCACCGGCCGGGTCGTTCAAAGCCGACAGCCCGGCGGGGAAATACCTGCAGGAGCGGGGTGTGGAACCGAAAGATTTCAACTCCTACGGTTCGCGCCGGGGCAACCACGAAGTGATGATGCGTGGCACCTTCGCCAACGTGCGCATCCGGAACGAGATGCTGGACGGCGTTGAGGGTGGATTCACCAAACACATCCCCACTGGCGAGCAGATGCCGATCTACGATGCGGCCATGAAGTATCAGGAAGAGGACACCCCCCTGGTGGTCATTGCCGGCAAGGAATACGGCACTGGCTCCAGCCGTGACTGGGCTGCGAAAGGTACCCGCTTGCTGGGCGTGAAGGCCGTGGTTGCCGAGTCCTACGAGCGTATCCACCGCTCCAACCTGATCGGTATGGGCGTGATGCCGCTGCAGTTCAAGGACGGGGTCGACCGCAAGAGCCTGAAGCTGACGGGCGAGGAAACCATCAGCATCAAGGGCCTGTCCGGTGACATCAAGCCGGGTCAGACACTCGAAATGACGGTGACCTATCCGGACGGCAAGACCGAGACCTGTGAACTACTGTCCCGGATCGACACCGCCAACGAAGCGGTTTATTACCGCCACGGCGGTATCCTGCACTACGTCGTGCGGGAGATGCTCAAGTCGGCGTGACTGTTTGGTCTGGCGTTGGTCTGGCAGGGCAACCTGCCGGGCCTCTCAATACTCAGTTACCCATTACCCCGCCACTGGCAGTTCCAGCCAGAACGTAGCCCCCTCGCCCGGAACGGATTCATAGTCCACCGTGCCCTTCATACGCGCCATCAGCTCCCGTGTGATGGCCAGACCGAGCCCGGTTCCGCCACTGGCTCTTCGGTCCGACGAATCAGCTTGTGAGAATTTCTTAAAAATATGCTCCCGAAAATGCGGGGCGACGCCCTCACCATGGTCTCTGATACACAGCCGAACCGACTCTCCGCGCTGGCTGGCGAAAATGTCGACGGAGGACCCTGCCGGAGAAAACTTGATGGCGTTGGACAACAGGTTGGTGATGGCCTGGTTCAGGCGCTGACGATCCACATGAACTGTCACGGCTGGCAGTTCAGCCACCTGAAGATGAATGTCTCGCTGTTGGGCAAAGGTTGCGATGTTTTCAACACTCTCGTGAACAAGATTTTGCAGAACATGGTGTTCGCTACGGAAGGGCATTTTGCCGGCCACAAGCTTTTCCATATCGAGTAAGTCGTTGATCAGGAACGTAAGCTGTTGGCTGTTCCGATAGGCGATGTGCGCCAGTTTCGAGGCCTTCTCCGGCAGCTCGCCGACGGCATTGTTGGCCAGTAGCCCGAGGGAGCCGGAAATCGAGGTCAGTGGGGTGCGAAGCTCGTGGCTGACAGTGGAAATGAACTCGTTCTTCAGGTGGTCGACTTTCTTCCGCTCTGAAATGTCCTCGGTGATCAGCCAGACAACGGGTTCGTTGCCGTCATCGTCCAGTTGCAGCCCGTGGAGCATGACGGGGGCCAGTTCCTGCCCTGGCGTCATGAAGTAGCCTTCGAGGCCGCTGAGTCTGGCATGTTCCCGAAGGGTTTCCTGAACCCTGGGCTTGTTGGCCAGCGGCTCTCCATGGACATCAAGCGGTTGGTCGAAGAAATCCAGTGACTGGACGGATCTGCCAAACTGGTTTTCGAACGTTGGGTTTGCCCGGAGCAGTCGATTGGAGGTGACACTGAACAGCCCGATGCCCATGGGGGCCAGTTCGAAGAGTCCCCAGAGCCGCCGCTGCATTTCGCGATCCCGTGACATCAGGCTGGTGAGCCAGAAAACAGCACCGCTGACAATGACCAGCATCGCGAACAGGCTGCCGCGGAATATCCAGGGCTGACTGGGGTGGTTTGGCCAGCCCCCGACTGGTTCGGCAAACACCACCCAGGTAGCGCCTCTCATGCGAATCGTGCTGGTGACTGGATCTTCCCATTGAAAGGGGCGTGTGGAGAAAAAAACCGACTGAGTGTCATTAACGTCGGCCGACGACGAGATCGCTACATTGAAGTCGTCTTGCAACCTATCCAGCCCTATCGACGAGTACAGTTTCTGAAGGTCCAGTATCACTGAAATAACCCCCCAGAAATCGCCCGAGGCCTGTTCGAATATGGGAACACGCCCCGCCAGCCCCTGCCCGCCCTGAACCAGATCAATGGGGCCGGTGAACACCACGCGACGGGTGTTGAGCAGCATCTCGATCTGATCTTGCGACAAGCTCTGTGCGGTCAGGTCGAGACCGATCGCAGCCTCATTGCCGGCCAGTGGGTAGACATGGCGAATCACGAAATCCGGAGCCAGTCCGATGTTTCGGAGTTCCGGTGCCAGGCTGAAGATGACCGAGGCCAGTTCCCGGAAGCGTTGGCCGTCGATATCGGGTTGTATCGCGACGTTGGCGGCCAGTCCCCACACGGTCTGGATGTTCTGCAGTATGGCACTTTGCAGCTTGAGGCTTATCTCATCCGTTTTTTCCTGCCACTGCTGACGGACATCGTTGCGGTGGCTGGAAGAGCTGGATGCATCAAGGGAAACCGCGACTACAATGACCAACAGCAGAACGCCCAGCCTTGAAGCCCAGATCAAACGATGAAACACGTTAGCCCGCGTTTGTGCCGCCACTATCGATTACTCGTCACTCTCATCGGGTTTGTCACTCTCATCGGGTTTGATGTCCAGCCAGAACGTCGAGCCGTATCCCTCGGTGGATTTGAACCCCACGCCGCCGCCCATTTGCGACATGATCTCCCGGGTAATGGCCAGCCCGAGGCCCGTACCGCCACGGCCTCGGGTATCGGAGCTGTCAGCCTGGGCGAACTTTTCGAATATCCTGGCTCGGAAGGCTTCCGGTATGCCTGTGCCATAGTCCGTGACTTCGATGCGAAAAAGGCCGTCATGAAGGTGTGTCAGTATGACAACCTCGGCCTCCGGCGGAGAAAACTTGATGGCGTTGGACAGCAGGTTGTCGAGTGCCTGGCCCAGGCGCCGGGCATCGATAACGGCTTTGACCCAGGGATGGTGATTTTCGAACCGAAGTGAGATTTGCCGATCAACCGCGTAGGTTGATGTTCGATCCAGGCTGTCCTGAATGATCGCGCTGAGGTTCTCACTGTGCATCCGCAGTTCCATTTTTCCGGAGACCAGCTTTTCCATATCCAGCAGATCATCAATCAGATGCTTTAGTTGGTCGCTGTTGCGGGCTGCGATAGCCACCATGGCTTTGACTTTTTCAGGTAGATGGCCAAAAACCCCGCCCGCGATCAATCCAAGGGAGCCAGATATTGACGTCAGGGGGGTTCGTAGTTCATGGCTGACGGTGGAGATGAACTCGTTTTTCATCCGGTCAACCTTGCGGCGCTCTGATATGTCCTCAACCAGCGACCACACCAGTGGTTCGTTGTCGGCACGCTCCACCAGAACGCCCTGGAAGAGAATCGGGAACCGGGTGCCATCCTTGCGGATAAACTCCTGCTCCACGGGGCCGAACCGCCCGTGTTCTTTCAAATCAGCGATGGCTTGCTGAGATTGTTCCATGTAGTCCCCGGGAGTGACGTCCCAGTAGTTCAGTGCCAGGAACTCGGTGTGTGAGTACCCGCTGTACTCGAGCAATGCCGCGTTAACATCAAAGTTCTGTCCGCTTCTGAAACTGGTCAGAAGAATGCCAATCGGTGACAGTTCGAATAAGGTACGCAGCAGTTGCTCTCGTTCCGCGAGTGCAAGCTGCGAGCGCTTCTTTTCATCGACGTTGGCGAGAAACCCATGCCAAATGACGCTACCGTCCGGGCGCCGTTCCGGCGTGGCCCGGCCCTCGACCCAAATCCAGTTCCCATCCGGAGCTCTGACCCGAAACTCGGACTCCCAAACCGCCAGTGCCTCCTGGGAACGGTCGATGGAAGCGGCTACATATTCAATGTCGTCGGGGTGTATGGCATCAAAGGCAATGCTGGCATCCTCTATAACAGTCTCCGGAGAAACGCCGTAAATATCACGTATGCCGTCGCTGCTGTAGAGGAACCTCGACTCACCATCCTGGAGTACCTGATACTGATAAAGCATTCCAGGCACGTTTTCGGACAGCTTTCGCAGCGTATCCTCATGGGAATGTTGCTGGAGAAGGGCTGCCATCCACTGTGCCAGCCATACGATAAACAGGCGATCCAGATCCGTGAACGGTCTGGATCTTGGCGATACCGAGGAAAAATTAAGCGTGCCGAAGAGCTTGCCATCAAACTCTATGGGCGCCGCAATATAGCTCTCGAGGCCCATCTGGGCATAGCACGACTGATGGCGATAGCGCGAGTCGCCCATATGGCTGATCGCCAGATGGTCGCCTTTTGCGAGCATCAGTGCGCAATAGGTTTGCTCCACCGGTAGTGACAGGCCGGCCTCCAGTGGAGAGTCGTCCGGCGCTCTGAACCAGCGAACCGTATAGACATCGGTGGTGATTTCGCTGACGATGCCGGTTTCCAGTTCAAGGTGTTGGCGCCCCAGATCCAGGGCCATGTCTATTTTTTGTTCCAGGGGCGCGGAGGCGTCCACCGTCAGGTTGTTCAGTGCACTCAGAATCCGGGTCTTCTCGAGTTGTTCCTGGCGGGATTTACTCGCTTCGAAGTCATTGATCTCTTCATCGACACATCGGGCCAGCTCTTCCAAAAGCATGCGTTGATCGCCGTCGAGCGATCGTGGCCGGGTGTCTATGATGCAGAGAGTGCCCAGGCGATAACCTTCATGGCTGCGGAGTTGAGCACCGGCGTAGAAGCGAATGTGTGGCGGGCCGGTAACGAGCGGGTTATCGGCAAATCGTGAATCCTCGTGGGTGTCCTCGACAATGAACAGACGATCACTGAGGATGGCGTGGCCGCAGAAAGAGATGTCCCTGGGGGTCTCCCTGGCCTCCAGTCCCTGACAGGATTTGAACCATTGCCGCTTGTCGTCGACCAGTGACACCAGGGCAATGGGGACGTCGAAGGCCAGTTTGGCCATGCGAGTAAAGCGATCAAATCGCTCCTCTGGTGACGTATCGAGCAGGTGAGTTCGCTTCAGCGCGAGAAGCCGTACAGCCTCATTCAATGGGCTTTCGGGTGCTATCACGAGTCTGTTTCCTCATCAGCGACGGTCGACAATGCCTCACTGGATCCGGATGTGGGCATATCGACCCAGAAATGCGCGCCCTGATCATTGTAGTAGCCAACCTCTGCATGCATCAGCGTTGCCAGTTCGGCACAAATGGCAAGCCCCAGCCCCGTGCCCTTTACCGAACGGGTGGTGCCGGTTTCGGCCTGTGCAAATCGTTTGAACACGCTGTCGGCAAAAGAATCCGGTACTCCAGAGCCCTGATCACTAACGGTGACTCTGACGTATTCCGGTGAGTGGAGCCGGGCTTTTATCCTGACCACTCCGTTCCTGGGGGAGAACTTGATGGCGTTGCTGACGTAGTTGTCCAGAATCTGCCTCAGCCGGTGCTTGTCACAGAGTATATGTGGTAGCTCACCGCTGTCTGACATCAACCGGACATGATGTTCAGCAGCCATCGTGTTGTTGTCCTCAACGGTGCCGTAAAGTATCGGTTGGATCGCTTCGCTTTGAATTCGCACTTTGAGACTGCCATCGGACAGTTTGTTGAAGTCGAGCAAATCCGACACCAGCAGTTGCAGACGCTCGCCATTTCTCAGGGCGAGGTTTGCCATGCTCTGGCTTTTTTCGCTGAGTGGTCCGGTGGTGCCGGAAGAGAGCAGCTTCAGAGCGCCAGTCAGTGACGTCAGTGGCGTACGAAGTTCGTGACTGACCGAGGACATGAAATGATCTTTGAGCCTGTCCAGGCCGTCACGTTCCTCCAGAAGTCGATTGAAGGCCCCGGCCAGGTTGCTGACCTCCGGAATGCCGGACTCGCCCAACCGCATGGCAGAATCCGGTTGTTCAGCCATGTGCTTTATACGCGTCGTCATTCGGTCCAGTGGCGACATGGTGCTCTTGACCAGCAGGTAGCTTAACGCGGCGATCACCAGAGTGATCAGCAGGCTGATGCTGAAGAACTGGAGAAAGGATTGTCGGGCGGGTGTTGTTGCCTGATCATAGGGAACAGCACGGACGAAGACCCACCCCAGCCGTTGCAGGTGATTGGTGGCGTATATCAGGGGCTGACCATCCTGGCCGTTGACCTGTCCGAACGTGATGCCGGATAGCGCTGCGTCTGTCAGCGCGTCTGCGCCAGGAGGCGGCAGGGGTTCGATGTTCTGGGAGCCATTGCCGGCATCCACGTACAGAAAGTTTTCCGTGTCGATGATTTTCTCGATACCCTGTGATTCATACAAACCCATGTTGCGGTTTTCGGGTAATAGACTGGTCTTGCCCAGATCCAGGGTGCCGCCTGCGAACCCGAGAAAATCCCCTTCATCCGTTTCGATGGGTGCAAGAAACGAGAGCAGGGGTCTGCCAGTGGTTCGTCCGATAATAGGCTTGCTGACGATGGGGGTTCGTTTCTCCAGGGCTTCCCGGAAGTGAGGGCGATCCAGGTAGCAGGTACCAATACGATTTGGGACGTAAACATTCTCCGCCACGGCACATCCGTTCTCATCGAAAATGAGAAGCGCCGCCGGGAACAGATCCTGGATTGTTGTTTGGCGATTCAGCGCGATCTCCAGAGCAGCCTGGTCCGGAAGGTTGTCGTCGGCGAGCTGTGAGGCGAATGCTGACAGAGAATTCAGTCGAAGCTGAAGCTTCTGGTCGACCTGATCCGAGGTTCTTGCAGCTTCGAGAATCTGACGATGGGTGAGCAGGTCTTCAAAGTCCTGTACCAGGGCCTGGTAGGCGATCGCAATAATGGCCAGGACGGTTACAAGACTGCCGCCGCCAATGATTATGGCTACGCGACTACTAAGGGAGAGCGATTTGCCTGATCGCAATGAAGTGCCTCGCTGTTGCGTTTTTCCGGATAATGTTCTGTGATGAAAGAAGATTAGCCTAGTTGAACCGGTTATATTAGTAAAAAATCGAGGCCTCAGACCTTTTATGGGAAAAGATCCAAAAGCGGATATCGCGGATAAACTCGCACAATTGCGACTCAGCTTCCGTGGTAAGGCGGAGGGGGAACTCGATCAGTTGAGCGAAGTCGCTGCGAGGGTAACCGGGGGGGCTCAGGGGCAGCGACTGCGGCGTGAAGATGTAATGTCGGCCTATCAACTGCTTCATCGTCTGGCCGGTTCTGCCGGAACCTTCGGGTATGCGGTATTGGGGGCGGAGGCGCGAAGGCTGGAACAACGCCTCAAGCCATTGGTGGAAAAATACCCGGTGCAAGCTGACGGTGACCCAGAGGTTCCCGGCGAGGAAACTCCACAGGTTATCGATACCCTGACGCAGGCAGGGCACTTGCGTTCTTTGTTGGATGAAACGTCGGTGTCGACAACCCGCAGTACCAACGATCCTGAGCACTTAAATGATCATTACAGTCTGACGGCCGCAGATATTCAGGTTGTCCTGTGTGGATTATCGGAAGGTTCGCAGGTTTTTCTGGAGTACGCACTCTCAAATTACGGTTTTTCGATATCGCGCCAGGCGGTCTCCACCCTCTCGCTCAACGGGACGCCGGGAGTGACCCTTGTGGTGACCGGAGAGGACGCAATTTCTGAGGTGTCCGCGGCGCTCGATGCTAAGGCTGGGAGCGAGAATTCCCTGAAACCACCGCTTATTTGCATCGGACGCAGGGATGATTTCCGAAACCGGTATGCCCTGGCGGATGCCGGGGCAGACGCACTTATTACGGAACCGGTTGATGCAACCGTACTGACGGAAAGCATCGAGCGTTTGGTCAGTGAGCAGAGCCGGACGGTTTCCGGGAAAATCCTGATTCTGGATGACGATGAGGATCTTGCTGGGCACTACCGGGCGGTGCTGGAAGGAGCCGGCTTTAATGTCCGCGCCATCAGTAATCCCGAGACGGTGTTGTCGGAACTCTCGGAATTCTCGCCCGACATAATGCTGCTGGACGTTCGCATGGGAGATTACTCCGGGCCGACGGTGGCAAAGCTGGTTCGTTTTGATCCCGAATGGGTAAGCCTGCCGATCATCTACCTGTCGTCTGAGCAGGATAAGCAGGTTCAGCTCGAAGCCATGGCAAAAGGGGCGGATGAGTTCCTGACCAAGCCCGTGTCCGACAGCTATCTTGTACGCGCGGCTCAAATCCGCTGTTATCGCGCCCGCCAACTGAACGAGCTGCTGATACGGGACAGCCTTACGGGCCTGTTGAAGCATTCATATATAAAACAAGAAGTTGATAAGGAGCAGGCCCGCTGCAAGCGATTGTCGCATTCTTCCGTTGTCGCCATGCTGGACCTGGATCATTTCAAGAAGGTGAATGATCAATACGGGCACAGAATGGGCGATATCGTCATTAAGGCACTTGCCAGTCTCCTCAGGCAACGATTGCGTTCCACCGACATGATCGGCCGGTATGGTGGGGAGGAGTTTGCAGTGGTTTTACCGGAGTGCTCGACGCAGGAAGGGCGGTCGGTGATGACTCAGATCTGTGAGGCATTCTCAGGCCTGTCGTTCAACGATGATGGTGCTAGCCTGTCGGTTACCCTCAGCGTGGGTATTGCCGCGCTGGATGCTTTTGAGTCCGGTAGTGATGCGCTCAATGCAGCGGATCAGGCCCTTTATGAGCGAAAGAAAGGGGGCCGTAACGGCGTGACGATTTTCCATCAGGGATGAAGCATAACGTTATGAAGGCACTTATTCTGGAAGATGACACATTGCTGGCGGATCTGCTGGAAACGGTGGTCGGCGGGCTTTACCCGGGTATTGATATTTTCGTAACGGCGTCGGTCAGGGGGGCTCTGGCACATTGGTCCCAACACGGTTCTGACCTGATGATCATCGACTGGAATCTGCCGGATGGCTCGGGCCTTGAGGTTATTCGCGCTGCCCGTGAGAAGAGCAGCAAGACCGCCATTGTCATGATCTCCGGCCGGGCTGACAGGGATTCGGTTCTGAAAGCCGCACGCTACGGCATCAATGGCTATATCAGCAAACCGTTCAGTGTGGAGATGGTGCACGAAAGGCTGACAGCACTGGTGGACCCGGCAGACTTTGATCGGGAGTCTCAACCTGATCTGGAGCACCTGCTGCAGACGTCGGTGGAGTCCGTTATTCAGCTGCCCTCCGCCATTGATACGGCTCGGGTTCTCGAATTGATGGCGCGAAAACAGGATATCTCCCCATCGCAGCTCGCGGAGCGGTGGCATGGCGAGGTTGCGTTGACAACCCGTCTGCTTGACGTGGCCAACAGCGCCTCGTTCCAGAAAACCGGTGAGCCGGTCCGCAGTCTGCGTGACGGGATTGCCACCATGGGTGTGGATATGGCCTTGCGGCACGCGATGGCCATGTCGCTGGATATATGCGGCCAGTTGCGCGATACCCGTTTGGCGGAAAAAGCGACTGTCTTTCTCGAAACCGCCGAGAAGGTAGCCCAGGAAGCCGTACGAATTGCGTTACGTATCGGAATCGATCAATCCGAGGTGCACACGGCGGCCCTGCTCAGCCGGGTCGGCGAACTGGCGGTGCTCAAGGTGATGCAGCAATGCCTGGATCGCAAAGGCCAGGTTTCTGATGAACAGATTGAAAGCGGGTTAACGGCCTGGGCTCAGAGTTATGGGAATCGTCTCAAAGTGCAGTGGCATCTGCCTTTGCAGTTGAGAGAGCTGATTGGCGCAGTTCATTTTCTGCCGCGTGATGCCACGAGCGATTCAAAACTGGTTATGCGTGCCTCCGCCTTGATAGCGGATGGGCAGAATCAGGGCGAGGAATGTTTGCGCTTGCTGCGCAGACTGGGGGTGGATAACCATGAGAGAGGTACAGACGATGGCTAACCCGGTCGGAGAGCTTCAGCGAATTCTTTATGTGGAGGACGATGCCGACATCAGGGCCGTGGCGGAGCTGGCACTGGAAACCGTTGGGGGGTTTTCAGTAAAGAGCTGCAGCTCCGGTCAGGAGGCGCTTGTTGAGGGGCCGGATTTTGACCCCGAACTGATCCTGCTGGATGTTATGATGCCGGGTATGGATGGCCCGACTACGTTTCAGGCGTTACGGGAAATTCCGGCATTGAGCGCGACACCTGTGGTGTTCATGACCGCTAAGGTGCAAACTGAAGAGGTGGCGTTCTACAGGGAATTGGGAGCGGTTGACGTGATACCCAAACCGTTCGACCCCATGACCCTTGCCGATCAGATACGTGAAATATGGACGTCCAAGGTGTGAACATGGTTGCGAAAGAATCGCCAGAGGAACTGAAACACAAGCTGAATCTGGAAACGTCCCGGATTAATTGGCATGACCTGCAGGTGTATTATGCCCGTGGCCATGTCGTGAAGGTGGTCCCGGAACTGGACCTGCTGGAGGTGGCGGCAGAACTGTCAGCGGACAACAAGGCCCAGTTTGAGCGTTGGTTGGCCGATAACAAAGTGGGCGATGTCGCTCCAAATCTTGCCCGCCACTGGTATGACGAAAACACGGAACTCTGGGCAGTGGTGATTGCGCCCTGGGTGCTGGTGCAGGACAGGTCCGGGCATGTACTTCACTGAAACTCCTGGAATAAGGCCGTGAAACTGCATTACTTTCATGGGCGTGGCCCGCTACGGGCACTGGTTATGGTCCGGGAACAGCGCCGGGTTGAATTGTTCATCAAACCCGTCGGTGAGGACATCTGGGCGTTGGTGGCACTCAGTGGTTCGGTGGACGGCCAACCAGAGAAACATCGCTGCCAGGGCCCCTATCGTTCCATTTCCCAGGCGGAAGCGGTGTTGCGCAGTGTTGCGGGCGCGCTGATGGGGCAGGATTACCAGCCCCAACCCAACGACTATGTGGTCTGGTCGGTGATGGCCCAGCGCCTGGCGCGCACCATTCGAACCGATCGCGATGCCAGTGCAGGCAAGTTTCATTTTGATCCCGATCAGTACGAACCTATCGGCTGATCTTCCCCTCCCCAATACACTTTTTTCGAGGACTTCATGCTGACCGGCGCACTGCTGATCCTGGCACCGCTTTTCCTGGGTTTTGCCCTGGCACTTGAGAACCGCCATCTGATGACGGCCATTCACTACGGCGTTGAAGGGCTGGTGTACTTTATCCTGGCACTCTTGGGGCTTAGCCTCGGGCAGATGGAAGGTGTTGGTGGCCAGTTGGCCAATATGGCGTCCCAGGTTGCCGTGCTCGTGGTGGTACTGTTTGTGGCCAACATGGCGGGGCTGTGGCTGTTTCACCGTTGGCAGCCGATGGCAGCGCGGGAGGATCATGTGGACCAGCCTCGTGGCTATCGTCGCCTTTTCCTGGCGGGGTTGAAGCCACTGTTGGCGGTTGTGGTGGGTGGTTTGGCCGGTTTCTACTGGCTGCCGGATATGCCCATGGCCGAAGACGTGGCGACCTGGTCGCTAATGTTGCTGCTGTTTCTGATTGGCCTGCAACTGCGCAATGCCGGCCTGTCCCTTCGTCGGCTGCTGCTCAACCGACAGGGGTTGGGCATTGCGTTAGCGCTGGCCGGGAGCTCTCTGCTCGCTGGTTTTGCAATGGTGCCCTTGCTGGACGCCGCCTGGCATGAGTCGTTGGCACTGGCGTCCGGGTTTGGCTGGTATTCCCTGTCCGGTATTGTGATTGGCGATGCCCTGGGGCCGTCCTGGGGCGGTGTTGCCTTTCTCAATGATGTGATCCGGGAGATTATTGCGCTTGCGATTATTCCGCTGTTAATTGGCCAGCGACCGGCCATGGCCATCGGCTATGGGGGGGCGACTGCCATGGACTTCACCCTGCCGGTGATCCGCAGCAGTGGCGGCCTGGACTGCGTGCCCGTGGCGATTGCGTCGGGGTTTATCCTGTCGTTCCTGTCTCCCATCCTGATGGCCGTGTTCCTGTCCATGGGAGGGTGATGTTTCAGAGCAGGAACTTTCTGACGTCGATCTTGTAGTCTTCCGGGTCCACTGAACGCAGAATCCGGTCCTGGGTACCCGGTTTCGCCAGGTTCAGGGTGTCAACGGTGATGGGCATGCGAAAACGGGTGTCATACATCACGCGCAGCACGGGCAATCGCTGGTCCTCGTCGTTGGTCTCGATGACGACACCGAGCCGGCCGCTTTCCAGAAGCACTAGTGAGCCAATGGGGTAGAGCCCCACACAACGAATAAACTCTTTCACCAGGGCGGCGTCCAGATGGCTGCCGCTCCACTCCAGCAGTTTCTTTAGGCCTTGGGTCGGAGTCATGCCCTTGTGATAGACACGGTCTGAGGTAATGGCGTCGTACACATCGGTAATGGCCACCATACGACCGTACACGGAGATTTCCTCCCCTTTCAGACCCTCGGGGTAGCCACTGCCGTCCAGGCGCTCATGGTGCTCTGCGGCGGTGACGATGGCCAGTTCGCCAATACCCTCTGTTGCCTTGAGAATATCCCGCGAATGCCGCGCATGGGCTTTCATGACCTCAAACTCTTCTGGCGTTAGCCGTCCCGGCTTGTGGAGAATGTCGTCCGGCGTAAGGATTTTGCCGATGTCATGGAGCAGTGCACCAACAATGGTTTGGTGTAGCGCCTCCGAAGGCAGCTTGCGGTAGTTGCCAAACAGGGACATCAGCACGCTGAGATTGACCGAATGCTCCAGCAGGTAGTTATCCTTCTCACGGATACGGCCCAGGCAACTGAGGGCATTGGCGTTGCGCAAGATAGAGCTCTGGAGCTCGTCAGCCAGTTGGTGAATGGGGGCTATGTCGATGGCCCCTTCAAGCTTCACGCTGTTCATCAGGTTGCCGACCAGCCCCTGAGCCTGGTTGTGTACCTGCTGGGCGAACACCATTTCCTCGGCCACTGCTACCCGTTTGAAAACGCCGGGAGTCTGTTCGCCGGCGCGCTGCAGCGCGGACTCGTTGCGGCGATCGACCTCGTGGGCTGGTTCCGAATCCTGGGAATCCAAGCCCTTGGAGACATCGATGTAGACGTAGTCCACCCCCATCCGGCGGATTTTTTCAACGGTGTCCTCTTTTTTGATCACGCCGCGACGGCGCTGGGTGTTGTGAGGAATCCAGTCGTTGTTCAGGTCGGTGATGTACATGCCGACCTTGAGCGCGGAGACGGGGATGCGTTTGATCATCGCGGCTGGAAGAACGTTCTCAGGCTGTTGTCATAGGTTGTAGCCAGTACGTTCTCCAGCGGTAGTTGTTTCACCTCGGCGATTTTCTCGGCAACAAATGGTATGTAGAAAGGTGCATTTTCCTTGCCGCGATAGGGAACCGGGGTCAGGAACGGTGAATCCGTCTCCAGCAGGATCTGCTCGATGGGTGCCATACGCACAATGTCACGCACGTTTTCGGCTTTGTTGAAGGTGGTGATGCCGTTAAAGCCCAGGCACCAGCCTTCGTCCAATGCGTATTGCGCCAGCCCCGGGCCTGACGTGAAACTGTGGATGACGCCGCGGCGCTTAAGAGTACCTTCGAACTCCTTCAGGATGTCGATGGTGTCGTCATCGGCCTCGCGGCTGTGGATGACCACGGGCCGGTCGGTGTCACAGGCGATCTGCAACTGGCGGCGGAACACGTCACGCTGAACGTCCCGGTCTGCGTTGTCGTAAAAGTAGTCCAGGCCAATTTCGCCCACTGCCACGATCTTGTCGTCGCCAGCGTGCGCGCGGATTTCCGCCTCGGCGGCATCGGAATACTGTTCGGCATCGTGGGGGTGTACCCCTTGCGTGCCATACACCCAGGGGGCTGTTTGGCTCAGTTCACGCACGGTAGCCAGATTGTCCGGTGACACAGCGATGGTGATCACACGTTCGATATTGACCCGCTGCGCTTCGGCCAGGGTTTCCGCCAGGGGGCGATCCTTGAGGTAATCCAGATGGCAGTGGGTTTCGATAATCGGTTGATCGAAAACGGGAATGTCGCGACGTTTCTTGCTCATTGGCGGTTACTTCACTCCATCGCAACCAAAGCGTTGGCTGCTATCCTGAGAACTTTGTCACAGTAGTTTATCAGCTTGTTCGATTGTTGACCTACATTGCTGTCATAGGGAGAAGTGCATGCACATCATTGTTGTTGGTGCCGGCGTGGTTGGCGTAACCACGGCGTATGAGCTGCAAAGCCGGGGCCATCAGGTAACCGTGCTGGAACGTCACAGCGCGGCTGGGAATGAAACCAGCAAAGGCAACGCCGCCCAGCGCTCCTACGGGGTGGTCTATCCATGGGCAGACCCATCCATGGTGTTGAAGGCCATCCCCTGGTTATTCAAGAAGGACGGCCCGCTGAAAATGTCGGTGCCGCCATCCATGGAAACCTTGCGGTTTATGTTCGCAACGCTGCGTTACGCCTGGTCGCCTGGCCTGTTTGGCCTGAACAAGCGCGCCATGATACGCCTTGGTATTCATAGCCGTGAACGCTTCCTGGCCCTTGAAAAGGAGCTTGATCTGCCGTTCGACGGCGGCCACCAGGGCCTGCTTCACCTTGCCAGCACCCCGGAAACCCTGGAAAACTACCGCGAAACCCAACGGTTGCTCGACGAACTGGGTATCCCCTCCCGATTGCTCACTCCTGAACAGGTTCGCGAAGCAGAGCCCGGCATGATCGGGGATGGCCCACTCTACGGCGCCCTGAGCTATGACACGGATGGCACCGGTGATTGTCATCTGTTCTCCCGTGAA
Organism: Marinobacter sp. G5_S1_61_S3; assembly: GCF_054968585.1. Lineage (NCBI taxonomy): Bacteria > Pseudomonadati > Pseudomonadota > Gammaproteobacteria > Pseudomonadales > Marinobacteraceae > Marinobacter > Marinobacter sp. G5_S1_61_S3. The sequence continues at coordinate 126,974 of NZ_JBQKUK010000002.1, read as the reverse complement.
CTGGCCAAGGCCTGCGAAACGAAGGGGGTGCAGTTCCGCTACAACACGGAAACCGAACATTTGTTGGCTGATGATCGGCGGGTAACGGGGGTGACCATTCGCAAGGGTGATGGCACATCGGAAACCCTGGAGGCAGACGCTGTGGTTGTCAGTGCCGGTTGCTGGTCGGGGCATCTTACCCGTCCCCTGGGGCTTGAGTTGCCGATCTATCCGGTGAAGGGCTACAGCTTTACGGTGCCCTTGAAAGACCCTGGCCGCGCGCCGGTGTCGACCATCCACGATGACAACTACAAAGTGGTCTCGACCCGTCTGGGCGAGAGGCTACGCGCCTCCGGTTTTGTGGAACTGGACGACTTCAACCGCGACATTCCGGAAGCCCGGCTGGCGACCATTCGAAAGTCCGTGGAATCCCGTTTTCCCGGTTGCGCCGATCTGGAGGCCGCCGAGACCTGGACCGGTTTTCGCCCCATGACTCCGGACGGTCCTGCCATCATCGGTCGAGGCCCCCGGGAGAACCTGTTCCTCAACACCGGGCACGGCACCTTTGGCTGGACCCTGTCGGCGGGCAGCGCTTCGGTGATTTCCCAGTTGATTGATGGGGAGGCGCCGTCGGTGTGCCTGGATGCTTTTCGGCCTGGGCGATTTTCCGAGTGACGTTACCTTCGGCGGCGAGTTCACATCACCGCGCTGACGCTTTTTATCGGCGCTGGCAGCGCTTGAACGATTGGCTGGCGCAGCATCGTGAGTTCTGGCAACCGGCGCCATTCGCTGACCCGAGCCCGGCCTGGACGAAGAACTGGCCGGCATTGGCGGACCGGGTTGCCCGGCTCTCTGACAGCGACTGTGTGCAATGGGACGATGATCCTGTCGCGCTGGCTGAATGGGTGGCCGTGGAGCTGCCTTCTTTCCGGGAGTTCGGTGAGCTGACCGACATTCAGCCACTTGCCATCGAATCCGCCGATCAGAACACCTTGCCTGAGGTCCGGGCAACGGATATGCCCGGGCGTAAGCGGCTTCAGGCCGGTGCCTTTGCAAGCGCTATCCAACCCTTGAAGCACAGCGTACTGGACTGGTGTTGCGGCAAGGGCCACCTGGCCAGAACCCTGGCACCCCTGTGCGGGGGTGACGTAACCGGGTTTGAATGGAACGCGACCCTGGTGGACGATGGCAACCTCCTGGCCGGAAAGTTCGGGGATGCGGTTACCCTGCAGTGCCAGGATGTCATGGCCGAGAACCTGACGATGCCGCCCGACGCTCACGGTGTTGCCCTTCACGCTTGTGGTGACCTTCATCGCAGGCTGATGCGTAAGGTGGCTGGCGAGGGCCTGCCAAGGGTGAGCGTTTCACCTTGCTGCTACCACCTGACGGAAGCGTTGGACTACCAGCCTCTTTCCAGGCGCGTCCGGGCTTCAAAAAATGGCTTGGAGCTGACCCGCAACGAGCTGCGACTGGCCGTCAGGGAAACCGTGACCGCACCGAAGCGTGTGCGTGAGCAAACCCGCAGGATCAGTCGTTGGCGTCTCGGGTTCGATGGTCTTCAACGGCAGCTTCGCGGCGTGGATGCCTACCTGCCGGTGCCGTCGCACCCGACGAACGGCGATTTTGCCACCTTCTGTCGCTGGGCAGCGGGCAATAGGGGGCTGGAACTACCCGGGGACACAGACTTTGGTGTCTGGGAACGTTATGGCGAGCGGCGACGGCAGCAAGTGCGCCGCCACGAGCTGGTGCGCCACCTGTTCCGGCGGCCACTGGAGCTTTGGGTGGTGCTGGATTATTCAATGTTTCTTGAGGAACAGGGGTATGACGTTCGGCTGGGGACCTTCTGCGAGCGCCAGCTGACGCCCCGCAATCTGCTGATCGACGCCGAAAAAAGGTCTGTGGACTGCTAAATGGCTCAGGGCTTTCGGTACACTACATTTTCCACGCAGCCGTCCCGAAAATACACGTAGGTCAGTTCATAAAGGGCGCCATAGTATTTCGTCTGGTATACCCAGGTTTCCAGGGGTGTGGGGTAGGTTTCCGGAGGTCGGCCAAAGGCTTTTAGGACATGCTCTTTGGTCATGCCTTTCACCACCTGTTCCCGCACCAGATAGCGCCGCAGGTCGGTGGAGTTAATAAAGCGGCAGGTGTCATCACTGGTCGCCTCCTGTGTGCTTTTTTCCGGTTCTTCCACTGTTTCATCACGCTTGGGTGACGGCGGGAGGTTCTGGCCAAAATTGCCGCCAATCCGGTTGTCACGGATGGTGATTTCCTCGGAGTCTTCCCCGCAGGGCTGGTCCGAAAAGCGAGTATCACCACCGGCATCGCACCGGTAAACCTGGGGCCACGCAGCAGCGGGTATACCCCATGTGAGAATAAAGACGAACAACATTCGCTTCACGGCATTCTCTCGCGAGCATGAAATTAAGGGCGCCTGCCCGCCAATAAAAAAGGCGCCCGAAGGCGCCTTTTCGTTGAGCTGATCTGCACAGGATGTCTGTACAGGATCAACGTCGACGCTTAACGGCGAACCTGAATACGAGCCTCAACCCGACGGTTCTCCGCGCGGCCAGCAGCGGTCTCGTTACTGGCAACCGGCTCGGACTCACCGTAACCAACGGCATTCACACGGTCCTCACTGATGCCCAGGGCATCGGTCAGCCGGGTGGCAACTGCCTCGGCACGGCGCTGGGACAGGAAGCGGTTGTATTCCGCCTCGCCAATGCTGTCACTGTGACCGGCGATTTCCACGTTGGTTTCCGGATACTCGAGCATGAAATTGGCGACGCGGCGAATTTCATTGTCGAAGGCATTGCCGATCACCGAACTGTTGGTCGGGAACTGTACGTTCAGCTCGATGGTTTCGACGGTTTCTGTCACGCCTTCACAGCCCATGGCATCCACGTCTGCGCCTGCAGTCGTGCCGGGGCACTGGTCCGCGCTGTTCACCACGCCATCGTTGTCGCTGTCCAGCTCACAACCACGGCTGTTGACGCTGGCGCCCGCCGGTGTGTTGGGGCACTGGTCCATGCTGTTGGCGACGCCGTCACCGTCGTTGTCACGTTCACAGCCATTGCTGTCAACGTTCACACCTGCAGGAGTTCCGGCGCACTGATCGCGGTTGTCCGGCACGCCATCGTTGTCGCTGTCTGCGGCTTTGCGTGGTGAGGGCTTTGAGTCCGCGACGGTGCGAGAGAAGGCAAAGCTCAGGCCAAGGGTTGCCTGGGTATCGAAGGTGCTTTCGTCAATGCCATGGAACTCGCGCAGGTCCGCGCGAATGGAAACGCTGTCACTGACGTTGTAACGGAAGCCCGCCCCGACGTTGACGCGGGTTTCGTCGTGATTGGAACCGGCTGTCTGGTAGCTCAGCACATCGTCGCCGAAGTCCGCGTGGCCGGCACCGGCCGAGACATACGGATTCCAGGCTTCATCCTGGCCGGCAAAGTAATAGAGGCCGTCCAGTCGATATTCTTCAAAGTCGCTACTGCCATTGACGTACTTACGATCGGCATCCGCCTTGGAATAGACGCCTTCCACGGCCCAGTTGGGGTGGAAGCGAAATTCCGCGCCAATGCCCAGGGTGCCGGTTTCACTGAGGTCGCGCTTGTCGTCAAACAGCTGGAAGCCGGCAAACGGGTTCAGGTAAATGGTTTGCTCGCGTTCGGCGAGTGCGGGGGTCGCAAGGGATGTCGTCAGGGCCGCAATGGCCAGTGGGCGCATGATATTCATGCAGAACCTCCTGTTCAATTATCGTTGTAAAAAGTACTCATGTCGTACTTTCGCATAAAGCATTGCTGCAGCGTACTTACGTGAAATTTAAGTCAGGGGATTCAAAAAAACAAAAAAAGAGGGCCAGTGTTACGTCCGCAATTGTACTCAGGCCCTTGATGACATGGCGGTAAAATACAGGTGGGCACTTTTTTTGCTGAAATTCAGGGTGTCACCGTTGTCGAAAGCGACTTCGAAGGACCGTTCGTCCTCCCCCGTCACTGAGCCCGGCCCGAAGATGGCATGGCTGAGACGGTTTCTTGCCCAGAGCGGTGTCGTCTCCTCGGCCGTTGCTTCCGTACTTGTCTGCAATGTGACGCCTTGAAGGTGCGCATAGCGAAGACCGGTCGACGTCAGTGGTACGGTGGCTGTCAGTGCGTCAGCGCTGTCGCAGGAACGCCCGTCCAGCCACTGGCCAAACTCTTGGGACAGTGGAAAGCACAACTCATCGACAAACCGGCTTGGGCCCTGGTCGCCGTCAAGGTGTCTTTTTTCTCCGAATGGCCGGGTGATCAGGTGTAGCTGCTCCCGGGTTCGGGTCATGGCCACATAGAGCAGGCGGCGTTCACTTTCCAGGAAGGCCTTGGGGTCGTCCTGGGCTCGGGGGCTGTAGGGCAGGTACTTCTCCTGCAGTCCCGGCAGTATAACGGTCGACCATTCCAGGCCCTTGGTTCGGTGGATGGTGGAGAGCAAGGCGCCGCCATGGCGATTTTCACCCGCCTGTTTCTTCAGAGCCTTGAGGTGTTCCAGCGCGCCGTCAATGCTGACATCGAGTCCCGAGAGGTACAGCCGGAAGCCCCGGATGGTCTCGATGCGTTCGTCCGCGGTTTCATGGGTCAGTGCCAGGCTGCGAATGCCCTCGTAGAGTTCGGTTTCCTCCGCATAGCGGGATATCAGATCTGCCACTGAGCCTTTGAAGCGCTCCAGCTGTGCCAGTGTTTCCCCCAGCTTGCGGAGCTTTTTGGCCGCCATGGGGGCCAGTGCGTCAAAGTCCATGGCCAGCAGCCGCTCGTGCCAGCCCTTGCCGAACCCAGCCAGAAAGCGTGCCAGCTGTTCGAGCTCGGGCTCCTTGAGGCCCACATGGGGGAAGCGCAGCAATTGCCGGGCAATATCAAGCCGGTCTTCATCAGGCAGATTGCGAATCCGGCCCGACACCACCATCAACAGGCTGGTGATGGCCTGAACCTCGCGACTGAACAGGGCTCCCTTCCCGGCGTCGATGCGGTAGGGCACTTGTCGCGCGAGCAATTTCAATTCGATAGGAACACTCTGGCTCCACACCCTGAACAGGATCGCCGTGTTGGCAAGTGCTTCGTCGTCCATGGGTTGCAGTAGTTTCAGGAGGAGATCACTGTCGTTTTCCTGCTGGTGCAGGGTGATGCCGGTCTCAGGTGTGGTTGGATGGGAATGGCAGAGCACATCCTTGCGACCGGTGTTGTGACAGATCAGGTGATTGGCCAGCAGAGCCACCTGATGGCCATACCGGAAGGTATAGCTCAGGGTCTGCTCCAGTGGGCTTTCAAACTCTTCGCTGAAACGCCTGAGTATAAAATCGGGTCTGGCGCCCCGGAATTCGTAAATCGTCTGATCCGGATCGCCCACGACGGTCACCCGTGCCCGGTCGCCGGCCACGTATCTGAGCAGTAGATGCTGGATTTCGTTGGTGTCCTGATACTCATCCACCAGTACCAGGTCCATTTTGTTGCCAACCAGGCGCTGTAAGGGCGGGTTCTGGTGAATGGCCATCACCGGTTCGTAGAGCATGTCGGCGTAGCTGATGCGGCTCTGGGATTTGCGCCACTGTTCAAAGCTGTGGAACAGGTCGATCAGGTAGCGATGCTTGTCGGAATAGCCCAGTTCCTCAAAGACGATGTCCACCGGGGACAGGGTGGTTTTCACCAGGTCGATGAAGTTAACGGCGGTTTCGACAAAGTCTTTCTTGTTGCGGCGGATCTCGTCGGCCAGGTCCTCGGGCGCCAATCGCCGCGTAAGCTGCCAGGCCTGATAGCTGATTTCCTGGTCGGTGAGGATCTTGTCTGAAAATCCCGGAAGGAAGCCTTCCCGCACGAACCGTTTGTAAAGCCGTAGCCCCATGGCGTGGTAGGTGCGAATTTCAGGTGTCGCCAGGCCCAAGTTACGTGTTACGTCCTGAAGTTTGTGCTCGAAGTCCACCCGCGCAGCGCGGTTGAACATCAACACCAGCATACGGTTCGGATCATGTCCCTGTTCTAGCAGATAGCGGATGCGCCAGGCCAGAGTGGACGTTTTTCCACTGCCCGCCACGGCGGTGATTACCGCATGTTCAAAACCTGCGGTGATGATGGCCCTTTGCTCATCAGTGAGGTAATCGGGCAGATTGGAGGTTTCAGGTATTTGGGGTGGGGGCGACATGCTGTGTATTGTACCCGGCGACTGGTAGTGCTGATACTGGTGCCGCATAATCCTGTTACTTTCGTGCACGGTATCTGGAGTAAATCGCTCATTGGGTGCAGGAGAATTTGGAGAATGATGTTATGGCTACAACTGCAGAACCGGTGAACGTGCTGGGTGAGAAGTTGGAAATTTGTGGTACAGATCCGGAAACCGGGTTTTATCGGGATGGGTGTTGCAACACTGGCCCGGATGACCTGGGGGCCCACGTTGTCTGTGCAGTCGTCACAGATGATTTTCTGGAATATTCAAGTGCTCAGGGTAACGATCTGAGTACACCAAGACCTGAATTTGGTTTCCCCGGTTTGAAAGAAGGGGATTCCTGGTGCCTGTGTGCATCCCGCTGGCAGGAGGCGTTTGAGGCCGATAGTGCGCCGCGTGTGAAGTTGCGTGCGACGCATCGTTCAGCGTTGAAGTATTCAAAGCTGGAAGATCTTAAACGTCACTCCGTGGATTTGAGCTGAGTGGATGGCGGATCAAATCGGGCCTGATCTGGCCGGGTGGCAGGAGCTGCAAGCCGGGTTGCGGGCTGCCGGACATCGGCGGTTGGTGGTTCTGGAAGGTGAGCGGGCAGCTGCTCTTACGTGGCTGCGTGAACTTCTTCCAGTATTGTCGATAGCGCCAGGCGTCTGGACCGGGCCGGTTGAGGATCAGCCGGAATCCTCGCTGACCTCGATCAAACCGGTCGAGGGACGTCGCTGGCTGGGACAGGAACTGGCTTGCGTGGTCTGGGATGGCTGGCGGGGGAATCCACCGGACGGTTTTGCGGCGTTGTCTGGAACCCTCGCGGCCGGTGGTCTGTTTTTCTGGCTGATGCCGAAGCTGGAAGAATGGGGCGATTTCGACGATCCGGATTACCGGCGTACCGGGTTGGACGGAGCCGGTCAGCATTCGTTTGCGGCTCGTCTGGCCGGAGTTGTGGCCGGTAATCCCGATAGTATTCGTATCACCCCGTCTGTTGACCCTCAGCCGCCACTGCCAACGGCTGAGCCACCCCGCGATGCCTTCCGGGTAGGCGCCACCGATGACCAGCGTGCGCTTGTGGAAGAGGTTGTTCGAACGGGGCTGGGGCGGCGTCGGCGACCGCTGGTGGTGACGGCGGACCGGGGGCGGGGTAAGTCTGCGGCACTGGGCCTGTCGGCGGTTCGTCTTCTGAATGAAGGGCGGCGGCGCGTGGTTGTGACGGCGCCCGGGCCGGATGCGGTGAAAACATTGTTTCACCACGCCCGCCTGGCCAGCGGGCAGGCCTCTGATCCTGACATGGGCACGGGCGATGTTGCGCTGGGCGATCAGGGGCGGCTGGAGTTCTGGCCCCTGGACCGGCTGCTTGCTGAAAAGCCGGAGGCGGAAGTGATCATGGTGGATGAATCCGCCGCCGTACCGGCAGACCTGCTCAAGCGGATACTGCTGGGTTGGCCCAGGGTGATTTACGCTTCCACGGTGCACGGTTATGAAGGTTCCGGTAGAGGCTTTGCCATCCGTTTTCGCTCGGTGCTGGATGCCGAAACGCCTCACTGGCGCAACACATCGCTTACGGCGCCCATACGATGGTCTGCCTCTGACACCCTGGAGCCGTTGACGCGTCGGATGTTTTTGCTGGATGCCCAGGCACCACCCGTCAGTGATGACGATGTGGATATCGCCGTTGAACGCTGGAACCCGGGTACCGCAGAAGACAGTGAATTGGAGGAGGCCTTCGGTTTGCTGGTGGATGCCCACTACCGAACCTCACCCGGTGACTTGCGCCAGTGGATGGACGATCCGGCCGCGGTGAGTTGGCGTCTGACCCGGGGTGGTGTTCTGGTCGGCGTGCTATGGGCGACGGTGGAAGGGGGGCTGGACAGCGAGCTTGCAGAGCAGGTCATGTTGGGCAAGCGCCGCTTGCGGGGGCATCTCTTGCCCCAGTCCCTGGCGACCCACAGTGGATTTGCCGAAGCAGCCTGCCAGAGTCTGTTGCGCATCGTGCGGATTGCCGTGAGTGCTGAGGTGCGCGGTGAGGGGCTGGGGCAGACACTGGTGGCGGCTGCAAATGATTATGCGTGCAAGCAGGGGCTGGACGGTATCGGTACCAGTTTCGGCGGTAACGCCGGGTTGTTGTCGTTCTGGCAGCGGTGCGGGTTGGAGCCGGTTCGGCTCGGGCTGAAGCGCGAAGCCAGCAGCGGCGAGTATCCCCTGCAGTTGCTTGCCGGGGTGTCTGCGCAAGGTAAGGCGCTGACAGACCATTTGCGTGGCAGGTTGACGGAGCACTGGCTCACCCTCGTGCCGCGCAACTGGATAGACGCAGAGCCGGAGTTGATTCTGCGGATAACCTGCGGCCTTCCCGCTGACAGACCGCTCAATGAGGATGATTTCAGGGACCTGCACAGTTTTGCCCATGGCTATCGGGGCTTCGATCTGGCCTTGCCGGTACTGAGACGGCTGTCATTGCAGGCAGGCGTCGTCAACGGGATGGCTGACGAACGTTTGCGCTCCCTCTGGGCCAGGGCGGTGCTACAGGGTTGGTCGTGGCCCGAGTTGCAGGCGCACGGTGAATGCGTGGGCCGGGAGGCAGGCGAAGCGGAATTGCGCTCTCTGGTGGGCGATATTTTGCAGAACCGGCCGGACTTGTGAACCGCTCGCTTTCATTGCCGCCGACGACTGACCAGAATATCCGCAAAAATAAATCAACAGAGACTGAATCACCATGGCCCAGGGAACCGGCACCATCCTCGTGAGATTTCTGGCCGTCCTGGTCGCAAGCGCGCTGATGACAGCGTGTGCGACGAGCACAGATCCATCCAACCTTGAGCAGCGCCGTGCGTCGGTGGCGGATACGCCATTGATGGCGGCGGTCAGCAACGGAAACCTTGAACAAACCAAGTCGCTTGCAGCCTCTGGCATGTCTTTAAACACACTGACCGAGGCCGGCACACCGCTCTCGGCGGCGGTCAGGGCGGGCGAGGACCGAATTGTGTGGTTCCTGCTCAGCGAAGGTGCAGCGCCGGACCTGGCCACGGCAAGTGGTGTCACGCCACTGATGATCGCCTCAGGGGATGGCCATCGGCGGATCGTGCAACTGTTGTTGTCGGCCGGCGCCAGCGTAAATGCATCGGACGGCGAGGGTACAACGCCGGTGATCCGCGCCGCCCGTAACGGTCATCTTTCCGTGGTGAAAGTACTGTTGGCCGCCGGGGCGAACGTCAATGTGAATCAGGGTGGCCACTCGCTGCTGATGCACATTGTCGAAGGCGGGGATTTACTGACCGCCGAGATGCTGCTGGCGGCGGGTGCAGACGTCAACTATCGCGGTAGCGATGGGCGAACGGCTCTGGATCTGGCGCGTGCCAGCAACAACCGGGATATCGAGATGTTGCTGATCCAGGCCGGCGCCGAGCTATGATGCGGGCTTGCGGCCCGTTCAGCTCAGTGCCATGGGGTCGTTGCTGTCGTCCAGTTCCGGCTCGAAGTGTTCTTCAACCACTGTGTCGGGCACGTCGCTGACGCTCGGGAATGACCAGGTGGGCTTGTGATCCTTGTCGATCAGCCTGGCTCTGATACCCTCCCGCAAATCTGGCCGCTGGGTGCAGCGGGCGGCCATGGTGTATTCCATCCGGAAGACGTCCTTCAGTGACATTTGCTGTGCCTTCTTTAGCTGGGTCCAGACCAGCCAGGCGGTAACCGGGCAGCCGCCGCGCAGGTTTTTCACACAGCCTTGCCACCAGTCGCTGTCGATCTCCGCCGCCAGGAGATTTTCAACAATGGCCGGGAGTTCATCGCCTGCGCTCAGCCTGGCGATGTCCTGTTCATGGCGCGCCAGTTCACTGGTTGGCAGCGCCCTGTAGTCCGGATGCTCAAGTTGCTTGACGAGCCGGAACAGGCGGTTGTCATCAGCCGCTGATTCACCGGTCCAGCGCTCCTCCTTCAACCGCTCTATCAATGATTCCACCTGATCTGGCAGGATGGCCATATCGGCCAGGCCAACCCTCAACGCGTCAGAGACGTTCAGCCGCGCTCCGGTCAGCCCCATGAACAGACCGATGCGGCCTGGCAGCCGATTGAGGAACCAGCTTGCACCAACATCGGGAAACAGGCCGATGGTGATCTCCGGCATGGCCAATGTGACATCGGGCGTTACCAGGCGGTAGCGGCAAGCGGAGAAAATGCCAAGCCCCCCGCCCATCACCACGCCGTGGCCAATGGCGATCACCGGTTTGGGGAAGCAGTGAATGGTATAGTCCAGGCGATACTCGCTGGCAAAGAACTCGGCCGGTGCGTCCGGATCTTCGTCGCCGGACAGGGCGCCATAAAGTTCGCGGATATTACCGCCTGCGCAGAAGGCACGTTCACCGGCGCCGCGGAATATAACCAGGCTGATGTGGTCAGCTTCGGCCCACTGATCCAGTACGGCCTGGGTTTCGTGGATCATCGACGCGGACAGGGCGTTCAGAGTGGCCGGTGAATCCAGGGTGATCAGGCCGATGTTGCCTTCCCTGCACGCGATTTCCTGAACCTGAATGGGCATGTCGACTTCTCCGCATCGAATGGGGTGATTATTGATCCATCACATTTGAGCTTTGTTCTTGCTGTGCTATAAATTCGTGCAACTTGCGCACCGGCAGAATCCTGTCGGGCTATAAAACGATGAGAGGGTAAAACCAATGAGACTGAAATACCACACCCTGGCTGCTGCCGTGTTCGTGTTGGGGGCTGCCGCTCCCGCCGTTACCATAGCCGCTGGTGATGCTGAGGCCGGTAAAGCCAAGGCCGCCGTGTGCGCAGCCTGCCATGGCAAGAATGGCATCGCGGCCATTCCGGGTTACCCCAACCTGGCAGGACAGAACGAACAATACCTCGTGTCTTCGCTCAAGGCGTACAAGAACAAGCAGCGCAACGGTGGCCAGGCCGCCATCATGCAGGGCCAGGCGGCGGGCCTCAGCGATGAGGACATTGCCAACCTGGCCGCTTATTACGCCAGCCTTCCGGCGGATGGTGGGGAATAATCCCCATCATCGTCAGGGTGTGGCGGGCGTTGCTTCGCTGATAATCCGGTAACTGGGTTCGTAAGCACCGGAACCGGGCAGTTTCATCCGGTCCTGGGCGACGAACTCTTTCAGCATCGCTTCCAGGGGTGCCAGTAGCTCCGGATCGCCGGAAATTTCAAATGGCCCCTTGGCTTGCACGTGGCGTATGCCGCTTTCCTTGACGTTGCCGGCAACGATGCCACTGAACGCCTTGCGCAGATTCGCGGCAATCAGGTGAACCGGCTGGTGACGGTGTAGCGCCAGTGCCCGCATGCTTTTATGGGTGGGCTCGAACGGCATCTGGAACACCGGGTCGATCTTCAGCATCCAGTTGAAATAGTAGGCGTCCTGCATGGCCCGGCGGAAGGTTTCCACGTCCTTCATGCCCTGTTTCATCGTGCGGGCGACTTTGTCCGGGTCGTCGATGATGATTTCGTACTTGCTGGCGGCTTCATCGCCCAGCGCGTTGCGAATGAACTGGTCGATCATCTCGAAGTATTCCGCGTTTTCCTGCTGGCCGGTAAAGACGACCGGGAAGGGCAGGTCGGCGTTGTCCGGGTGCAGCAGGATGCCGAGCAGATAGAGTATTTCCTCGGCGGTACCCACACCACCGGGGAACACAATCACGCCGTGGCCCGTCCGAACGAAGGCTTCGAGGCGTTTCTCGATATCCGGCATGATCACCAGCTCGTTGACGATCGGGTTTGGCGCTTCGGCACCGATGATGCCCGGTTCCGTCAGGCCAATGTAACGGCCGTTCTTCACCCGCTGTTTGGCATGGCCAATGGTGGCGCCTTTCATCGGGCCTTTCATGGCGCCGGGGCCGCAACCGGTGCAAATGCTCAATCCTCGCAAACCAAGCTGGTGGCCCACTTCCTTGCTGTACTGATATTCGCGCTCGTTGATGGAGTGGCCACCCCAGCACACCACCAGGTCCGGATGACGCCCTGCCTGTAATACACGGGCGTTACGGAGGATGTGAAAAATCAGGTTGGTGATGCCTTCCGGGTCGTCCCGGCGAAGACCGACCGCGGACTGGGGGATTGAGTAGGAATAGATAATATCCCGCAATACCGAAAACAGGTGTTCGCGGATGGCGCGCAGCATTTGCCCGTCCACGAAGGCGTGGGCGGGTGCATTGACCAGCTCCAGTTTCAGACCCCGTGGCTGTGGCACCAGGCGAACGTCAAAATCCGCATGGGCTTCCATCAGGGTTTTACAGTCGTCGGTTTCAACACCGGTATTGAGCACGGCCAGGGCGCATTGCCGGAAAAGCCGATACAGCCCTCCTTCGCTTCGGTCCTTGAGCCGGTTGACTTCAAAGTTGGAGAGGATTTCCAGGCTGCCTTCTGGAGATACCAGGGCATTGATGGTGGATTCGGTCATGAACGCAAAAGCTCCTGAATGTTCTGCGGGCCCCTGGCGTCAGGGCGATGCCTTTTTATATGAGTATAGCGAGTATCGGGAATGCCTGATTTTGAGGCAAACGGCGAAACCGTTACACTAAGCGCTTTACTGTAATTACGCTACCCGACAGACGTCCGATTTATGAAACTCCTTATACGCCCCGCCGCCGAAGTGGCCATCAAGAGCAAACCCGTTCGCCGGCAACAGATGCGGCACCTGCGGCAGAATATTCGCAAACTGCTGGCACGCCTGGACGACGATATCCACGTTGAGGGTTCCTGGGACAGGGTTGATGTGGCCATCCCGGATGGGCGCGGCCTTGCGGGCCCGGTGATTGATGAGTTGGGCCGTATTCCGGGCATTTCGACCATCCAGGAGATAGGTGTATTTCCCTGGATAAGTATGGACGACGTGGCGGAGCAGGCAGTAGCAGCCTACGCAGACCGTATCCGCGGAAAAACCTTTGCGGTTCGGGTTCGCCGCCACGGTAATCACGGGTTTCGCTCGATTGATTTGGAGCGCTTTGTCGGCTCCGCCCTGTTTGAGGCTTCCGAGCCCGAGGGCGTAAACCTTCGCAACCCGGATATTGAAGTGCGTATTGAGGTCCATGAGGATCACTATCACATTGCGCATCGCAAACATCGTGGTGCCGGCGGCTACCCATTGGGCGCGGTGGAAACGGTGATGACATTGGTGTCCGGTGGTTATGACTCCTCGGTGGCGGCCTACCTGATGATGCGTCGGGGGCTTCGCTCCCACTTCCTGTTTTTCAGCCTGGGCGGTCCCGCCCATGAAATTGGCGTGCGCCAGGTGGTGCATTACCTGTGGGATCGTTACGGCGCTTCCCATGGTGCCAAGTTCATTTCCGTACCCTTTGAAGGCGTGGTCGCTGAAATCATGCGTTCAGTCAACCAGCGACATTGGGGGGTGGTGCTCAAGCGCCAGATGCTGAAAGCTGCCTCAGACATTGCAGCCGCCAATAACGCCGCGGGGCTGGTGACCGGTGATGCCGTGGCGCAGGTGTCCAGCCAGACCCTGTCAAACCTCAACGTGGTGGACCGGGCCAGTAACGAGGTGGTACTGCGGCCGCTGATTTCCATGGACAAGGAAACCATTATCAACATCGCCCGGGACATCGGTACTGAGCCATTTGCTCGTACCATGCCGGAGTACTGCGGTGTGATTTCCCGTAAGCCGGCCACCCGCGCCAAGCTGCATCGGGTGGAGGAAGATGAAGCCGCTATGGACACCCGGGTTTTGGAGCAGGCCATCGCCAGCCGTCAGGACACGCCGGTCAACCGCCTTCTGGAAACCACCCGGACGCCAGAAGAGGTTGAGCTTGTACATACACCGGCTGTGAACGATGTGATTATTGACGTGCGCCACCCGTCAGAAGGGGAGCAGTCACCCCTGCAGCTCACCAGCAATCAGGTGGTGGAGATACCGTTCTACGAACTGAATGAGCGAATCCAATCGATGCCGGACGACAAGCAGTACCTGCTGTACTGTGACCGCGGCACCATGAGCCGCATGCATGCCTGCCACCTGAAAGCCGAGGGCCACACCAATATCAAGGTGTATGCCCCGGCGAACTGAGGTGGTTACCCTTCCAGCCCCTTGAAGAACTGCTGCACGTTGGCACTCAGGGCTTCCAGGTCATAGCCGCCTTCCTGCACAACCAGTGTGGGAAGACCGGTGCGACGGATGTCGGAACCGAGGCGACAGAAGCCTTCCGAAGACACTGATACCTTGGCCTGGGGGTCGTTGTGGTAGATGTCGAATCCCAGGGTAAGTATCAGCACGTCTGGCTGGAACAGTCGAATGGCGGCCAGTGCCTCATCCAGTTTGGCGAAGAAATCTTCCTCCGAGGAGCCGTGGGGCATCGGTAGGTTGATGTTGTAGCCAAGTCCCTCGCCTTCACCGCGCTCGTCCTCATAGCCACTGACCACCGGGTAGAAATTGGTGGGGTCGCCATGAATCGAGACATAGAGAACATCGCTGCGGTCATAGAAGATTTCCTGGATGCCCTGGCCGTGGTGCATGTCGGTGTCCAGTATGGCGATCCTGGGATAACGGGGTTTCAAATGTTCTGCGGCAATCGCGGCATTGTTGAGGTAGCAGAAGCCGCCGGCGGCGTCCTTTCGGGCGTGGTGGCCCGGTGGGCGACACACCGCATAGGCATGGCGCTCGCCGGCAACCAGGGCGTCAGCGGCGCCGAGCGCTGTCTGGGCCGACCAGTAGGCGGCATCCCAGGTGTTGGCTCCGATGGGGCAGCTGCCATCGGCCTGGTAGCGTGCAGCTTCCGCCAGGATGCCTTTGAGGGCGTTTGGTGATCGGACGAAGATGTTGGAAATCACTTCGTCACCCCAGTCTTCCATCTTTGCCCAGCGCCGGTGGGCAGACTCCAAAAAGCGCAGATAGCCCAGATCGTGGACCTTTGAAATTGCACCGGCACCCTGGTCTGCCGGCTGCAACACCGGAATGCCCATGGCCTTCAGGCCTTCCAGCATTTGAGCGGTGCGATCAGGAACTTCCTGGGGCTGACGCATCTGGCCGCGGGTGAAGTAGGTCTTGGGAAGATGTTGGTCCTGCGCGGGATGAAAAAACGCCTTCATGTTCCTGCCTCCTGATAATGACATGGTTCGAGTATAGGCCCCCGCCGGCGCTGGTCAAAACACCATGGTCTGACTTTACAGTGGCGGTTTCTGCATCCACTATGAGAGACATATCACACTGACGCAAACCCCAATTTATACAATCCGAGAACATTGTGAAAAGGAGCCGAGATGATCGAGTCACCACTGCTTCCCAAGCTGACTGGCTACATCGGCGGTCGCTGGTCTGAATCGCCGGACGGTAACACCTTCGATGTCTATAACCCGGCCACGGGTGAGGTGGTTGCCAGTGTGGCATCGATGTCCGAAAGTGAAGTGTACAAGGCCGTTGAAGCGGGCAAGTCTGCGCTTCGTTTAACCAGTCCCTATTCCATCGAAACCCGTCGCAAGTGGCTGGAAGATATTCGTGATGCACTCAGGGCCAATAAAGAGGAAGTGGGCCGCATTCTGTGCATGGAGCACGGCAAGCCGTTGAAGGAAGCTCAGGGTGAGGTCGATTACGCCGCCGGGTTCTTCGATTACTGCTCCAAACACATTCAGGCGCTGGACGCCCATACCATTCCCGAAAAGCCGAAAGACTGTACCTGGACAGTGCACTACCGCCCGGTTGGTGTTACCGGCCTGATCACGCCCTGGAACTTTCCCATTGGCATGATCGCCAAGAAGTTGTCTGCCGCCCTGGCGGCCGGGTGCCCGTCGGTGATCAAGCCGGCCAGTGAGACGCCGCTGACGATGATTGCGCTGTTCGCGCTGATGGACAAACACGTCGACCTGCCAGACGGCATGGTCAACCTGGTTATGGGCAAGGCCAGTGTGATCGGCAAGGTGCTTTGCGAAAGCCCCGACGTGCCCATGCTCAGCTTCACCGGCTCTACCGAAGTGGGCCGCAAGCTGATACTGGATACGGCAGATCAGGTGAAGAAGCTGGCCCTGGAGTTGGGTGGTAATGCACCGTTTATTGTCTTTGACGATGCGGACCTGGATGCCGCTGCTGATAACCTGATCGCCAACAAGTTCCGGGGCGGCGGCCAGACCTGTGTCTGCGCCAACCGGATTTTCGTTCACGAGAAAGTGGTGGATGAATTCGGTCAGAAACTTGCCGACCGGGTCAATCGCATGACCGTGGGTAATGGTTTGACGGAAGACGTTGACCTCGGCCCGCTGATTAACAAAGCCGGGTTTGATAAGGTGAAGCGCCACGTGGAAGACGCCCTTGAGCGGGGTGGTGAACTGGTGGCAGGCAAAATGCCGGCAGACCTTGGGGATGGCCACCTGTTCTTCCCGCCGACGGTCATTTCCGGGGTGACCCGGGACATGTGCTGCTCCCGCGAGGAAACCTTCGGGCCGCTGGTGCCCATGGCCACTTTCCGCACTGAGGACGAGGTTATCGATGCCGGTAACGACACCGAATTTGGCCTGGCGTCATACGTGTTCACGGCCGACGCGGAGCGCGCCCAGCGGGTGGCCGCCGGGCTGCGTTTTGGTCATTGCGGCTGGAACACCGGTACCGGTCCCACGCCGGAAGCGCCGTTCGGGGGCATGAAGGCGTCCGGCACTGGTCGCGAAGGCGGCCTGGAAGGCCTGTTCGAATTCGTCGAGGCCCAGACCGTTCCGCGCGGGTTTTAAGGTTCCGGCGTCAACAGGACCTTAACGGAATCATCCACCAGGGTGGAATCGAGGTAACCGATACTGCCCAGGGTGGATGACACCACACTCTTCATGCTGTTCGCCGAGGATACCTCCCTCGGCGGATGGCCCTTTCCGGTCAGAACCTGCCGCGACCAGAACGACTTCAGCCAGGCGTCATTGCGCTCGGTGATCAGGTCATTGAACTCATCCCGCATGCTGTTGCCCGCTGGAAGCTGGAACGCGACCACGCGCTGGCCGTCAGGCATTCGTGAGCTGCGGTTCAGGTAGATGTCCTTCACCTGTTGCACGGTGATGGAATCCGGGCCACCGTGGTGGCCGATGATCACCAATTCCGCCCGCGAGACACTGCTCAACAGGCACAACGCAATGAGCAATGCAGGCACGGATACGCGTCGAATCGCCATGGTGTCCCTCCTGATCAAAATGCGGCATCAAGCCGGACGGTGTATACGTCGGTGCTGTCGAATCGACCGCCGGGATTGCCGGCCAGGGCATCCAGTTGGTTGCCAATCAGGCCCCCAGTGGTTTTGCCAAAGCCCCGGGCGTGGGTCCAGTCCACCTTCATGGCAACCGAGGTGGTCATGTCCCAGCGGAAGCCCAGACTGTAGGCCTGGCGACGTACGTCCAGCACCTCCAGTGGCGTGCCGTCGCGCTCGTAGTTGTCCTGGCTTTCGACCCAGGAAGCCGTTACATAGGGCGTAACTTCCGTTACCCGGTAGCCAAGCGTGATGTAGGCGGAGTCGGTGTCCTGGTAAAATCCGTCCACCTCAACCCGTGTCAGTTCCGACATCAGCAGCCAGCTGCCATCGTCGTAGGACAGGCCCAATCCCATGAACTCGGTTTTTTCTTCGTCACCAAGCGGTGGTGTTCCGCCGATGGTGGCTTCTGCATGGGCGTACACGCCACGGAAGGTCCAGAGGTAATTGGTCCAGTTGGCGGTCAGGCCGGTTATGTTGCGTAGTTCCACATTGACGGTCTGGCCAAGGGAGGCGGCATCATCGTCAAGGTGTCCTGCAAAGGCGCGTGTCTGAATGGATGAGCCAGAGAGGTTGATGGTATAGGCCGCATCGGCGCCCAGATAGCTGCGAACCGGCACCGGGTCGTAGACTGCTTCGGGTGGTCGCGCCCAGGGCTGACCATAGCCAATCTCCAGGGTCTCGGATTCCATAAACAGCGGCAGGCGCATTTTACCGGCCCGCAGTTCGGAACCATTGCTGAATTGGTGTCGCAGGTAGCCCCATTCCAGTTCCGTGTCCCAGTCTTCGCTACCACGGGACACCAGTTGCAATACCGCGTCGGTGTTGCGGCTCAGTGAAAAGGTGCTCTGCAGGCCGAACAGGCTGAGGGTTTCAAGGTCGGATTGTTCCGTTGCCTCGTCGTAGCCGGCGTCATTATTGGCGCGGGTATAGCCGGTGCTGAAAAAACCGTTAAGGCGAACCTTTTCCAGGCTCGATTCGGTCATCTGCTTCTGCATGGAATCCAGCCGTTGTTCCAGCTGGTCAATTCGCTGGCTGTCATCGGCCATAGTGGGAAACGACAGGGTGGCGGTCAGTGCAAGGGCGGAAAAGGCAAAACGGGGGGTAAAACGGGCAGTGCTTCGGTATACGGAGTACATCGTACATCATCTCCTTTGATGTCTGGTCGCTAGATGCGGGCGCCTTCCTGGCTTCAGGGGACTTATGTCTTGCCCCTGCAATTTGTCTGGTGCGGGAAAACGGTGGCCAGCAGAGGAACAGGAAGTTCTTCCGGGCAACCCGCGGTGGCGAGTATACCCAAGTTGACGCCAGTTTCATAAAAAGTGTTCACATTTTCTGTATCGGTACCTTACATGTGTGCGGATAATCCCAACTCACCCGCATCCGGCAAACCCTCCTTTCTCCTGTTATAATTCTGCACCTGTTCATTTAACCAGTAGCGACCGGATCTCTATGGATGTCTCCCACATTATCGACGCCCTGAACGACGCCCAACGTGAGGCGGTGACGGCCCAGAATGATCATTTGCTGGTGCTGGCAGGTGCGGGCAGTGGCAAAACCCGGGTGCTGGTGCACCGGATTGCCTGGCTCATGCAGGTGGACAAAGTACCGCCAACGGGCATCCTGGCGGTGACCTTCACCAACAAAGCGGCGAAGGAAATGCGCTACCGCATTGAGCAGATGATGAATATTCCGGCTCGGGGCCTCTGGTTTGGCACCTTTCACGGCATTGCCCACCGGTTGCTCAGGGCCCATTACCAGGACGCCGGCCTGCCAGAGAACTTCCAGGTGCTGGACAGCGACGACCAGCTGCGGCTGATCAAGCGCGTGATGCGTGAGCTGCAGATTGATGAAAGCCGCTGGCCGCCGAAGCAGGCCCAGTGGTTTATCAACGGCCAGAAGGACGAAGGGCTGCGGGCGGAACACATCCAGGAAAATCCGGGCGATCATTTCACGGCCACAATGCTGACGGTCTACCGCCAGTACGAAAAGCTCTGCAACCTAAGCGGCTTGGTGGATTTTGGCGAGCTGTTGCTACGCTCCCACGAACTCTGGCTGTACCGTCCGGAACTACTGAGCCATTATCAGAGCCGTTTCCAGCAGATCCTGGTGGACGAATTTCAGGACACCAATACCATCCAGTACGCCTGGCTGCAGATCCTGGCCGGGAACCGGGTGCCGCTAACGGTGGTGGGGGACGACGACCAGTCCATCTACGGCTGGCGGGGCGCGAAGATCGAAAACATCCAGCAGTACCAGCGGGACTTTCCCAACGCCCGGATGGTGCGATTGGAACAGAATTACCGCTCCACTCAACTGATCCTGAAAGCCGCCAACGCGGTGATTGCCAACAACCAGGGCCGGTTGGGCAAGGAACTCTGGACCGACGGCCCGGATGGCGAGCCCATCAGTTTGTATGCGGCCTTCAACGAGCAGGACGAAGCCAACTACATCGCCGACACCATTGGTAGCTGGGTCAACGAGGGGAACCTGCGCAGCGAGTCGGCCATTCTCTACCGCTCCAACGCCCAGTCCCGGGTGCTGGAAGAATCCCTGATCCGCCAGGGCATTCCCTACCGGGTCTACGGCGGCCTGCGATTCTACGACCGCCAGGAAATCCGCAACGCCATCGCCTATCTGCGTCTGGTGCACTATCGCCGGGACGATGCAGCGTTTGAACGCGTGGTGAACATTCCCGCCCGCGGAATCGGCGCCAAGAGCCTGGCGGACATGCGGGCGTTTGCCACCGAGCGCAGTATCTCACTGTGGGAGTCTGCCGAGCGTTTGCTGGAGGCTGGGCAGGTCAAGGGCCGCGCCAAAACCGGTCTGCAATCCTTCATGGGCATCATCGAACGCCTGACGGAGATGGTGGACGATGCCTCCCTGCACGGGCTGATGAAGACAACCCTGGAACTGAGTGGCCTCAAGGATTACCACGCCAGCGAAAAGGGTGAGAAAGGGCAGGCGCGGGTGGAGAACCTGGAAGAACTGGTGAATGCCCTGTCGGATTATGAGGTGGAAGAGGGTGTCGATCCATTGTCGGAATTCATCGCCCAGGCGGCTCTGGATGCCGGAGAGGCCCAGGCAGAGGCCAACGAAGACTGCGTTCAGCTGATGACCCTGCACTCTGCCAAGGGCCTGGAATTTCCGCTGGTATTCCTGGCCGGGGTGGAGGAAGGCCTGTTCCCCCACAGCATGTCATTGGAAGAGCCGGGGCGGATGGAAGAGGAGCGCCGACTTGCTTACGTGGGTATTACCCGCGCCATGCAAAAGCTGGTGCTTACTTACGCGGAGTCCCGCCGGTTGTACGGCCAGGAAAAATTTCATGCCCTCTCCCGATTCGTTCGCGAAATCCCGGGCGACTGCATCCAGGAAGTGCGGCTGCGCAACACGGTAAGCCGACCAGTTATGATGGCCCGCCCGAACGAGAGTCTGTTCAGTCAGGAACCGGACGTTGGCACGGGTTTCAGCCTGGGCCAGCGGGTACGCCATCCCAAGTTTGGTGAGGGTATCGTGATGAACTCCGAGGGTTCCGGTCATCATACCCGGGTGCAGGTGAACTTTGATGAGGGGGCCAAGTGGCTGGTGTTGGCTTATGCGCCGTTGGAGGCCTGCTGAGATCGGGAGTCAGCGTTTTTGCCAAAGCTGATAGTTCGGAAGTTGGCTCAGGCATGGGCTGCCGTTCCAAAGAGGCGTTCGATCCATCTTAAGTCGCTTATCTTCCGGCATCCGTGGCTCCAAAAAATTGTTTAAAGGCTGTCCCGTACCCGCGCTGGTGATGCAAACCATAGAATAGCTATGGCGCGCAAAGCGCACATTCAGAACGGTCGATCAAGGCCAACAAAAATGGCTCAGTATGAGGCTCCGTGGTCTCAGGGTTAGTGGAGGAAGTCCACCCTCACCAATAGTCGCTTGTCGATGTTTTAGTGAGAAATGACTCCTCGAGGTAGTCAAGAAACAATGAAATTCGTGTTGCGAGCCGCGCTTTCTGTAAATACACAGCGTAAATGTGGGCAGGGGGTGTTTCGTATTCTGGAAGGACTAATTCCAGCTCACCGCTTCTCAAATGCTTAGCGAGATCCCACTGGGCTCGCATCAACAAACCATGGCCCTCAATTGCCCATTGAAGAGCGACATGTCCGTCATTTGTGCTTAGCTTTACGGGCACTCGAATCGCTTGAGTTTGATCATCCTTCGTTAAACGCCAAAGGCTGGCCGTTTCGTCATTTTGACGCAGCGCAATCGCTTGGTGGCTACTCAGATCCTTAGGCACGACTGGGCGCCCAACTTTATCGAGATATCTCGGACTAGCACTGATAAAGCGCCTGTTCGGGGCGATCTTCCGAGCAATTAACCGAGAATCTGGAACGTCACCAAAGCGAATTGCTATATCAGTTGCATCGTCAGGTGGGGATACGTGCTTGTCGCTTAAAGTTAGCCGAACCGCCAGGTCCGGATACGTGGTAACAAACTCAGATACAAGTGGAGCTATGTATTTCCTGCCAAAGCCAAGCGGTGCATGAATGTTCAACTGGCCAGCCGGAGTCCCTGACTGGTTCCGAATGACATCCTGCATTTCCTCCATCTTGGAAAGAATGTTCTGGGCATACTCAAGATAGATCTCACCTTCTGGTGTCAATGAAATGTGCCTGGTTGTCCGATTAACCAGCTTCACTCCCATCTGATCCTCTATTTGAGCCAAGCGTTTTGTCGCCGCTGGAGGCGATAGGTCCAGCTCCTGAGCAGCCCCGGATATGGAGCGCCTTTGTGCAAGGCTTACAAAAAATCGCATCGAATCTTCGGCAGCCATTATTAACCTTTAAGAATTAGTGTTTTCACTTTTGGTGAATGTTTACCCAGTTTCCACATTCTATGATCTCCCTACAACTAATCCGGTTACTCCTCTATGGAAGGCCGGGACACTGTAAAAAGGGGATAGAAGCGTGGAGAAAGAAGCTGACGTTCAGTCTTTAACTGACATTCTTGCGAAATTCACGGCCTACATAGGAAAACGTCTGCCAACCGATGTGAAAGACAAACAAGCTGAGTTGCGCGCCAAAGAAACCAACCCCATGGCCATTGAGATCTTCGACGTGATGGCCGAAAACCAGGATGCCGCAGACAAGCTTGATCGGCCAAGCTGCCAGGATACAGGGGTGATTCAGTATTTCATTCAGGCTGGTTCCTCATTCCCCTTGCTTGGCGAACTCGAGTCCATTCTGGAAGGTGCGACCATTGGTGCGACCGAAATTGGCCCCCTTCGGCACAACGCGGTCGAGGCGTTTGTTGAGAAAAACACGGGGACAAACACGGGGTCCAAAATTCCGTGGCTTGATTGGGAGATCCTTCCGGGAAAAGACCATGTAGTTATTGATGTTTACATGGCGGGCGGCGGATGCACGTTACCCGGAGCCTCTACGGTGTTGATGCCAGGTCAAGGCTACGAAGGTGTGGCCGAATTCGTTCTTGATGTAATGACCTCCCGAGGCTTGAACGCTTGCCCACCTCTGCTGGTAGGGGTTGGTGTATCCACATCCGCTGAGACGGCTGCCCGATTGTCCAAGAAAGCGATTCTCAAACCCGTTACAGCTCGCAATACGAACGAGCATGCAGCTCTCCTTGAGGAGCTTCTTGCAGAGGGTATTAATGATTTGGGCATAGGTCCGCAAGGCCTCACCGGCGACAACACCGTGATGGGAGTAAACATTGAGTGGTCGGCTCGTCACCCCTCAACGATTGGCGTCGCTGTTTCAACGGGTTGCTGGGCTCACCGCCGCGGCCAAATCAAGATCAACGCGGACCTCTCCTACGAAATTATCTCTCATCAGGACGTAAAGCTATGAAAAAGGTATTGAAAACCCCTATTTCCATTGAAGACCTGGAAGAGCTGAAGGTGGGCGACATTGTTTACCTCGATGGAACGCTTGTCACCTGTCGGGATGTGGCCCACAGGCGTTTGATTGAGTACGGGCGGGAACTCCCTGTTGATCTTTCCGGTGGTGCAATTTTCCATGCGGGACCAATCGTTCGAGAAAAAGATGATGGTGGTTACGAAATGGTCTCCATTGGACCCACTACCAGTATGCGAATGGAGAAATTTGAGCGCGAGTTCATCAAAAAGACAGGAGTGAGGCTAATTATCGGTAAGGGGGGAATGGGTCCGGAAACAGCAGCTGGATGCTCAGAAAGCAAGGCTGTTCATGCGGTCTTTCCAGGCGGCTGTGCAGTTGTCGCCGCAACGAAGGTTGAAGCGATAGAAGGCGCTGAATGGAAGGACTTAGGTATGCCAGAGACACTCTGGATAAATCGAGTAAAAGGCTTTGGACCTCTGATTATTTCAATTGACACCCATGGAAACAATCTGTTCGAAACAAATAAAAAAACCTACAACGAACGAAAATCCTCTGTGTTAGCAAGAATCAGCGAGCAGGTTAAGTTTATTAAATAAACGTTGTCGGTTGTTTAAATATTTAAATTTTTACTTTCCTTAACCAGTTATCTTAAAAAACAAAAACAGCATTGGAGATTATCATGAAAAAAATTAAAACCTTTGGTACTTTTTTGGTGTTCGCGGCCGTCTCGACTTCACCTTTTGCAGAAGACAAATCAGCTTGGCCTGAAAGTTTTACCGTGGGCACGGGGTCACAAGGTGGCACCTATTTCGGGTACGGTACCGCTTGGGCAAACATTGTTTCTGAAGAAACAGGCGTAACGGGTGGTGCTGAAGTAACTGGTGGGCCGATGCAAAACATGGCGTTGGTTCACACAGGCGACAACCAGTTCGGCATGACAACCATGGGCCCTGCAAAGGAATCACTTGAGGGTAATAATGCCATAGCACCAGGAATAAAACTGGATAATTCCTGTGCAATGTTTCCTATGTATCAAACGCCGTTCTCTATCACCGCACTGACGTCATCCGGGATTACGTCCGTCGCAGACATTCCAGATGGAGCCGTCATCGGTTTTGGTCCGGCAGGATCGACCTCTGATACCTATTTCCCACGTATGTTGGAAGCGCTAGGCCTCAAGTTTGAGCGTCGAAACGGAGGGTGGTCAGATCTTGGAGGGCAGCTTCAGGACGGGCTACTTGACGTGGTTGCATTTGCAGCCGGCGTACCTGTTCCAGCTGTCAGTCAGCTCGAAGTACAAACAGATATCAACATTATTGAGTTTACCGAAGAGGAACAAACGACAATCCTCGAAGCTATGCCTGTGAGTGACTATAAAATCCCGGCTAGCGTGTACAAAAGTCTTGAAAATCCTGCCCGTTCCGTCGCTATGTGGAATTTCGCAATAGCAAATTGCGACCTCCCAGAGTCGTTTGTATACGAAGCTGTAAAAGCAGTGATGGGTGACAATGAGAGGATGGTTCAAGCTCACAAAGGAGCTAGCACTACACTTCCAAAGCATTGGGACAAGAATACCTTTCTGCCCTGGCACCCTGGGGCTGCGCGCTGGTTTAACGAAAACGGAGGCAATATTGCTCCGGATCTGATTCATAACTGATCACGTTTTTGCGTGGCATCCCGACTTTGTCGGGTGCCGCGCCGGTTAAACAACAATATTGCGCTATATCAAGCGAAGGTCTAGTCATGCATAACGACAAGAACCCGGCTAATACGCCAGACCACCTTATTGCCCAAGGGGTGGATGATGAACCAGTGGAGTCGAACCTGCGACTCTTTAAAGGGCGCTCATATCAAATAGTAACGCTCATTGCAGTGGGGTATGCAGCATTTCATATGCTTGCCTTGAATGGCGTGGGCATTAAGGCGCTGACGGGCGGCTTGGTCGACATTTCGTTTCTCCCCGACTTTCCGGTTGAAACCTGGAACTTCCGTATTGCACACGTGGCAGGTGCATTGATACTCGGCTTCCTGATGTTTTCTGCGACGGGTTTTGTCGAAGGGCAGAGGGCCAGGTCGAGAGCAACTCATGTCTTGGCCTATCCATTGCTTATTAGCGGGCTGTTTTCGCTCGGTATGGCTTTCTATTTCGCATGGGAGATAGCTTCTGGGGCCAACTGGAGCGGGATAGACAAAGCCATTCGATTCAATGAGATATGGCTGTATGGTGCACCATTATGGGTAGCCACAGGAGGCTCTATCGTCCTCTCGTGGTTTGATAAACAAAGCCGTGGGAGGTTCGCTCCACACGATTTTGTTCTCGTCGTCTCTACGCTGGCCGTTGCTGTCTATTTAATCACGATTTATGGCACTCAGATGAGAAACTCAACCGG
This sequence comes from Marinobacter sp. G5_S1_61_S3, assembly GCF_054968585.1. Taxonomy (NCBI): domain Bacteria; kingdom Pseudomonadati; phylum Pseudomonadota; class Gammaproteobacteria; order Pseudomonadales; family Marinobacteraceae; genus Marinobacter; species Marinobacter sp. G5_S1_61_S3. The sequence goes on along the minus strand of NZ_JBQKUK010000002.1, from coordinate 101,407 downwards.
CACCGCCTTCGCTCCGGTCGGTATCTCGATGGCGGCTGTTGCCGGTACAGCTTTGATCATGGAACTCACCCGGCGGGTGGCAGGTATGGCCCTGGTTGTAATTGCCACCGTGTTCCTGGGTTACGTATTTGTGGGTGAATATCTGCCCAGTTTTCTTAACTCACCCGCAATCACCTGGGAGCGCTTTTTCAGCCAGGTATACACCGATGCTGGCGTCCTGGGCCCAACCACTGCGGTCTCCTCTACCTACATTATTCTATTCATAATTTTTGCAGCATTTCTGCAGGCATCCAAAGTTGGTGAGTATTTTGTGAATTTCGCATTTGCGGTAGCCGGTAAATCTCGAGGAGGGCCTGCGAAGGTGGCAATTTTCGCATCAGGTCTGATGGGCATGATCAATGGGACGTCGGCAGGCAATGTTGTTGCAACTGGCTCGTTAACAATCCCGCTGATGAAAAAGGTTGGTTACGAAAAAAACACGGCAGGGGCAATCGAAGCGGCTGCATCGACAGGCGGTCAAATTATGCCGCCCATTATGGGTGCTGGCGCATTCATTATGGCTGAAGTGACGGGTATTCCGTATTCGGATATTGCAATTGCAGCTGTCATTCCAGCCATTCTGTACTTCGTGTCGATCTTCTTCATGGTCGATTTTGAAGCGGCCAAGTTAGGCATGAAAGGAATGCGCAAAGATGAGTTACCCCGCGTTTCCAATATGGTGCGCCAAGTGTACTTGTTTGTTCCCATCCTAATTCTGATTGTAGCGCTTTTTATGGGATATTCGGTTATCCGTGCAGGCACCCTGGCGACAATGTCGGCGGCTGTCGTTAGTTGGTTTACGCCTTACAAGATGAACCTGAGAAGAGTTTATGGTGCGTTTGAAATCGCGGGGCACATGTCTATTCAGATAATTGCAGTCTGTGCATGTGCTGGCATTATAGTTGGTGTGATTTCGCTTACAGGTGTCGGTGCTCGTTTCTCCAACTTGCTCCTGGGCTTGGCTGATACGTCACAATTGTTGGCAATGTTTTTTGCCATGTGCATCGCGATCCTTTTGGGCATGGGGATGCCAACTACAGCAGCCTACGCCGTAGCTGCATCAGTTGTAGCGCCGGGGTTAGTCGATCTGGGCATTCCTTTGCTGACAGCACATTTTTTCGTCTTCTATTTCGCGGTCGTGTCAGCGATAACACCGCCGGTCGCTCTGGCATCTTTCGCGGCTGCCGGGATTTCGGGGGCCAACCCTCTGCAAACGTCGCTGGCATCATTCAAAATTGGTATCGCGGCCTTTGTTGTACCGTTCATGTTTTTCTACAACTCTACACTACTGATGGAAGGTGAATGGTTGCACGTACTCCGTTCAGGATTCACCGCTGTATTCGGTATTTTCCTGCTCGCATGTGCTGTTCAGGGGTGGTTTGTAGGAAATCGCGCACGCTTCATTGTTCGCCTGACTTTGGCAGTCGCAGCCTTCTTAATGATTTCAGGTGGATTGATTACGGACTTGGTGGGCCTCGGAGTTGCGGGAGCAGTATTCATTCTCCAGAAAGTCGTAAAACCAGGGTCTGTTGTTGCTCGAGCCTGATTGGCAGCGCTCCTAATGTTCGCTATGTGTTTTAAAGTGGACTTATTGACCGGCCCAAACTAGGCCGGAAACCGCCCCCGGGTTTGATTGGCAATCCGAACGAGAACCAGCATCAACGGAACCTCAACCAGAACGCCAACCACCGTCGCCAGCGCCGCCCCCGATTGCAGGCCGAACAGCGCAATGGCCGCCGCGACTGCCAGCTCAAAGAAATTACTGGCACCAATCATGGCCCCGGGCGCAGCGATGCAGTGACGGACGTTCCAGAGCCGTGCCCAGCCGTAAGCCAGGAAGAAAATCAGGAAAGTCTGCACAATCAGCGGCACGGCAATCAGCACGATATGCAGCGGGTTGTTCAGGATAACTTTGCCCTGGAACGCAAACAGCAGTACCAGGGTAACGATCAGCGCTGCCGGGGTGACCGGCCCCAGGCGTTTCATGAACACCTCGTCGTACCAGCCTTGCCCGCGCTTTGCGATCAGGGCGCGGCGAGTAAGGTAGCCGGCGGTCAGGGGAATGACAATGTACAGCACCACGGAGAGGATAACCGTGTTCCAGGGTACCTGAATGTCGGAAATGCCCAGCAGGAACACCACAACGGGCGCGAAGGCGAAGAGCATGATGATGTCGTTCAGGGACACCTGCACCAGGGTATAGGCGGCATCGCCTTTGGTGAGATAACTCCATACAAACACCATGGCGGTGCAGGGCGCCGCCCCCAGCAGGATGGCGCCGGCGAGATATTCGCTGGCCAGGTCTGGCGCAATCAGTGGCTCAAACACCACCATCAGGAAAAACCAGGCAATGGCGAACATGGTGAAGGGCTTGATCAGCCAGTTCACAATGGTGGTGATGGCCAGGCCTTTTGGCTCCTTGCGCACGCCCACCACTGCGCTGAAATCGATCTGGGCCATCATCGGGAAGATCATGGCCCAGATCAGAATGGCAATAGGGATCGACACCTGAGCGTATTCGAATCGGGACAGGGTTTCGGGAACCGTAGGTGCCAGTTGCCCAAGGGTCACGCCAGCGATGATCGCCAGCGCCACCCAGACCGACAGGTACTTCCCGAACAGATCCATGCCTCCGCCGGAATCTTCGGTTGTGGTTTCTGCGTTGCTACTCATGACTTCTCTCTTACATGGACCGTTGATTGACGCGTTTTGAGACTTCAGCGGCGCTTTCCACCCGCTCGGAATAGCGGTCCGTCAGAAAGTCGCTGCGGTCCCGTATCAGCAGGGTGAATTTCACCAGCTCCTCCATGACATCCACGATGCGGTTGTAATAGGGCGAGGGCTTCATACGGTTATTGTCGTCAAATTCCATGAACGCCTTGGGTATCGACGACTGGTTGGGAATTGTCACCATCCGCATCCAGCGCCCTAACACCCGCAACTGATTCACCGCATTGAACGACTGGGAACCACCACACACCTGCATCACCGCCAGGGTCTTGCCCTGGGTAGGGCGTACGCCGCCGATGGATAGGGGAATCCAGTCGATTTGGGTTTTCATAATGCCAGTCATAGCGCCGTGGCGTTCCGGCGAGCACCACACCATGCCTTCCGACCACTGGGCCAGTTCCCGCAATTCCTGAACTTTTGGGTGGGAGGCGTCTTCAGCATCGGCAAGGGGTAGACCGCGGGGGTCGAATACGCGGGTTTCCGAACCCATGGCCTCCAGCAGCCGGGCAGCTTCCTCAACAGCTAACCGGCTGAATGACCGCTCCCGCAGTGAGCCGTACAGCAACAGTATTCTTGGACGATGTGAAGAAGGCGGAGTTGCAAAAACCTGTTCCTCAGTTGGTTTGCGGAACTGGTCAGGGTCGATATTGGGGAGGTCACGGGTGCTCATTGTAATGAAAGGGTCCTTTACTCGTTAAAATCTTCCGGATATTATGCAGTAAAATAGATATGCATGAAAACGAATATATGGGAATTTGCATATGAAGCGCCGCGTTTTGTTCGTCTGTACCGCCAATAGTGCCCGGTCATTGATGGCGGAAGCCTTGCTAAGGGAACTGGCCGGTGACCAGTTTGAAGTGGCGAGTGCCGGAACCGAGCCTGACAAACCCCATCCGATGGCGCTGCAGGTGCTCTCAGAGTCGGGCTTTTCCGTCGATGGTTTGCAGAGTAAATCGCTGGCAGGCGTTGAAAGTGAGCATTGGGATTATGTGATTACCCTTTGTGAAAAAGCTGCCAACGAGTGTGGCAACGTCTGTCAGCCCGCCCAGCAAATCGCCTGGGACTTCCCGGACCCGGTGCCAAGCGGGCGCCATGCCACCTTCGCACTGACCCTCAAGGAAATCCGCGAGCGCATTGGCCTGTTTACTTTGGTACACAGAAAAGAAACCGGAATGAAGCCGGTGAACTTTGACCCGGTGAAGGTATTCAAAGCGTTGGGTGACGAGCTTCGCCTGGCTGCGCTGATGCTGGTTCGGCAGGAAACGAAACTGTGTGTGTGTGAACTCACCGCCGCCCTCGATATTTCCCAGCCCAAGGCTAGCCGGCACCTGGCCACCCTGCGGGAGGCGGGCCTACTGGATGCAGAGCGTCAGGGGCAATGGATGTACTATTCCCTGAATCCCCGGATGCCCCAGTGGCTGTCGCGGGTTCTGGATGAAACTGCCGATAGCAATCCCGCCCTGATCACTGAGGAACTTGAGCGCCTTTCTGTCATGCCAGACAGGCCGGTTGTGCGGTGTATTTAATGGATAACGCTTTCTGGAGCACATCATGAGCAAGATCAAAGTCGGAATAAATGGATTCGGTCGAATCGGTCGCCTGGCCCTGCGGGCAGCGTGGCAGTGGCCGGAGATGGAATTCGTAGCGATCAACGATCCGGGCGCCGATGCCGAGACGCTGGCACATCTGCTGAACTTCGACAGTATTCATGGCCGCTGGGACCACGAAGTGGGTGTGGACGGCGACAGTATCGTTATCGAGGGTAAATCGGTTCGCGTCACCCGCAATAAAACCATTGGGGAGACCGACTGGTCCGGCTGCGATCTGGTGATTGAAGCCAGCGGCAAAATGAAAAAGGTGGACGTGCTCCAGGCGTATCTCGATCAGGGCGTCAAGCGCGTGGTGGTCACCGCTCCTGTGAAAGAGGCTGGGGCCAAAAACATTGTGGTGGGCGTGAACGACGGCATTTTTGATCCGGCCAATGACCGCATTATCACTGCTGCGTCCTGCACCACCAACTGCCTGGCGCCGGTGGTGAAGGTCATCCACGAGAAGCTGGGTATCAAGCATGGTTCCATCACGACGATCCATAGCCTGACCAACACTCAAACCATCATCGATGCGCCCCATAAGGACCTGCGGCGGGCCCGCGCCTGTGGCAGTTCACTGATTCCGACCAGCACCGGTTCCGCCACCGCGATTATCGAAATTTTTCCGGAGCTGAAGGGCCGTCTGGATGGCCATGCGGTTCGGGTGCCACTGACGAATGCCTCGCTGACCGACTGCGTATTCGAGGTGGAAACACCCACGGATCGCGATACCGTAAATCAGTTGTTAAAAGAGGCTGCTGAGGGCGATCTGAAAAACATTCTGGGCTACGAAGAGCGCCCGCTGGTGTCCATCGATTACCAAACCGACCCTCGCTCCTCCATTATTGATGCACTCTCCACCATGGTGGTGAATGGCACCCAGGTGAAGATCTACGCCTGGTACGACAACGAATGGGGCTACGCCAACCGCACCGCAGAACTGGCGCGCCGGGTAGGTTCCGTCTGATATGACTGCTGCCATCCGACAGTACCTGGTCATCACCGGTAATTACTGGGCCTTCACCCTGACGGACGGGGCATTGCGGATGCTGGTGGTGTTGCATTTCCATCAGCTCGGCTATTCACCGCTGGAAATTGCCCTGCTGTTCATTTTCTACGAGTTCTTCGGGGTGGTGACCAACCTGGTGGGTGGCTATTTGGGCGCTCGCATGGGGCTGAATCGCACCATGAATATCGGGCTGTTCCTTCAGATTGCCGCTCTTGCCATGCTGGCGGTGCCGGCGGCCATGCTGACGGTGCCTTGGGTGATGGCGGCTCAGGCCATCTCCGGTATCGCCAAAGACCTGAATAAGATGTCCGCCAAGAGCGGCATTAAGCTTCTGGTGCCAGATGAGCAGCAGGGCACTCTGTACAAATGGGTGGCCATCCTCACCGGATCGAAGAACACACTGAAGGGCGTGGGCTTTTTCCTCGGTGGTGTGCTGCTGATGGCTGCCGGGTTCCAGGGCGCGGTCGTTATCATGGCGGTGGCCCTGAGTGTGGTGTGGCTGGCCAGCCTTTTCCTCTTGGGGCAGGACCTGGGCAAGAGCAAGGCAAAGCCGAAGTTTCGCGAAATTCTGTCCAAGAGTCGGGCCATCAACGTGCTATCTGCTGCCCGAATGTTTCTGTTTGGCGCCCGGGATGTGTGGTTTGTAGTGGCTCTGCCGGTTTATCTGCACACTGTGTTTGGCTGGGATTTCTGGAAAGTGGGTGGCTTCATGGCCACCTGGGTGATTGGCTACGGCTTTATCCAGACCCTTGCGCCGCGTATTACCGGGAATATGGACGGCAAACAACCCGCGGTGCTCTGGGCGATGCTTCTGGCGCTTATACCCGCGGCGATCGCGATTGGTCTGACGGTGGGGTGGACGCCCCAGGTGGTGGTTATCGGCGGTCTGATGCTGTTTGGCGTTCTGTTTGCCATCAACTCCTCGCTGCACAGCTACCTGATTGTTAGCTATGCGCGAGGGGATGGTGTCTCGCTGGATGTGGGGTTCTATTATATGTCGAATGCCGCCGGCCGCTTGCTGGGAACGATCCTGTCCGGCTGGGTTTATCAGGCCTACGGGCTGCAAGCCTGTTTGTGGATATCCGCGGGTCTGGTGGCAGCAGCGGCGATACTCTCGATGTTCTTACCGGAGAAGCGGCCAGTTCCTGCCACCTGATCAGGTGGCCTGGTCGGGAACTTCCCGGATGCGGCCATGCTCGTCGATGGCAACATAAATGAAGAGACCTTCGGTTACCTTGCGCGGGGCCTTGGCGGTGCGGTCCAGGGTCCAGACTTCAATGTTGATTTTCATCGAGCTGCGCCCCACTTCCACCAACTCACCGTAACAGCCAACCTGGGATCCCACCCGCAACGGCGAAAGAAACTCCATCCTGTCCATGGCCACAGTGGCGTTGCGGCCCTGTGAAATTCGCCCCGCGAGCGTTGCCGCAGCAATATCCATCTGTTTAACCAGCCAGCCGGCGAACACATCGCCGTTGGGGTTGGTGTCTGAGGGAAGAGGGATTACCTGGATTACCAGTTCGCCCCGGGGCGTGGGTTTGTCGTCATCAAGCGCCGTCATGGATTCAACCTTATCAGTTCGGAATTGTTTTAGTACCCCGCATGTTAGCGGCCTGCGCCGCGTCTGCAAGAAAAATTGAACGTCCTGTTCTATATTTCAATGGCTGTAACAAAGTTGTCATAGAGTGCCTTTATTGTTCACACATCGGTGAAGCAAACCCGTAAATAAAGTCAACGTGACAAATGGAGACTCAACGTGATCAAACTTAGAACAGCCCTTTCAACTGTGGCACTGGCCGGTAGCATTGCCGCCGTGTCGACTCCTGCCATGGCGCGCGACACCATCAGCATCGTCGGTTCCTCTACTGTTTATCCGTTCGCGACGGTTGTGGCTGAGCGCTTTGGTTCTTCAACTGACTTCCCGACTCCGAAGCTTGAGTCAACCGGTTCTGGTGGCGGCCTGAAGTTGTTCTGCGCCGGTATCGGCACCCAGCATCCGGACATCACCAATGCGTCACGTCGCATGAAGACGTCTGAGTACGATCTTTGCCAGAAAAACGGTGTAAAAGACATCACCGAATTCCGCATCGGTTCTGACGGCATCGTGATTGCCAGCTCGCAGAAAGCCGATAACCTGGACATCACCCTTGAGCAGCTTTTCCTGGCCCTGGGCAAGCAGGTTCCTTCACCGGACGATGAGACCAAGCTGGTTGATAACCCCTACGAAAAGTGGAGCGACATTGACTCCAGCCTGCCAAACGTTGCCATTCGTGTGATGGGACCGCCTCCCACCTCCGGTACCCGTGATTCTTTCAACGAGCTGGCCCTGCAGGGCGGCTGTGAAGATCTGCCAGCGGTTGCCGACATGAGCGAAGACGACATGGAAGGCGTGTGTCAGAGCGTTCGTGAAGATGGCGCGTTCATCGAAGCCGGCGAGAACGATAACCTGATCGTTCAGAAGTTGATCGACGACAAAGGCCTTTACGGTGTGTTCGGTTACAGCTTCCTGGAAGAGAACGCTGACCGTCTGCAGGCTGCGACGCTGAACGGCAAGGTACCGACGGCTGAAGCCATTGCGGCAGACGAATACCCGGTTGCCCGTTCACTGTTCTTCTACGTCAAGAAAGCCCACGTTGGTGTGGTTCCGGGCATCGCGGAATACGCCGAGTTCTTTGCGAGCCCGAGCGCCATGGGCAAGAATGGCTACCTGAAGGACGTTGGCCTGATCGTTCCTCCGCGCGACGCGCTGATGAAGCTGCAGGACAAGGCATCTGACATGCCTAACCTGGCCAAGGAAGAACTGATGTAAGCCAGTCGACAAGGTGTTGACTGATAAGGGTGCGGGTCTTTGAAAGGCTCGCGCCCTTTTGCACGTCTGGAAAGCGGCATGTGCGTCCTGTTTTCCGAATGATTACACTTGTGGTCCTTTTTAGCTTGTTACGGGAATTTTCATGCAACCGGCCAATCTGCTTTTATTGACCATCGTGCTGTCGATGGTTGCCTACGGCTTGGGCTATGCCCGATCGCGGTCACTGGCGATGCCGATGGGGGGCATTCGTCATCTCAAGTCCCTGCCCTTTTATTACGGGGCACGAGCGGCTTTGTGGTGCGGCATTCCCGCGCTGCTGGTGCTTGGGCTCTGGGCAGCGTTCCAGGGAAAAGTTATCCAGACCCTGGTTATTGGCTCCCTGCCACAGGAAATGTTGCCGGCGTCCGAGGGCGAGGCGAGTCTTCTGTTGAGCAAGATCAGCAACGTGGCCAGTGGTAGCCTGCCTCCGGGGTTTGCGGAAGCACCCATTGTTGAAGCTGCAGAGCGACTGAAGGCGCTGAGGGAACAGAGCCGGATGTTCATGACCACCCTGGTGGTGTCCGTCTCTGTGCTGGCGGGATTTTTGGGCTGGCTCCGGGTTCGCCCGGCACTGAACGCCCGGACACAAGTGGAGTCGATCCTGAAGTGGCTGTTTTTCGCCTGTGCCGCGCTGGCGATTCTGACCACCATCGGAATTATTTTCTCCGTGGCGTTTGAAACCTTCCGGTTCTTTCAGAAGATTCCGTTCACCGAGTTTATCTTCGGCTCCCAGTGGAGCCCGCAAACCGCATTACGAGCAGATCAGGTGGCAGCCCAGGGCGCCTTTGGCATGATCCCGCTGTTCACCGGCACGCTGCTGATTTCGGCGATTGCGATGCTGGTTGCGGTGCCGGTGGGATTGCTGTCGGCGATTTACCTCTCGGAGTACGCCAATAAGAAAGTGCGCGGGGTGGTCAAGCCATTGCTTGAGATGCTGGCGGGTATCCCGACGGTGGTCTACGGCTTCTTTGCAGCGCTTACCGTCGCGCCGTTCATCAGTAACTTCGCGGCCTCTCTGGGTATCGATGCGTCGTCCCAGAGTGCGCTCGCCGCTGGCGGGGTCATGGGCATCATGATCATTCCGTTTGTGTCTTCACTGTCGGACGACGTCATCAACGCGGTACCGCAAACCCTGCGTGACGGCTCCCTGGCTTTGGGCGCTACCCAGTCGGAAACCATGAAGAAGGTGATTTTCCCGGCGGCACTGCCCGGCATTATGGGCGGGGTGCTGTTGGCAGTCTCCCGAGCCATTGGTGAAACCATGATCGTGGTCATGGCCGCGGGCCTCGCAGCGAATCTGACGGCCAATCCGCTGGAAACCGTCACTACGGTTACCGTACAGATTGTCACCCTGCTGACCGGCGACCAGGAATTCGACAGCGCCAAGACCCTGGCGGCCTTCGCCCTCGGCGCGATGCTCTTCCTCGCTACCCTGTTGCTGAATGTGGTAGCCCTGAAAATCGTTCGCAAATATCGGGAACAGTATGACTGATCAACGTTCACAGGCGGAGCTCGTCCGCCAGTCACTCAAACGGCGTTACCGCAAGGAGCGCCGGTTCCGGGCCTACGGCATACTGGCGATTGCGATTGCGCTTTCCGCCCTGGTGGTGCTGTTCGTCGACATTATTGGTAAAGGCTACACCGGCTTCACCAAAACCACGATCACCATGGAAGTCGAGCTCGATGGTGAAATGATGTACCTGGACGACCCCACGGACAAAAAGCAGATCAAGATGGCTGATTTTGTGGAGCCATTGGTGCAGGCAATGATCAAACAGGTGCCGGGTGCAACGGAAGAGAACAGGGATGCCGTCCGTGATCTGCTTAACCCCTACGCGTCCAATGAGCTGCGTGACATGCTCGAGCAGAACCCCGAGTGGCTTGGAACCACCCAAACACTGACTGTTCTGGCTCACACCGACGTGGATGTCTACGTGAAGCATGCAGGTGACGACGCCTATTCCATCAAGCTCAGTGACCGGCAACAGCGCTGGGTGGATCAGCTGGTGGAAAATGAGGTTGTGCAGACGTCCTTCAACGATGTGTTCTTTAGCAGCGGCGATTCCCGTGATCCGTCCCGCGCCGGTATTCTTGGGGCGATCGTCGGGTCCTTGCTGACCATGCTGGTGACACTGGTGCTCTCGTTCCCCATCGGGGTTGCGGCTGCCATTTACCTGGAAGAGTTTGCACCCCAGAACAGGCTCACGGATTTCATTGAAGTGAACATCAATAACCTGGCTGCGGTGCCGTCGATTATCTTCGGTTTGCTGGGCCTGGCGGTGTTCATCAACCTGTTCGGCATGCCTAGATCGGTGCCGGTGGTGGGCGGTCTCGTACTGACGCTGATGACCCTGCCAACCATCATCATTTCCAGCCGGGCGGCCATTAAAAGCGTACCGCCGTCAATCCGGGAGGCTGCCGAAGGTATTGGTGCCTCCAAAATGCAGGTGGTGTTACACCATGTATTGCCGCTGGCCATGCCGGGAATGCTGACCGGTTCCATTATCGGCATGGCGCAGGCACTGGGCGAGACCGCCCCCCTGTTGCTGATCGGGATGGTGGCGTTCATCGTTGATGTTCCGGACGGCTTTTTCGATTCGGCGACGGTACTCCCGGTTCAGGTCTTCCTGTGGGCGGGCAGCCCGGAGCTCGCCTTTATAGAACGTGCGTCAGCAGCCATCATGGTATTGCTGGCATTCCTGGTTAGCATGAACGCACTGGCCATTTGGCTTCGCAAGCGCCTTGAGCGTCGGTGGTAAGGAGATAAGCGATGAATACGATGAACCCAACGATTACCAAAGAAGCCGATCATCAAGAGGTTGAGGCGGTTGCTCCGGTGCGGGAGCAGCCCGAGGAAACGATCATTGAGGAAGGCAAAACGGTGGGAGAGCCTTTTGCCGACAATGCCAAATTCAAGCTTCGCGATGTCAATGTTTCCTACGGTGATACCCGGGCGATCAAGAACATCAGCCTGGATGTGGCGAAGAACGAGGTCATTGCCTTTATTGGACCTTCAGGGTGCGGCAAGTCCACGTTCCTGAGGTGTCTCAACCGGATGAATGACAGCATCGAAATCTGCAAGGTGACGGGGTCACTTCAGTTGGACGATCAGGACATCTATGACCGTCGCCGCGACGTTGTCGAATTGCGTGCGCGGGTGGGCATGGTTTTCCAGAAGCCAAACCCGTTCCCCAAGTCCATTTATGACAATGTGGCCTATGGCCCCCGGATTCATGGCCTGGCCAATCGAAAATCCGATCTTGATGACATCGTCGAGAACAGCCTGCGCAAGGCGGGGCTGTGGGGCGAGGTCAAGGACCGTCTGGATGCGACAGCCACCGGAATGTCGGGCGGCCAGCAGCAGCGCCTGTGCATTGCGCGCGCTATCGCGGTGAGCCCGGAGGTTATTCTGATGGACGAGCCTTGCTCTGCACTGGACCCCATTGCAACCGCGAGGGTGGAAGAGCTGATGGCGGAAATGTCGGAGAGTTACACCATCGTGATCGTGACCCACTCGATGCAACAGGCAGCCCGTGTATCGAATCGAACGGCGTATTTCCACCTGGGGCATCTGGTGGAAGTAAACGAAACCAACAAGGTGTTTACGTCGCCCGAGCACGAACTCACCGAATCCTATATCACCGGCCGTTTCGGTTAACGCCGGTATTGTTGAACACTGGAGAACACAGTCATGCCAGATAAAAAGGACGATGTTTACGGCGATCACATTTCGCACAAGTTCAATGACGAACTGATGGCCCTGAAGAGCGAGTTTCTTGAGATGGGCGGCCTGGTGGAGTCCCAGGTCGACCGTGCGATTACCGCACTGGTGGAAAATGATGGCCACCTGGCGGACGAGGTCCGTGCCACGGACAAGAAAGTCGATCAGATGGAAATCGACCTCGACGAGGAAGCAACCCTGATTATCGCCCGTCGCCAGCCCACCGCGCGTGATCTGCGGTTGGTGATTTCGGTGATCAAGATGGTGGCGGACCTGGAGCGGGTTGGTGACGAGGCCAAGAAAATCGCCAAGTTTGCCATCAAGCTGTCAGAGGAAGGTCAGGCGCCTCGTGGGTACGTGGAAGTGCGCCACATTGGCAATCATGTTCTTAGCATGTTGCACGATGCCCTGGACGCCTTTGCCCGTCTCGATTCTGAGCAGGCGCTGCGGATCATGAAGGAAGACAAGCGGGTAGATGAGGAGTACCAGGCGGCCACGCGGACGTTGCTGACGTTCATGATGGAAGACACCCGCAACATTTCCCGCTGTATGTCGGTGATGTGGATTCTCCGTGCCCTGGAGCGGGTGGGGGATCATGCCTGCAACATTGCCGAGAATGTGATCTTCATGGTCAAGGGTGAGGATGTTCGGCATACGCCGGTGGAGGAAGCTGAGAAGGTCGTCGGGCGCTGAGTTCGTAGCCTTCTGGTGCGGGTATTCCCGCAGGGCAGGAGGCACTGTTCAGGACACGCCCGTGAATACGTCCATGTAGGGCTCGGTCGCGCCATCCCTGGCGCTCCATGGTCCTGAACAGTGCCTCCCGCCCGGCTTCGTAAATATCTCAGATATCGCCGGCGCTCAAGGCGATCAGCCTTGCTTCATTTTATCGGTATACGGCGGCCAACCGAGGGGCTTGCCGGCCAGCAGGTGCAGGTGGATGTGGAATACCGTCTGGCCTGAATTTTCGCCGCAGTTCATGACGACCCGATAGCCATCGTCGGCGAAGCCCATCTCCTTCGCCAGCTTGGCGGCAACCCAGTATAAGTGGCCCACCAACTCCCGGTCTCCTTCCTCAATATCGTTGATCGTTGCGATTTCCTTTTTCGGGATAATCAGCAGGTGCACCGGTGCCTGTGGGTTAATGTCCTTGAACGCCAGGCTGATGTCGTCTTCGTAAACGATGTCCGCCGGGATTTCCCGGTTCATGATCTTGGTGAAAATGGTTTCCGCCATGATGATTCCCTGTTGATGAGTTGAGGCTTGTGAAACGCTTTACAGTTGCTTCATCCCCGGCAGCCGATCCGCCAGTTGGCGAATCAGCGGGGGTAGTTCGTCGTCGATGCCCATAGCGTATTTGGCCACCCGGTTTCTGGCAAATGGCATTGCTTTCGCGGCGCCCAGGCCCAGATTGCGCAACAAGTGCAGAGGCGGCGTGCGGTTGCTGAACAGGTGGTAGAACACGTCCATCGCCATCATCATACGGCGGTTGGCCGGGCGGCGTTGTTGCTCGTATTTGGTCAGCCACGCCGGATCGGCCAGGTCGCAGCCTGCGCGTTTGGCCTCGCGGATGACGGTCTGCAGGCAGAGGGCGTCCTGGAAGCCCAGGTTGACGCCCTGGCCAGCCAGCGGGTTGATTGTGTGGGCAGCGTCACCTGCCAGCACGACACGATTGTTCACATAGGTTTTGGCGTGCTGGCGGGCAATCGGGAAGCTGGCTTTGGCTTCAATGTGCGTCAGCAGAGGTAATTCCGGTGGGAAGGCGTTCTGTATTTCTGCCATCAATGCACGGTCGTCCAGTGATTTCAGGCGCGCTAGTTGCTCCGGCGAGTCATACCACACCAGAGAGGCCCAGCTTTCGCCATTGCCCGCGGAATGCAGCGGTAGGAAAGCCCGTGGGCCGGACGGGTAGAAGCCCTGCCAGGTGATGTCCTCAACCGCGCCCTGGTAGCGAACCGAAATGACCATTGCCTGTTGCTGGTACTGGTCCCGGGTTACGCCGATGCCCGCCAGTTCCCGGACGCCGGATGCCGCGCCATCGGCGCCCACCACCAATTGGCACTCGAGTTCGGTGCCGTCCTCCAGGGTCACAGCAGCGTGGTTGTTGCCGTTTTCGAGGTGATTGACGGCGTTGTCGGGAAACAGGGAGACCGAGTTCAGAGCCGCGGCGCTGTTCCACAACGCCTGCTGGGTAATGCGATTCTCCACGATATGCCCCAGGTGTCGGGCGGACAGGTTGCTGGCGTCAAACACCACATCGGCGACCTTGCGGGGCAGCAGGTTGCTGAGTGGGTGGCGGGTTTCGTCCCAGACTGCCAGGCGGGCGTAGGGTGTGGCACGCATGGCGAGCATACTGGGCCAGACGTCAAGATCGTTGAGGTAGCGCTCACTGCCGGCGCTCAGGGCTGACACGCGGATGTCTGGAGGCAGCGAGGGATCGAATTCGGGGGCGGAGCCACGGTCAACCAGGGCCACGCGGAAGCCACTGCGGCCAAGTCCGGTCGCGAGGGCAGCACCGACCATGCCGGCACCGACAATCACAATATCAAAGGCTTGAGTCATAACGGGTTCCTGTCTGGTACGCCCAGTTTACGCGATGGACGCATCCAGACAAGCCGTCCGGATCAAGCCTGGGCCGGTTTTTGGTGTCAGTAACCGGCCAGGTTGGCGGTGGGGCTGCCGGTCAGGGACTCAGCCCTGCGGGCGCGGCCCTTGAGCCAGGCTGGCTTTTGCGCGCCTGGTTTTACAAATCCCTGCTCCAGCACCATCGGATGCACCAGTTCCAGGAAATCTGACGTTTTCATGTGGATGGATTCGGTGTGGCTGCCAGCGGCAAAGGCGAGTTCCGGTTGCCGGGTCAGAGCCTCTGCGCAATACACGGACATATCAAACAGGTTGCCGAATGGCGGCATGGCGCCCACTTCGCACTCGGGGAAGCGGTCCTGAAATTCCTGTTCGTCCGCAAGATCGACAAAATCGGTATCCAGGATGTGGGTCAGTCGGTCCCAACGGATACGCCAGGTAGCGGGCATGACCAGCATGGCCATTTTGCCATCCAGTTCAATAATGACGGTTTTCACCACCCGGTCGCCGGCGATTTTGACGTGGTGGGCGAGTTGCTGGGCGGTAAACGCAGGGGGGTGAGACAGGCACATGTATTCCACGCCTGCCTGATCAAGGTATTCCTTCAACTGCTGTACCGGCATAGTGACAACCTCCTACCAGCAATGACAGCGGTACTGGAACCGGTGATATTCCTGACCCGGTTCCGGTGACTGGCGGTGACGCCGCTAATGCGACTGCACCGCCATTACTGGTCAGCTTAGTTGAGGCTGTACAGAATGCGAGTAACAGTGTGTGTTAATGAGATACCAATCACTCGGATTTGTAGACATGCACATCCCGCTGCGGGAACGGAATGGTAATGCCCTCGGCGTCGAACGCCTTCTTCACTTTCTCGTGCATGTCCCAGTAGTACGGCCAGAGGTCATCGGTGGCGACCCAGGCCCGGAACATCAGGTTAACGGAGTTGTCGCCAAGACTGCCCACGCAGATACGGGGTTCCGGATCCTTCAGTGAACGTTCGTCCTCGTCGAACAGGCGCTTCAGAATGGCCTTGGCCTTGTCGATGTCGTCGTCGTAGTGAATACCGAAAGTCATGTCACAGCGGCGCTTGTCGTAGATGCTGACGTTCACCAGGGTGGCGTTGGACAGGCTGCCGTTGGGAATGACGATGCGGCGGTTATCGAAGGTATTTACCACCGTGTAAAGAATCTGAATCTCCGCGACGGCACCCAGGTAGCCCTGAGCTTCGATGGTGTCACCGACTTTGAATGGCTTGAAGATCAGAATCAGTACGCCGCCGGCAAAGTTGGCCAGGCTGCCCTGCAGCGCAAGGCCGATGGCAAGGCCAGCAGCACCAATAACAGCGATAAAGGACGTCGTAGCGATGCCGATCATCGACGCGACGGAGATCAGCAGCATCACCTTGAGGATGGCGCTTATCAGCCCACACAGAAATTTGTTGAGTGTCGGGTCTTTTGCGCCCAGCTTTTTATCGAGAACCCCGATGCAACGATTGATCAGCCAGAGGCCGAGTACCAGCGTGATGATGGCCAGGACGACCTTTGGGGCGTAGGTCATGATCAACGAGAGTGCCTGGTCCCATAGCTCCGAGGCATTAATGTCGGTTCCCAGAAGATCTTCCATTCAGTGACTCCTTGTTCGGTAGTAGTGGCTTATTACTTTAAATATGACAGGGACAACGGCTGTTCAATTGATATTTGCCTGTGTTTTGTTATAGCAGAGGTTTGTGGCAAACGTACAACATGCGCGTCCAGTTTGGGTGGGAGCGTTGTACGTTGTAAATCAACGACTGGCCCACCCGATGATGGTTTCCGGTCCGCCCTTCACGACAATGCGGCCTTCCTTCTGGCTGAGCTGGTAGTCATACATGGGGTCGTAGTAGTCCTGCAACAGTGCCTCGATCCATTCATGGTGCGCACCGGTCTCACCGGTTCGGTGCTGGCGGTCGAGGGCATCCTCCATCATCTGCCGTAGTCGGCTATGGCGTTCACCGCCGAGGCGTTTCCGGATTCTGTCGAGGGCGCTGAGAAGGTAGTCGCGAAAGTTGAGCCAGCCTGCTTCTGTGCCGTCGCGTTCCACGTAGTCGGCCGTCATCTGGTCAACATAGTCTTCGCGGATGATTCGTACTCGCTCCTCGATCGGTTGATCCAGCACCATCAGGGGTGCTGCTGCCATTCGGTTTCTGAGGCTTTCCGGCAGGGCGCATCGGCCCACCAGTCTGCTTTCATCTTCCAAATACACCGTCCCGCCGACGTGATGATGGGCCTTGAGCATGGCCACGGCCAGGCGGTTTTCGAAATCAATCTGTGACGGTTGGGACGTTACCTGACGACCGAAGCTGGAGCCACGATGGTTTGCCAACCTTTCAAGGTCAACAGGATTGGGCAATTGATTCAGCACGCGGGTTTTGCCGGTGCCGGTGCGGCCGCTGAGAATAACGAACTCGGACGATGCCGTGAGGGCTTCCAGGCTGTCGATCAGGAAGCGGCGCATGGCCTTGTAGCCACCCTGGATGAGCGGAAACTCGATGCCAGAGTCTTTGATCCACTGCTGGGTCAGCCGCGAACGCAGGCCGCCGCGGAAGCAGAACAGGTAGCCGTTCGGGTTTGTGGCGGTAAATCGCTTCCAGGCTTCGATGCGTTGCGCCTTGAGATCCCCGGAAACCAGTTGGTGGCCCAGTTCAATGGCCTTGTCCTGACCTTTTTCCTTGTAGCAGATACCGACCCTGTGGCGTTCCTCGTCGTTCATCAGGGGCGCATTGATAGCATTCGGGAAGCTGCCCTTGCTGAACTCGATCGGGGCCCTTACGTCCATGAGCGGAACGTCGTTCAGGAACAGAGAGAGATAGTCGCTGGTATCAGGTCTGGACGGCATGGCAGGTTTGGGTTCGTACGGGAAATGAGGCAGCAGTATAACGAACATGCTGGTTTTTTGCTCGCCTGCGGGTGTGCCGCCGCGCCGCTGCCGCTACAATGCGTGCCTTGCCATGCCTGTGTTCCGGAGTAATCATGACCCCCGACATTCTAGATCAGCATCTTGGGAAAACCCTCAGCCGGGGGCAGGTTGCCGTTACAGCCCCGGCGGGTTGCCCCGACATCGTCCTCTACCTGTTCGACCCAGGAGTACTGGAAGGCCCGCTAAGCCATGAAGAGGCGCAGGCGGTGGTTGCTGAGCCGGCGTACTGGTCGTTTTGCTGGGCCAGTGGACAGGTATTGGCGGCCTATATCCTCGCACATCCACATCTGGTGAAAGGCAAAAAGGTGTTGGATTTTGGATCCGGTTCCGGGGTGGTGGCTATTGCTGCCGCAATGGCCGGGGCGAGGGAGGCCATCGCCTGTGATATTGACCAGGCTGCACTGGATGCGGCAGCGGCGAACGCCAGATTAAATGGCGTGTCGGTGACCCTGAGCGCCGATTGGGCAACGCGGCCGAGTGATGTGGACGTTGTGACCGCGGCGGACGTGTTGTATGACCCGGAAAATCGCCCGCTGCTGTCCGAGTTCAGGCGAGCCGCGCCTTTGGTGATACTGGCGGATTCTCGCTTGCGGAACCTGGGTGACGACCACTACCGGCAGCAGGACGCAATCGAAGGCCGCACCTGGCCAGACCTGAATGAGTTTGAGGAGTTTAATCGGGTGCGGGTGTACCTGGCAGGCCAGAGCTCGATGACCTGAGAGCGGGCGAAAAAAAAGGGCAACCTTTCGGTTACCCTTTTTCGGAACAGGTGTCGCGTCCCTGCGCTATTGGCAACTACCTTGTTGCCGGTTTCCCTTGCCAGTCCCTGGTGCCGGCGTCCGAGCCGGCGATCCGAAGAGGTCTCCCTTAAGCGAGCCATCCCTGTGTCCCTGCTTCTCCCTGCATCCAATTGCCGGGGTGCATCCAGTGCGTCGTCCATTTCCCTGTCATCCTTGATGTAAACACTATACCAACCGCAGTTTTACAAACATGTGAACTGTGCACGCCAGAGCAGCTGTGCTGGTAGTGGTTTTGTTATAAGTTCTTTAATATCAGTTAATTGAGATATCGGCGGGTATTCCTGTCGGGGAAACCTACGCTATGTCGCAGCAAGATCTTACGAGTTTGTAGGATATATCTCACACAAGTCCGGGTTGATGTCTCAAGTCCGGTGGGTGGTGCTTTATTGACGGCTGTTGGCGTGAACGATGGGACGGTCGTTTTGCGTGCGTGGCCTTATAAATCCGGGACACGGTAGTAACCCGATAGCAATGCCTGCAGCGTCGGCGAGAATATCGGCAATGGCAAAGGTGCGGTAGGGTAGCTGGGCCTGGACAAGCTCAATGCCCAGCCCGAACGCCAGCAGGCCGATGACAATCCACAGTTTCCCCAAGCCCGGCCAGGCCAGCCGGGTAACCACCGCCAACTGCAAGAATGCCAGCAGGTGATTGACTTTGTCGCTGGCTGCCGAGGGAATCGGGTAGGGTTGGCTGGTGGTTGCAAGGTAAATGATGGCGGCGGCCGAAAGAACCAGTATTGCCCGCCAAAAAGGCTGATACGCGAGCAGAATCAGAATGCGTTGCCTCAGGAATGCCATGGTCACCGTCGGGCTGTGGTGGAGTTTGCAACATGATATGCTTTGCGCCCCGTCACTGTCATCGAAGCTGAGGTGCTGCGAGGTATGTTGAAAGGTAATTTTTTCCGCGGCCTGGGTTACCTTGGAGAAGGGTTCCGGCTGATACGGCAGCCTGGACTAAGATTGTTCGTTGTTATCCCTCTGGTTATTAATATTCTGTTATTCGGCCTGCTGTTCTACTTTCTGGCTGAACTCTTTGCAGCGATGATTGCCACAGCCATGAGCTGGTTACCGGATTGGGCGTGGCTACAAAGCCTCGACTGGTTGTTCTGGATTCTCTACGGCGCCGTCATCCTGTTGATGTTGGCTTACGGGTTCGTGATCCTGGCGAACCTCATCGGCTCGCCCTTCTACGGTTACCTCGCGGAACTGACGGAAAAGCACCTGACCGGTCAGGAGGTCAGCACCGATGATGGCTGGAGCCAGATCATACGGGATATTCCCCGCTCTCTCTGGCGGGAGGTGCAGAAAATCCTCTACTACCTGCCCAGGGCCATTGGCCTTTTCATCATCGGTGTTATCCCGGTGGTCAATCTGGTGGCGGCCGTGCTGTGGTTCGTCTTCAATTGCTGGATGATGTCGCTGCAGTACGTGGACTACCCGGCGGACAACCATCGGGTCAGTTTCCCGGCCTTGCGGCGGCTACTGGGTGACACTCGCCTGTCGGCCCTCGGGTTTGGCCTGCCGGTGGCATTGGCGGCCATGGTGCCGGTGCTGAACCTGGTGGTGGTGCCTGCCGCGGTTTGTGGTGCCACCGCCTATTGGGTGCGTGAGAACGGTCCCTCGAACACAGACGTATAAAGCAGTTACGGTGATTTAAATCTGTCGGAGGTTTCTTGGATACATCGGAATTTGTAATTGGTCAGCGCTGGGTCAGCCACAGCGATACCGCGCTCGGCCTTGGTATTGTCACGGACATCTCAGGCCGCCGTGTAACGCTGGGTTTCCCGGCGGCGGATGAGGAGCGCACCTACGCCATCGACAATGCTCCGCTGTCGAGGATCATCTACCAGATTGGCGAGGCTATCGAAACCTTCGATGGCGAACGTTACATCGTGAGGGCCGTGGAGGATATCGGCGGTGTGCTGATGTACCACGCCGATGACGGCGGAGAGAACCTGATCCATGTTTCCGAGGTAAAACTCAGCAGTTCCGTGGACTTTTCCGCCCCCCACCAACGGCTGTTTGCCGGCCAGTTTGATCGCAATGGTGCGTTTCGCCTGCGGATGGCCACCGCGCAACACCTTGACCGGTTACGTGCATCCTCGGCTCAGGGCCTGATCGGTGCGCGCACGCAGCACTTGCCACACCAGATTTACATTGCCCACGAAGTGGCAACACGATACGCCCCCCGGGTTCTGCTGGCGGACGAAGTGGGGTTGGGCAAAACCATTGAGGCCGGCCTGATTCTTCACTATCAGCTGCACACCAGTCGTGCCCGTCGGGTGCTTATCGTGGTGCCGGATTCATTGATGCATCAGTGGTTGGTGGAAATGCTGCGGCGGTTCAACCTGCGATTCTCGATCATTGATCGCAGCCGGTATGAGGCCATGGAGGATCTGGAGGGGTTGTCGGAAGAGGATGACGACCTGACCGATGCCGATGAAAACCCGTTTGAGAGTGAACAGCTTGCACTGTGCAGCCTGGATTTCCTGATGACCAGCGAACAGGCCCAGGCGGATGCCATTGCCGCCGGTTGGGACCTGATGGTGGTGGATGAGGCCCATCACCTGGCCTGGAGCCCGGAGGTGGCGAGCCCTGAATATCGGCTGATTGAGCAGCTTTCAGAAGCCAGCAATGGCTTGTTGCTGTTGACCGCAACCCCGGAGCAGGTGGGGGTGGCCAGCCACTTCGCTCGCTTGCGGTTACTGGACCCGGCACGCTTTCACGATCTGGAGACTTTCCGGGAAGAGGAAAAGCAGTACGAAGTGATCAATGGGGTGGTTTCCCATATCCGAGAGCAAGGCATAACCGCTGTCTCCGACACGGATCGGAAAGCCCTCGAGGGCTGGCTGGGTGATGAGCTGGAAGGTTTGATGGCGTCCCAGGAGCCGGCACAGGCCGTGGTTGATGCATTGCTGGACCGTCACGGTACCGGTCGCGTGCTGTTCCGGAACACCCGCGCCGCCATCAAGGGGTTCCCGGAGCGCCATCCGCTACCGGTTGCGTTACCCTGCCCGGAACTCTACCAGCAGGGAGATGTTTGTCAGGGGGTAGCCGGGTTAACGCCCGAAACGGCCGTGGACGAAGAACAATGGCTGGCGGAAGATCCCCGTGTCGCCTGGCTGGAGAAGACCCTGACCGGCCTGAAGCCGGCCAAGGTGGTGGTGATCTGTGCCCACGCCTCGACCGCCATGGCTCTGGAGCACTACCTGCAACTGCGTGCCGGTATCCGCAGCGCTGCCTTCCATGAACATCTGAGCCTGATCGAGCGGGATCGCGCCGCAGCTTACTTCGCTGATACTGAACAGGGCGCCCAGGCACTGATCTGCTCGGAAATCGGCAGTGAGGGGCGCAATTTCCAGTTCGCCCATCACCTGATCCTGTTCGATCTGCCCGCCAACCCCGACTTGCTGGAACAGCGCATCGGCCGGCTCGACCGGATTGGCCAGACCGACACCATCGACATCCATATCCCCTACCTGCAGGGAACGGCCCAGGAGGTCCAGTACCGTTGGTTTGAGGACGGCGTGAACGCGTTCAATGAAAGTTGCTCTGTGGGTGTCGCTGTCCACGATCATGTGGCCGTGCAGTGGCAGGCCGTCATTGATGGTGCGACGGACGACCTGCCGGCGCTGGTGGATGCTTCGCGGGCCGAGGCCGAGCGCCTGCGTACGTTGCTGCGCAACGGCCGCGACGCGCTCATCGAGCTTAACTCCTGCCGTCCGGACGTGGCGGAGGCGTTGATCAGCCAGATCGAATCCGAGGAAGAATCCGCCCAGGTTCGTGACTATATGATCGAGGCCTGCGATATCCTCGGCGTTGAGGTCGAGGATCATTCCGAGCATGCCGACGTGCTGAGGCCTGGCGAGCAATACCAGGCCGGACACGTGACCGAGCTGCCGGAAGACGGCCTGACCGTTACCTGGAGTCGTCAGCAGGCTCTTGAGCGCGAAGACATGGCCTTCATGAGTTGGGAGCATCCGCTGGTGACCGGCATCATGGAATCGGTCACCAGTTCCGGGCTGGGTAAGGCGGCTTTGGCCAGTATGACGGTCAAGGCGCTGCCACCCGGCACTCTGTTGCTGGAGGCCCTGTATACCGTGCATTGCCCGGCGCCTGAATCGCTGCAGTTGTCCCGGTACCTGCCGGTCTCGCCGTTGAGGCTGCTGGTGGATGTGAACGGGCGTGACTTGTCGGCAACTCTGCCTCATGACCGGCTCAACGACATGTGCTCGAACATCCGCAGGCGCACCGCTCAGGCCATCGTGCCGCAGATTCGCCCGCAGGTGGAAACCATGGTCGATCATGCCGAACGCCTTTCCGAGCCGCACCTGGAGCCCCTGAGAGCGTCGGCCCTGGCCCAGGTCAGAGACGTGTTCGGCCCGGAAATCCAGCGTCTTGAGGCGATGAAGAAGGTCAATCCGACCATTCGTGACGACGAAATCGATTTCTTCCGTAAACAGTTGCACGCCGCGGAGACGTTACTGGGGCAGGCCAGCCTGTCCCTGGAAGGCATTCGCGTTATTGTAACTGCCTGATGGTGAACCAGTTGCTGGTCAGGATTCATCTGATCAGGTAGGTTGAACGTAACAGAATGTAGTTTTTGACATTCAAAACCACGGACGACAGAGAGTATCCATGATGACTTTCATACTGTTTCTTGCTGCTGTTACCGGCCTTCTTGTTGTGATGCGCAAGGAATCCGGTGCCAAACCCGCTATCGGGGTGATGGTGGTAACAGGCGTGCTTTCGCTTTTCCTGGCGTCGGGATTGCTCGCGTTCATACTGTTTATCGGCGCCGCCGTTACCGCCGCTGCAGGTCTGCCGGGATTTCGCCGGAGCTGGCTGACCCCGCGGGTATTCGCCATGTTCAAGAAAGTGGCTCCCAAGGTGTCCGATACCGAAAAAGTGGCCCTGGAAGCGGGGACCGTCAGTTGGGATGGCGAGCTGTTTACCGGGCGCCCCGACTGGCACAGCCTGCTGATCAACCGCAACACGGGCCTGTCTGAGAAAGAGCAGGCTTTTGTGGACAACCAGTGCACCCAGGCCATTTCCATGTGTAACGCCTGGGACCTGGCCGTTGAACGTGCTGATCTGCCGGCGGATTTGTGGGAGTTCCTCAAGAAAGAAAAATTCTTCGGCATGATCATTCCCGAGGAATACGGCGGCCTGCACTTCTCCGCCAAGGCCCAGACAGCGGTGTTGCAGAAGCTGGCGGCCAACGAAATGCTGATGGTCACCGTGGGCGTGCCCAACTCCCTCGGCCCTGGTGAGCTACTGGTCAAGTACGGCACCGACGAACAGAAGAATCACTATCTGCCCCGGTTGGCGGATGGTCGCGAAATTCCCTGCTTCGGCCTGACTGGCCCCCGCGCCGGTTCCGACGCCACCTCGCTGCCGGACACCGGTGTGGTCTGCAAGGGCGAGTTCGAGGGCAAGGAAGTGCTGGGCCTGCGTCTCAACTTCGAGAAACGCTGGATTACCCTGGCGCCGGTTGCGACTGTGGTTGGTCTCGCCTTCCGCATGTTCGACCCCGACGGGCTGCTCGGTGACACCAAGGACTATGGGATTACCTGTGCGCTGATTCCCCGCAATACCAAGGGCATGGAAATCGGCCGCCGGCATTGTCCCATCGGCACACCATTCATGAACGGCCCCATCAAGGGCACCGACGTGTTCATTCCGCTGGATTACATCATCGGTGGCCAGGAAATGGCCGGGCAGGGCTGGCGCATGCTGGTTGAGTGTCTGTCCGTCGGACGCTGCATCACCTTGCCATCCGGCGCGGCCGGAGCGGCTGCCTACTCAGTGGGCACCGCTGGCGGCTTCACCCGCATCCGTCGCCAGTTCAATACCCCGGTGGCAGACATGGAAGGCGTGCAGGAGCCTCTGGCCCGCATTGCTGCCAAGACCTACATCGCCCAGTCGGCAGTGAACCACACCGCGAACATGATCGACAAAGGCGAAAAACCGGCGGTACCGTCGGCGATTCTCAAGTATCACCTGACCGAATTCCAGCGCGGTGTCCTGACCGACGCTATGGATGTGCATGGTGGTAAGACGGTCACCCTTGGCCCCCGCAACTACCTGGGAATCGGCTTCAGTGGTGCGGCGGTTTCCATCACTGTGGAAGGCGCCAACATCATGACCCGCAGCCTGATGATCTTCGGTCAGGGTGCAATACGCTGTCATCCCTATGTACTGAAGGAACTGGCGGCCAAAGACAACGATGACATCGACGCGTTTGACGATGCCTTTTTCGGCCACGCTGGCCTGATCTTCGGCAACGCTGCTCGTGCGTTCACCCAGGCTCTGGGTATCGGCAAACCCGACGTGCCGTTTGACCACAATGCACGCAAATACGCCCAGGGTGTGGCCCGCTTTAGCGCCGCCTTCGGCCTGTGTGCCGACGCCGCGATGACCACGCTGGGGTCGGAACTGAAAATGCGTGAGCTGATTTCCGCCCGCCTTGGTGATGTGCTGGCCAATCTTTACCTGGCCTCCATGGTGCTCAAGAACTGGCATGAAACCCAGCCGGTTGACGGTGAGCGCGACCTGATGGAGTACAGCATGGCGCTGTTGCTGAACCGAGCGGAAACCGCCATGGAAGAATTCCTCCAGAACCTTCCTAACCGCCCGGTCGCTATGGCCTTGCGTGCCATCACCATGCCCCTCGGCCGTCGTTGGGACCAGCCCCATGATGATCTGGCCCGCAAACTGGCAAAAGCCATCTCCACCGATACCCCCGTGCGGGAGAAGCTGTTGGCCGGAGCCTGGACGACGGCTGGCGAAGGCAAGGGTGCGGTTGAGAATCCCATTGCTCAGTACAACTATTTGCTGAAGGATTACGACAAGGCCGAACAGCTGTATCGCAAAGTCACCAAGGCGTATGCCAAGGGCCAGTTGCCGATGGACGCGCTGCATCCGGAAGAACGCTTCGAAGCCGCACTGGAAGCGGACATCTTCACCAAGGAAGAGGCCGAGTTTATGCGCGAGTACGAAGCCGTGGTCCTGGAAATGCTGACCGTCGACGACTTCCCGTTCGACGAGTTTGCTCGTAACAAAGACACGCTGATCGACCACAACCCGGCCTGACAGAGGGTATAGGGGTTTGGATTGAGGATGCCGGATGGCAATATCCGGCAGACACCAAATCATGAGGTAATTTGGGAATGTGGCTATCAATCCTGGCCGTAAGCGCCGGAGCCGTCATCGGCGCTAACCTGAGATGGGCACTGGGCCTTTGGCTCAACAGCAGCTACCACGCCATTCCCTACGGCACCCTCGCCGCCAACCTCTCCGGCGGCTGGCTTGTTGGCCTGCTTATTGGCTATTTCGTTCATGGCACCTCGTTGGCACCGGAGTGGCGCCTGTTTGCCATTACCGGCCTTTGCGGCGCCCTGACCACCTTCTCCACCTTCTCCCTGGAAATGCTTTCCGCTATCCAGGAAGGCAAATGGAGCATGGCTCTGGCTGGAATTCTGGCCCATGTTGTTGGCTCTATCCTCATGACAGCACTGGGAATTTACACCTTCGGGCTGGTCCGGGGATGATGGGTAACACTACGTACGGAATAAATGAAAAATACGCTTGGCAATCCCAAAAACAAAGAGTAGAGTTATTTACGTAGGAAAGATTCAGTAAAGCTTTCATGAATAAGACGTACCTCCGCAGTTAGTAGTGACCGTCCTGTTTTTGATTCCGCGAATTCTGTATTTCCGTAAACGCTGATCAGGCATCACGACGATGGCCTGGCGGCAAGATAAAATGATTGATTTCAGGAAGTTTAAGTATGTCTACTACTACCGGCACTGTTAAGTTCTTCAACGAAGCAAAAGGCTTTGGCTTTATCACTCGTGAAGGCGGCCCGGACGTATTCGTTCACTACAGCGCAATTCAGGGCAGCGGCTTCAAGACCCTGGCAGAAGGCCAGCAGGTTGAGTTCACCGTTACCCAGGGCCAGAAAGGTCCTCAGGCGGAAAACGTTACTGCTATCTAACGGATAGTAGGGCACCGCCAGAAAGGCAGCCTCGGCTGCCTTTTTTTGTGGGTGGATTTTGTGATTCCCACCCGAATGTGACATCTTTTATCCCCTGCCGTCGGGCGATCGCCCAACCTTAGTTTGCTCAGGGCCTGCTATGTTGAACACCCTCAAAGCTGTCTGGATCCTGTTTTGGGCTGCACTGCTCACGCTGGTCCTGTTCCTGCCTATTGTTATCGCCGCACTTGCCGGCCGCAATGGCAACGCCGCCTTTCACGGCACCCAGGTATACGCCTGGTGCATGCTTAGACTCACCGGAATCCGCCTTGAAGTCAGCGGACGCGAGCACATCGACCCGGCCCAGCGCTACGTTATCCTCAGCAACCATGCGTCCTATTTTGATCCCCCGGCCCTGGTGCTGGCATTGGGGCTGCAATACCGCTGGGTGATCAAGAAAGAGCTGCGTAAGGTGCCACTGTTTGGCCTGGCGCTGGAGACCTCGCGTAACCTTTTCATTGACCGATCGAAAGGCAGTGATGCGCTGGAAAGTATCAAGCGCGGCGTCGCCCAGTTGCCCGAAGGCACCAGCATCCTGATGTTTCCCGAAGGCACCCGATCCTGGGATGGCAGACTGCTGCCCTTCAAGAAAGGCGGGTTCGTCATTGCCCGCGACGGCGAACTACCCGTTCTACCGGTGACGATCCGAGGCTCCCATGACCGACTCCCCAAGGGAACCGCGGTATTCTCGCCAGGTTTGATCGAGATTATTGTTCATCCGCCGGTAGCCACCGCCGGACGTGAGGTGAGGGAAGTTCAGGAAGAAGTGAAGGGCACCATAGAAGGTGCCCTCTGAAGGGCAACGATCAGTCGCCGAAAACGTCTTCGTAGAGCCGCAGGGTGCCCTCCCAGGAACGTTTTGCAGCCTGCTCGTCGTAGGCGATGGGCATATTGAATTCCTCGGCGACCTTATCCGCTCCCGGATTGGTGAACGAGTGCATGACACCGGGAAAACTGACCAGCGTTAGATCGGCCCCGGCATCCTGCATTTCTTTCACCAGACCGGACACCTGATCCGAGGGCACCATCTTGTCCGCACCACCGGTGTAGACGTGAATCCTGGGCTGAACCTTGCCGGCTTCGGCTTTGATGGGGCTGCCCAGCGCGCCGTGATAGCTGACTACGGCATCCAGATCCACACCCAAGCGTGCCATGTTCAGTACCACGGCACCGCCAAAGCAATAACCCTGGGCGGCAATCCTGCTGCCGTCGACACTGTCGTGCTTCGCGAGCAACTCCTTGGCGGCCATGAAGCGAGCCTTGACCTGATCAATATCCTTGGTCGCCTCCTTCATAAAGGCCTGCGCATCTTCGGGATGTTCGGCGAGTTTGCCGGAGCCATACATATCCAGCGCAAAGGCCGTGTAGCCGGCGGCTGCCAACTTTTCCGCCTGCTCACGGGCAAACTCATTGTGCCCCCACCATTCGTGAACCACCAGAACGCCTGGGCGCTTGCCTTCGGCTTCGTCGTCGTAGGCCATGTAGCCGGTAAACGTTTTGCCGTTTACGGTGTACTCCACGGTTTCTGTCTGCATGTCGGCTGTCACCTGTCCACTTGCCAGGGTAAGGGCTACTGCGAGTGAGAGCGGCGCTGCCGCCAGGGCATGCCTGTATCTGTTCATTGGTTCCTGCTCCGTTTGGGTCGATTGCGTGGGTTGCTTCGGGTTTTACGCCGAGGCCCATTAAACCGATGCATTCAATTGCTACTGCCGGTGTCAGACCTTTTTACTACACTTTACCCGATGAGACATCGTTTACCCGACGGATTCAAGGGGTCAGGCATGAAGATAGGCGTACCGAAGGAGATCAAGAATCACGAGTACCGGGTGGGAATGACACCGGCGGCGGTCCATGAGCTGTGTGGCCACGGCCACAGTGTTTGCGTTGAGACGAATGCTGGTGCGGCCATCGGCTTCACGGACGATGATTATGTGAAGGCCGGGGCCGAGATTCTGGAAAACGGAACGGCGGTGTTCGAGGCAGCCGACATGATCGTCAAGGTCAAGGAACCCCAGGCGGAAGAGCGAGCCTTGTTGAAGTCCGGCCAGACCCTCTTTACCTACCTGCACCTTGCGCCGGATCAGGCCCAGACCGATGACCTGGTAGCGTCAGGGGCAACCTGTATTGCCTATGAAACAGTCACCGACAGCCACGGGCGGTTGCCGCTACTGGCCCCTATGTCGGAAGTGGCGGGGCGGATGTCGATTCAGGCTGGTGCCCACTGTCTGGAAAAATCCCTCGGCGGTCGAGGTGTGCTGCTGGGCGGTGTGCCGGGTGTGAGCCCTGCGCGGGTAACTGTGATTGGCGGTGGTGTGGTGGGTCAGAACGCTGTCGCTATGGCCATTGGCCTGGGGGCCCATGTAACGGTCCTCGACCGCAATATGGACGTACTGAGAAATCTTGACCATCTCTATGGCAACCGCATCAGCACGTTGTTCTCAACCGCCGCGACCCTGGAGGAAGCGGTGATCGAGTCGGATCTGGTCATTGGCGGCGTTCTGATTCCCGGAGCGTCCGCACCCAAGCTGGTGACCCGTGATATGGTCAGCCGTATGCCCGAAGGCAGTGTTATCGTGGATGTGGCCATTGATCAGGGCGGTTGTACTGAAACTTCGAAACCCACCACGCACGATGCGCCTACCTACGTTGTGGATGGGGTGGTGCACTACTGTGTCGCCAATATGCCGGGCGCGGTGGCAAGAACCTCCACTCTGGCGCTGAATAATGTAACACTGCCGTTTATCGTCGCCCTGGCCAACAAGGGACCGGAAAGGGCGATGAAGGACGACCCCCATCTGCGCAACGGCCTCAACGTGTTCCTGGGCAAGGTCACTTTCCGCGAGGTGGCGGAATCCACCGGCTATGAATTTGCAGATCCTGACAACCTGCTCTGATAGCAACGTCATTCAAACAAGGAGATTTCATGAAACTGATCGGTTCCACCACTTCCCCCTATGTTCGCCGTATCAGGCTGCTACTGGATGATAGTGACTATGAATTCGTGAACCTCGACATCTATGGTCAGGGCAGGGATGAGCTCCGGCGCAACAACCCGGCGCTGAAGATTCCCATGCTGATCGACGACAATCAGGAGGTGTACGATTCCCGGGTAATTGCCCGCTACCTCAGCGAAAAGCAGGGCATGGTGCCGTTGACCTGGGACCAGGAAAACCAGCTGACGCTGATTGACGCTGCCAACGATTCTGCGGTGATCCTGCTGCTGTCGGCCCGTTCGGGCATCGATACCAACGAAGACCTGATGTTTTTCAACCTCCAGCGTGAACGCATCATGATGACGTTCAGAACCCTGGCGGCCATGGTGGACGATGGCCAATTCGCCCAATGGAACTACCCCGCCATCTGCCTCTATTGTCTGGTGGACTGGATCGAGTTCCGGGACCTGGTGGATTTTGCCGGCATTGAGAGTCTGCTCGGGTTCAGGGATCAGCATCGTGATCAGCCGCTTGTCGCCGCTACCGACCCGAGAAAAGCGTAAGGTTTTGTCGGGAAGTGATTGGCAATAAAAGACAAGGTGGCTTTAACACTTGCGTTTCTAGGCTATAGTTGAGGGTAGCGTGGCCTGATCTTTCCAGGCCCGTGAGGCGTATCCATTCAACCAATAATAAAATTACCTCAAGGGGGTAAAGCCATGCTCCTGAATCACGCATTTGGTCTGTTCACCCATCCCGATGCCGAGTGGGCCGAGATCCGCAAGGAACACGCACCTCCCCGGCGGCTCTATGTTGCCTATGTGCTGTTGCTTGGCGCGATAGCGCCGATCTGTGCCTACATTTCCACGGCTCATATCGGTTGGACGGTGAGCGGTGAGCGCGTCATAAAGCTCACGGAAGTCAGTGCGATACAGCTAAGCGTTCTGACCTATCTGGCCATGCTGGTGGGGGTGTTTGCCCTGGGGTTCGCCATCAACTGGATGGCTCGGACATATGGCGCCCATGAAGAAACCGTTCCTTCCAATGGCATTGCGTTGGCGGCTTATTCCTGTACGCCGCTGTTCCTCGCCGGTTTTGCGTTGCTCTATCCGGTGCCCTGGTTCAATGCCCTGGTCTTCCTGGCGGCGGCCTGTTATGGCGCCTGGCTGATGTACGATGGCCTGCCGATTGTCATGGGCATTCCCAAGGACCAGGCGGTGATGTATGCCGGTGCCCTGTTGACCGTGGCGCTGGTCATTCTGGTGTCAACCCGTGTGGGTTCCGTCATCCTCTGGAACTATGGCCTGGGGCCGGTCTTCGTCGAAGGGTAGCGGCTTTGCCCGGCCTGTCGTGATTTGCTATTCAGGATGTCGCCATCCGTCATCCTGTCGTTACACTTTGGCGCTACCTTTTACCTGACCACTAAACTAGGGCAGGGAAAGGTATGAAACGATTGAGCCGAAGGGACTTCCTGAAAGCATCCGCTATGGGCATGGGCGCTGTTGCCATATCCACAGGGCTGGCCGGATGCATACTCGACAGCAGCGACAAACGTGATATCCGCTTCTCTCAGGGCGTTGCCAGTGGCGACCCCCTGCAGGATGGCGTGATCCTCTGGACTCGTGCCGTACCGGACGACGATTCCGGGCGGGACGTGGACATCGCCTGGGAAGTTTCTACCGACGCTGACTTCCGGAGCATGACTCATTCCGGTCGCTCGCGCGCCTCGGCTCAGCACGACTACACCTTCAAGGTGGATGTTCGGGGCCTGATGCCAGGTCAGCGCTATTACTATCGTTTCCGCACCGCCAGAAGCACCTCCCCGACCGGTATGACGCAGACCCTTCCTGAAGGCTCGGTGAGCCAGGTGAGGTTCGCGGTGGTGTCCTGCTCCAATTACCCCGCCGGCTACTTCAACGTGTATCGGGAAATCGCGGGCCTGGATAACCTGGATGCCGTGTTGCATCTGGGGGATTATCTCTATGAGTATGACAGCGACCCGGATAGCTATGGCGCGGCGCAGGCAGAAGCCATGGGCCGTACGTTCCCTGCGTCGAATAACCGTGAGCTCATTACTCTGGAGGATTACCGCCATCGCTACGCGATTTACCGGGGCGATGATCATTTGAGGGAGTTGCACCGCAAGGTGCCGTTCATCACGGTCTGGGATGACCACGAAGTAGCCAACGACACCTGGAGGAACGGGGCTGAGAACCACAACGCCGATGAGGGTGATTTCAGTGACCGTAAACTCGATGCCCTGCGGGCCTACTTTGAATGGATGCCGATCCGGCCGGTCACGGACGGAGACCAGGAAACCATCTCCCGCAGCTTCCGCTTTGGCGACCTGGTGAACCTGCACATGCTGGATACACGGATCATCGGCCGCGACGAGCAACTGGCTTACACTGATTACCTGACCCAGGATGGCATTGACGCGGCCCGGTTTGCTGCAGATGTAGGCGACCCGAACCGTACCATGCTGGGTGCCGAGCAGCGGCTTTGGCTTGAGAATGCGCTGGCAACTTCAACCGCCACCTGGCAGGTGCTGGGGCAGCAGGTGTTGATGGGACGGATGACGCTGCCCGCGGAGCTTCTGGCCGGCATCATCAACCCTGACCCATCTGTGTTGCTGCCCCTGTTCGCGGAGCTGGCTGGCCTCAAGGGTCGCTACCTGGCTGGAGATCCCTCGTTGACCGACGAGGAAATTGCCCGGATTGAAACCGTGCTGCCCTACAACCTGGACGCCTGGGACGGCTACTACGTGGAACGAGAGGTGATCCTGGAAACGGCGAGGCAACTACAAAAGAACCTCGTGGTACTGGCCGGGGATACCCACAACGCCTGGGCCAGCAACCTGAAAACCGGCAATGGTGACCAGGTGGGTGTGGAGTTCGCCACGCCGGGGGTTTCTTCCCCCGGTCTTGAAGACTATCTCCAGTTGCCTGAAGCGACCATACCCGATGCCGAGGCGGCTATTGAGCTTCTGGTGGACGATCTCGACTACCTGAACGTGAACCAGCGGGGCTATATGCTGGTGACATTTACACCCGACGAGGCGAGGGCGGACTGGCGCTTCGTCAGCACCGTCAAAGACCGTAACTACGAGATTGTCAGTGGTCGCAATGCTGCACGGCAGACCTTGCCGGGGCCGGGCAACCGTTCACTGGTAACGCCCGGTTGACGGCATCTGTAAACCCGCTGCCGAATGATTCAGGCGGCGGGTTCGAACTGCCGTTGCAACCACAGTTTGATGTCGTCGGATTCGTACAGCCACTGATCCTTGCCGTCATCCTGCCGAATTCGCAGGCAGGGCACCTTGACGTGACCGCCGCCGGCTTCCAGCTCTGAGCGGCGTTCGCCGTCATGCTGTGCGTCACGGGTTTCGATGTTGAGGCCCAGGCGCGCAATTTCCTTACGGACCTTGATGCAGAACGGGCAAGCCGTAAACTGGTAAAGCGCGAGGTCTTCGCAGGCACTGTCCACCTTTGCCTGTGCGTCAGGCGTGCGCGTGATGCCCTTGGGTGTGCTCAACTTCTCGCTGATCAGCATGAAGGGGGTCAGGATCAGCCGAAGGGTACGGAAAAAATAGCGGATGATGATTCTCATGGACTCGATACTGCTCCAGTCGATGGGGTGGATTTCGTTGCAGACCAAACCGGATAGGGAATGCCCGACAGCCTGTTCATGCAATAAGCGTGTGCCAGAAGCAGGCAAACGCCAGCCATCAGGACGGGCAGTTGTGCCGGATCAGGCATCAGGCCGAGTGATACGATAAGCGCAGTGGCTCCGGCCGGCGGATGCACGACACGGAATAGTACCATCAGGCAGCCGGTCAGGCCGAGGGATAAAGCCGAAGCGCCGACCCTTGGCAGATCGACTCCGTGTAAAAATGCGGAGGCCTGGTCCTGTAGACCAAAAATATGAAGACTGAACAGCCCCATCAACGCACCGATGAGGTGGCCGCAAAAGGTATTGCGCGGAGAGGCCGGTTCCGCGAGCGGAACGTGGAACAGTATAAACGCCGTGGCGCCCAGCGACGGGAATATGAAGGCTTCCTGAGTAACCAGTGCGATAAAGGAAACAAGCGCGATACTCAGTGTGCCGTTGATCAGGCTAAACCCCGCCATTACAGTTCGGCGGCTGTATCGGTTCGTCAGCTGTTCAAGATGAAACACCTTTAGCAGACCACTGGCTAACTGCCAGCGCAGTCGTTCGTTTCTGCGTCCCATTGCTCTCTCGTTAACCTGAATCATTTGCACCAAAAAGGTGCGTGATAGTAAGCCCTGACCCTGCACAAGGCAAATCGCTATTTCCGATAACCGTGAGCGACTGGCAAAGGTTCACTGATGCTTCTGAGCAGAAGGGCGTAAGGTATTCCCTGGGGCGTTGTATTGCTGTCGCCGGGCGTTTCTGACAGTCTTTTGTTAATGACAGAAACAAGGCCGGGCTAACCGGACATTCAGGAGAGCACAGTAATGACAGAAGACAAACGCCGCCGTTATTCCGCGCCCGTGGTCGACGGCCTGGGCAAGTCGGCAAGCCGCGCCATGTTGCGGGCCGTGGGGTTTACCGATGAAGATTTTCGCAAACCCCAGATCGGTATTGCCTCGACCTGGAGCAACCTGACGCCCTGCAATATGCACATCAACCAACTGGCGGAGGAATCCGCTGCTGGTGCCGACGAGGCCGGGGGCAAGAGCCTGACGTTCAACACCATCACGGTATCGGACGGCATCGCCAACGGCACCGAGGGTATGAAGTACTCTCTGGTGTCGCGGGAAGTCATTGCCGACTCCATTGAAACCGTGGCTGGTTGTGAAGGTTTTGATGGCCTGGTTGCCATCGGCGGCTGCGACAAGAACATGCCCGGCTGCATGATGGGTCTGGCGCGGCTGAACCGGCCGTCGGTATTTGTCTATGGCGGCACCATCATGCCCGGCGAGAATCACACCGACATCATCTCTGTGTTCGAGGCGGTGGGTGCCCATGCCCGAGGTGATCTGGACCTGATTGAGGTCAAACAGATCGAGGAAACCGCGATTCCGGGCCCAGGCTCCTGCGGCGGGATGTACACCGCCAACACCATGGCCTCGGCGATCGAAGCCATGGGCATGAGCCTGCCGGGCAGTTCTGCCCAGAACGCTATTTCCGAGACCAAGGCGGCAGACTGCAGGGCGGCGGGCGCGGCGGTGCTCAACCTGCTGGAGAAAGACCTGAAGCCATCGGACATCATGACCCGTGAGGCGTTCGAGAATGCCATCACCGTGGTGATTGCCCTGGGTGGCTCCACCAACGCGGTGCTGCACCTTATTGCCATGGCCAGTACCGTTGGCGTTGACTTGTCGCTGGATGACTTCGTGGAAATCGGCAAGCGGGTTCCTGTGCTGGCGGACCTGCGCCCCAGCGGTCACTACATGATGTCAGAACTGGTGGCCATTGGCGGTATCCAGCCATTGATGAAGATGTTGCTCGACCGTGGCATGCTCCATGGCGACTGCATGACGGTCACCGGCCAGACACTGGCGGACAACCTGAAAGACGTGGCTCCGTACCCGGCAAGCCAGGACATCATTCATGCCTTTGATGACCCCATCAAGGCGGATAGTCATCTGCGTATCCTTTACGGCAACCTGGCGCCCACTGGTGCGGTGGCCAAGATCACCGGCAAGGAGGGCACTCATTTCACTGGTCGTGCACGGGTGTTCCAGTCTGAGGAAGAGGCCCAGGAGCGGATCATGGACGGCACTGTTGTGGCCGGGGATGTGTTGGTGATCCGGTTTGAGGGGCCCAAAGGCGGCCCGGGCATGCGGGAAATGCTGACGCCTACCTCGGCCATCATGGGCAAGGGCCTGGGCAGCGATGTGGCGTTGATTACCGATGGGCGTTTTTCCGGTGGCAGCCACGGTTTCGTGGTTGGTCATATTACACCGGAAGCCGCCGAAGGGGGCCCGATTGCGCTGGTGGAAAATGGTGACACCATCACCATTGATGCGGTGGCTAACCGTATTGAGCTGGATGTTTCGGAGCAGGAAATGGAACGCCGCCGACAGGCATGGACGGCACCGGCTCCCAGGTTTACCCGCGGGGTGCTGGCTAAGTACGCGCGTACCGTAAGCTCCGCCTCGGAAGGCGCAGTGACGGACAAGCCCTGAGTGCGTCAGGGGCAGGCCGGTTCAGGCTTGCCCCAAAAAAAGCCCTGCCCGTAGAGGTCCGGGAATTGCTGTAACCAGCGCACCACGGCCTCATCTTCAACACCTTCAACCACCACATCCAGGTCCAGTGCTTCACCCAGCTCGAGGGTCGCACGGAAGATTCGCTGGCGCGTAGGGTGGTCGAGAATGTCTTTCAGGAAACTGCGATCTATCTTGAGCTCATCCAGTTCAAAGCTTGCCAGTGTGCCCAGTGATGAATGGCCGGTCCCGAAATCGTCCATGGCAATTCGGAACCCTTTTCGGTTCAGGGTGTGAATCATACGGCGGGAAGCCTCTGGATCGGTCATCATCGCGGTTTCCGTAATCTCCAGTATCAGGTCTTTCGCCTGAATGTTGTGACGGGTGATGATGTTGGTTACCTTCTCCTCGAAGCCAGCATGAGTCAGGTCCGTGGCGGAAATGTTGACGGCGATGGCCAGCTCGTCGCCGTAGCGGGCTGTCAGGTGGGGGTATTCGCTGCAGGCCCGTTCAATGACCCAAAGCGTCACAGGATAGATCACCCCCACCTGTTCGGCCTGGGGAATCCACTGGTCTGGTGGTACATACCCGAACTCCGGGTGATGCCAGCGTATCAGGGCTTCCACCGAACGAACTTTGGCGTCTCGAATGCGCACTTTGGGCTGGTATTCCAGCCACATACTGTTGCGGGCGAGTCCGTTTTCCACCTCCAGCATTAACCGTTGTTGCTGGTCTTGCCGCTCGGTTAGGGCCGGGTCGTACCCAGGGAGTCCCCGGCTGTCGTTCGCTGATGCGGCCCCCGCGGAAGAGAGCAGGCTGGCGGCTCCGGTTGTCAGGATGACCGAGCCTGCGGCAGCGCCAAGGAAGAACGCGGACTCCGCAAAGCTGGTGCTCGGCGCCCAACCCGTTGTATGTAAAAAAGAGATCACGGCCCCGACCAGTATGGCGAGGAAGGCAAGCCCATAATAGCGTGCAAGGACGTGCTGACGAATCTGGCTCAGAACCACCAGCAGGATAAACGCGCCACCAGCGAGGGCCAGGCCGAGGAAAGACGCTTCGCCAACACCCGGAATGTTCACCGGCGTCGCCAGTAGATGCAGGAAAGCCAGCAGACTGATGACGTGAATGATTCGCCGGGAACGACGGCCCAGCGGCAGGAAGTGCGGCGTGAATTCACACAGTGCGATCAGGCACAGCGGCAGACTGATGTGCAGCAATGCGTTGTACTGCGGCTGGTCGGGCCAGATAAACCAAAGGCCAAACTGTTCCAGAACCAATTGGCAGTGCAGGACACCGGCCATGAACACACTGAGCCACGCGAGGCCGGGCCGCTGTAGCATAAACACAACTGCCAGGTTGAACAGCAGTGCAAACGCCAGAATCCCGCCGATAAATACTTGCCGTACCAACGCCATCAGGTCCTGAGGCAAACCCGTTTCCAGGCTCGATAACCAGTGGACGCTGCCCAGTGCCTGGGGAGTCAGCAACGCAAGCAGCCATCCGTAGGCAATGGCAAAGATCAACACGATCAGGGGTAGCCAGCGGTAGAAGCCATTGCTCGCATCAAAGGGCAGGGGCGTACTGGCGATTTTCTGCGTCGTTTCGGGTCCGGTTGAATCCATTCGCTTGGTTGTCCTGCTCGTTTCCCGGAGGGCTTGTTACACTATGGTTACCTTGTGAAATATTGTGTAACAATATGATTTCAATGTAATTTTACGCGATTTTATACGGTTTTGCATTTGATGTTTTAAACGCCTGAATGAATTCTGTGTCCGATCCCGTTAATACTTTTACCCTGGCCTACCCGGAGCCAGCCGCCAATTTGGCTGGTATAGTGAAAGGCTGACACCGTAATGACACATAACAAGGTTTGACCAATGATCCGAACGGCCATTGTCCTGGCGCTGACAGTCCTGTGTTTGCTCAACGTTTCCCGGGCGATGGCGATCGAGAGGTCCGAGTTGCAATTGGCAT
This sequence comes from Marinobacter sp. G5_S1_61_S3, assembly GCF_054968585.1. NCBI lineage: Bacteria > Pseudomonadati > Pseudomonadota > Gammaproteobacteria > Pseudomonadales > Marinobacteraceae > Marinobacter > Marinobacter sp. G5_S1_61_S3. The sequence continues at coordinate 64,019 of NZ_JBQKUK010000002.1, read as the reverse complement.
CCGTTAACGCAGCTGTGGCCTATGCCGACGATGAGGGGCTGGTTTACGGCAAGAATGCGGATCGACGGGTGCCCATCGCGTCCATCACCAAATTGATGACTGCGCTGGTGGTGATGGAGTCCGGCGAGCCCCTGACCGAATGGCTGGACTTCCGGGAGCGCCATATTCCCGCTCCGGCGAATGCCTATACCCGTATTCGTGTGAGCTCCGAGCTCAGACGCTCTGACGTACTGCGTATTGCACTGATGTCGTCAGAGAATTTTGCGGCCCATACCCTGGCAAGACACCATCCCGGTGGGTATGACGCCTTTATCGAAGCGATGAATGCCAAGGCCGTTGAGTTGGGAATGCTGAAAACAACCTTCGTGGATCCCACTGGGTTGTCGGTTGACAATCGTTCCACCGCGGCGGATCTGGTTCGCCTGGTCAGGGCGGCCAGCCAATACCCACAGATACGGGAGTATTCCACCACCCGCTATTTCACCGCCCAGTTCCGCCAACCCAGATATCGACTGGCGTTCGGGAATACCAATGTCCTGGTTCATCGTGACAGTTGGGGCGTGGGGATCAGTAAAACGGGCTATCTGTCCGAAGCTGGCCGTTGCCTCGTTATGCTGTTTGAACTGGATGGCAAGCCGTTGGTAACGGTGCTGCTTGATTCTCTGGGCACCCGTTCACCGATGGGGGATGCGGGCCGGATCAAACGATGGCTGACCACCGGCGCCGGTGGCAGTGTTGCTGCGGCCGCGCGTGCGTATGAGCGGAAAAAGAACGCAGCTTATGCCGCTTCGGATGGTGCATCCGTGAGCGTGAACTGACCTCTGGCGAATCGGGAACGCAGCGTATGATTGAGATATTCACCACCGGTGGCACCATCGACAAGGTGTATTTCGATGCCAACAGCGAGTTTGAGATTGGCGATAGTCTGATTGCGGAGCTGTTGGCGGAGTCCAACATCCATGACGGCTATACCCTGCACGGGTTACTGCGCAAGGACAGTCTGGAAATCACGGACGGCGACCGGGAGGTCATCAGAACCGCCGTCAGTCAGTGTAACGCCGAGCGCATACTGATCACCCACGGTACCGATACCATGCCGGAAACCGCCAGAGAGCTGCTGTCGGTGAAAGGGAAAACCATTGTGTTGTTTGGCGCCATGCAGCCGGCACGTATGCGCCGGAGTGACGCGGTTTTCAATATCGGCTATGCATGGGCGGCGGTCCAGCTATTGCCTCACGGGGTTTATATCGCCATGAACGGCGAGGTGTTCGAGGCAGGTTCCGTGCGCAAAAACCTGAAGGCCCAGCGCTTCGAACGCACCTGATCAGCCCAGGCTGTTCACTTCCTCCGTGGTTAGTTCCCGGTATTCTCCCGGCGCCAGTGAGTTGTCGAGTACGAGGGGGCCGACACGCCATCGGTGCAATCCCGTCACATGGTTACCCACCGCCGCCAGCATTCGTTTGACCTGGTGGTAACGCCCTTCCGACAACGTCAGGTCAATTTCCCCGGCATTGAGTAAATGGACATCGGCAGGTCTGGTTGGCCGCGACTCACCGTGCAGTAATACACCCTGTTGCAGTTGCGTGATGGCGAGGTCATCAATGGGTTCGGCGAGCGTCACCCGGTAGGTCTTGGGGCATTTCACCCGGGGCGATGTGATGCGGTGTGACCATTGGCCATCGGTGGTCAGCAGCAGGAGCCCGGTGGTGTCGGCGTCCAGCCGCCCGGCGATGTGGAGCCCGTGGCGGACATCTGCGGGCAGCAGGTCCAGCGCCGTGGGCTGCTGACTGTCGGTGGTGGCACTGATGACACCGGCAGGCTTGTGCAGCATCAGGTACCGCTCTCCTGGCAGTGACAGCGGCTGGTCATCGAGGGAAACCCGGGTGTCTGCGGCCACCGGAGAAGAGGATTTGCGACAGATCTGCCCGTCCACCCGGATTCGGCCTGAACTGATGGTTTTTTTCGCATCGCGGCGCGACAGGGTGGTCGCGTTGGCAACGAAATAATCCAGGCGCATGCTCAGGTACACCCTTCTCCTGGCGGCGGCAGCGTTAGGCTGGCAAGGCACAGTACCTCCGCAGAACCCGTCATTCGCGACCAGAGCACGCCGAGGAGCTCCCCGCCAATCGCCGGACGCTCCAGCTGTGAACTGGGCTCTGGCTCAAGACGGTCGCCATGGTACTTGGCGAGTATGAAGGTGAAGGGATGCGCCCCGGGGATGCCCAGGCGGATATCGGTGGCCGTGAGCTGGTCGCCGTCCATGTCGTAGTGCAGGAAACCACGCGTAAACCAGTCCAGTCGCTGGCCTTCTGGTAATGACGTGGCGGCCTTTGCCAGGCTGGGTTCGCGGGGAAAGTGTTCCACCGTAACGGGGCCGTCGCCATCGAAGAATCCGGTCACGATTTCCACTCGTTTTTCCTCACCCACAACGGTCACTCGCCACAGTACGGTATTGAAAGGCATTGGCTGAACCAGCCGTGGGGCCTCTTCCAGGCCTTCCTTGGCCAGCGTGGGGCCAACCCGTTCCTGGATGATTTGTTGCGCCGTTGCGCTCCACCCCAGATAAAGCGTTGAAAGGAGCAGGCCGGCCATGATGGCGCTGGTTTGTGGCCCGCGGATGAGGAACGCCGTGATGCCGATCAGTAACGGCAGGGTATAAAGCGGGTCGATGATGAAAATGCTGCTGATGGCCACAGGTGGTCCTATAGGCCAGAACAACTGGGTTCCGTAGGTGGTAAAGGCATCGAGCAGAGGGTGCGTCATAAGCACAAGCGCGGTGAGCGCAAACCAACGCCCGTAGCCGAGATGGGGGCGCCACCGATGGAATGCAAAAGCCAGCAATACGGACAGCGGCAGCAGGACAAACAGCGAGTGGCTGAATCCGCGGTGCTGGGTAAAGTTGGCGACCGCCGTGCCGTAATCAATGATGACGTCCAGATCGGGAAGGGTGCCGAGAACGGCACCGACCAGCAGGGCTGAACGGCCAAGGGTTTTTCCGGCAACGGCACCGGCCAGCGAGGCGCCCAGTGCCGCCTGGGTAATCGAATCCATCGGGATAACACCTTGTCATTTAAGTCCGGCAGGTATTATGCGCGGAATCGGTTGTCGGATCACGCCCCAGATGGTCGGCAGATGGCTGTCAGGTATCACTCCCGGACGTTTCAGACGTCAGGTCTACCCCCAAGGCATTGAGAACCGTGTCGCCGGGATAGCCGTCGGCAACGAGGCCATTTTCTGACTGGTAGCCGCGAATAGCCGACCGCGTGTTGGGGCCAAGGATGCCGTCCGGTTTCCCGGTATCAAATCCCTGCTCGTTCAACGCTTTTTGCAGGGTAAGGATGTTGTTCCGTGACAACGCTGGCATATCCTTCGGTGGCGGGTTCTGCAGTTTACCGGCACCGGCGATGCGATCCGCCAGATGTCCAACCGCGATGGCGTAGAATTCAGAGCGGTTCCAGCCCATGATCACATTAAAATTCTTGTAGGCCAGGAATGCAGGCCCCCGGTGCCCGGCCGGGACCACCAGCGCGGCTTCGATGGGTTCGTTCGCCAGTTTATTGCCGAAGGCGTCGGTTACGCCCAGGGTGCGCCATTTTTCCAGGGGTAGTCGGCGGCCGTCCGCCATGCTGTAATCGAACCCCTGGGGCAGAAGAACCTCCCGCCCCCAGCGGTAGTCGCCATCCCAGCCGAGATCCTGTAGAAAGTGGCCGGCTGACATCATCGCGTCCGGCAGGCTGTTCCACAGGTCGCGCTTGCCATCGCCGTCGCCATCCACCGCATGGCGCAGGAAGACGGTTGGCATGAACTGCACATGCCCCATGGCGCCTGCCCAGGAGCCCTCCATCTGCTCGGCGGGTATCGCGCCCTCGTCAATGATTCTCAGGGCTGCAATCAACTGTTCGGTAAAGAATTGGCTGCGCCGTTCGTCGCACGCCAGGGTGGCGAGGGAGCTGGGCACCGACATCTTGCCAAAGTAGGAACCGAAGTTGGTTTCCAGGCCCCAGAACGCCACGAGATAGGGGGCGGGCACGCCGGTTTTCCGGGTGACGCGTTCAAGCAGTGCTTCGTGTTGGTCCAGCAACTCCCGCCCGCGGCTTACCCGGTCGGAGTTGACCCTGCGGTTAAGGTAGTCCGCGAAGGTGGTGGTGAATTCGGGCTGGCGGCGGTCGAGCTCTATCACTCGCTCCAGGTATTCTGCGCCTGCCAGCACTTCGCCCGCCGTTTGTGATGACACACCCGCCTCGATGGCCTGGCTTTCCAGGTGTTCGATGCACTGGGGGAAACGGTTTTCCAGGTCGGCGTCAGCGGCCGCGGACACGGACGCACTGCTCAGGACGAACAATCCGCTGAGTGAAAGGTGTCGAATCGTCCGTTGGCTCTTTGATGTCCCTGTGAATATGCTCGGCACGCTAAACCTCGGTCTGGAGTGGATGTTTCTGGCTCATGGTAGCCTGTTTTTGTGGCCCTGAAACACTGTTGTTACCGGATTCCGGTGACAATTCTTTAACCTGGTGTTCCACACCGCATCGGATGTGTCGTCTTTTTGTAGTCCCGCTATTCCCCGCCATCGGCTTGTTCTATAGTTTGCAGAACGATACGACAACTTTCTGAAAGACAAAAGGTCCGAAAATGGCAACGCTGAAGGCGCTGGTGGTGGATGACGCCAGCTTTGTGAGGGATCTGGTCAAGCGAACGGTGCGTCAGCGTTTTCCAGTGATTGACACCACGGATGCCCAGAACGGTCGCCGGGCGCAATCACTGATGTCGCGCACAACGTTTGATCTCATCCTCTGTGACTGGGAAATGCCGGAGATGTCGGGTCTGGAGCTGTTGCAGTGGATGCGCCAACAGCCGCAGTATGAAAAAACGCCCTTCATCATGATCACCAGCCGTGGTGACAAGGATCATGTGGTTGAAGCCGTCAAGGGGGGAGTCTCTGAGTATCTGGGGAAACCCTTCAGCCCTGAGGGCCTGAGCAATAAGATCATCAAGGTGATGGGGCGCCGCCTCAAGGACGCCATGGATCGAGGCGGGAAGTCCATGGCCGGGCCGGCGGAAGCGTTTCGCGAATCCGCCAGCCTGCTGACCCAGAAGCGGGAAGCTGCTTCTCCGGCGCCAGTCCGTGCCAGCAAGTCGTCCACGTCCTCTGCCTCCGGGTCGACAGCCAGGCCGCCAATGAGCGTGGCGTCGGTGCGTTTTTCAGACAGCACTCTGCGCTCAGTCGTCAAGGACATCACCCTCACGGAAGTGCGGGTGATCGCCAAGCGGGACCAGCAGTTTCCGGGCATCCTTGATCAGGCTGTGGTGGATATCGAAGTGGCCGAAGGGCAGGTAGCGCGGCTTAATGGTTACGTCCACCAGTTGCAGGCGGTGGACAAACGCCAGGACACGGATTTTGTGGGCGTGACCATCCGATTTGTGGACGAAGACCCGAAAAAGCTGGAAGACCTGTCCCGTTTTATCGCCCGTTTCCGCAGCGGCGGTTAGCCACGAAAGCTATCCCAATCAGGACGCGGTCTCAGGAAGCCTTTCCGCCAATCGTTCCCGGGGGAAGTGGCAGATGAATTCGCTGCCGTCGCCAATCCGGCTTCGAATTTCCAGGTTACCGTCATGGTTGAGCAATACATGCTTGACGATCGCCAGCCCCAGGCCGGTGCCACCGGTCTCCTTGTGTCGGCTGGGGTCGGCGCGATAGAACCGCTCGGTAAGCCGTGGGATATGAACCGGGTCTATACCGATACCGGTATCTTTCACTGACAGATGCCCGCCGTCGCGGTCCGTTTTCCAGATGATGGTGATGAGTCCACCGGCAGGTGTGTACTTCACGGCGTTGAAAATCAGGTTGGAGAAGGCGCTGCGCAGTTGGCTTTCGTCGCCCCTCAGCAGATGGCGATCGCCAATGCTGACGTTGAATTCGTGGCCCTGGTCGCCGCTGAGGGCCTTGGCGTCGTGGCAGATCTGCTGGATCATCGCCTGTAAATCCGTGACCGCATCGTTGATGGTTTGCTCGCCGGTTTCAATTCTGGACAGCAATATCAGGTCGGTAATCAACGCTTCCATGCGCGAGGACTGCTGCGCCATGGTGTTGATGGCGCGCCGCCATTTGGGCGGCAGGTCGTCGGCGTTGTCCACCAGGGTTTCCAGGTAGCCGCTGATCACCGTCAGGGGTGTTCTCATCTCATGGGAGACGTTGCCAACGAAATCCCGTCGCATCTGTTCAAGCTGGTACAGGCGGGTTACGTCCTTGGCCACAATCAGGCGGTCGTCGTCGCCAAACAGGCTGATCTGGATTTGCAGGTGAATGTGCGGTTTTGCGGGTGAGTTCAGTTCCAATGGTTCCCGGTAGTCGCGGGAGTCGAAGTAGGCCTTGAACGCGGGGTTGCGGATCAGGTTGTGAATAAACTGCCCGCGGTCCGAACTGCGACGAAAGCCCAGAAGATGCTCCGCTGAGCCGTTCCACCACTCCATGGCGCCCCGCGAGTCGGTCATGATCACACCATCCCGCATGGCATTGGTGGACTCCTGGACCCGGTTGATCTGGGCGCGAAGTTTGTCCTGGGTGCGTAGGTGGTTCTGGTGAAGCCTGTGTAGGCCGTCGAAGATGTCGCCCCAGAGACCAACACTCTGAGGGGCTTCGTCACTGCCGCTGGGATTGCCGAGCCAATGGTACAGACGTTTGGCCTGGGCCAGAGTCCACCACAGGTAAGCCAGCAGCCCTGCCGTCAGCCCGTAGAGGGGCTCGCCAAAGAAAAGCCCGACGGCCGTGCAGGCTATCAGGAGCGTGATAATCCATCGCAGGTACTTTGACCAGTTGTGTTGCATTACAGCTGCCCCTGAATCAGTTCCGGGCCCTTTTCGGGGTAAAGGGCGCCGGTTGTGGTTATGCTGCTCTGGTTGAGAACCGGTAGCCGGTGCCACGCACTGTCTGGATCAGGTGATCATATTGGTCGCCAAGGGCTTTGCGCAAACGGCGTATGTGAACGTCGACGGTTCGCTCTTCAACATAGACGTTCCCACCCCACACCTGATCAAGCAGCTGGGAGCGAGTATAAACCCGTTCCTGGTGTGTCATGAAGAACTGCAGTAACCGATATTCCGTGGGGCCGATGTTCAGTGCGCCGGTTTCCGTGGTGACCCGGTGGCCGACCGGGTCCAGGGTCAGGCCATCCACTTCGATCGGAGTTTCCACGCCGGGCGGCGTGGTGCGGCGCAATACGGCTTTCAGCCTGGCCACCAGCTCCCTCGGCGAGAAGGGCTTGGTGATGTAGTCATCCGCACCCACTTCCAGGCCCTGGATCTTATTGTCTTCCTCGACCTTGGCCGTCAGCATGATGATGGGGATTTCCGCCGTTGCCTCTTCTTTTTTCAGGCGCCTGGCCAGTTCCACGCCGCTGGTGCCTGGCAGCATCCAGTCAAGGAGTATCAAGTCGGGCTGTTTGTCAACGATCAGGGCATGCGCTTCGCGGGCATCCGCTGCCTCAAGGTAGTCGTAGTCGGCCATTTCGAGGGCCACAGCGATCATTTCGCGGATGGGTGCCTCGTCATCGACGATCAGGACAGTTTTTCCAGTCATGAGCATTAACCTGTGTCATACCGAGTATTGTTGCTGCCTCATTACAACCGGGTAGTGTTACAAGTATATGACAGTAGCAGGCTGTGACTGGATTTGTTCGACTAACTGATGATCCGGTCAATCAACAGACCGGTGAAAACTGCAAAGCCCGCCCAGTTATTGTTGAGAAAGGCCTTGAAGCATCCGTCGCGTTCGCGGAAGCGGGCCAGGTGCTGCTGGAAGACAAACAGGCACGCCATGGCGACGAGCCCGAGGTAATAGAAAACGCCGAGCTCGGCCTGCTGGCCCACGAGGATGAGAATCAGCACCACCAGGGCCTGCAGGATTGCGATAACCGCCCGGTCGGCGTCTCCGAACAGAATGGCCGTGGATTTGATGCCAATCCGGATGTCGTCATCACGATCCACCATGGCGTACAGGGTGTCGTAGGCTACGGTCCAGAGCACGTTGGCGGTAAACAGCAGCCAGGCCAGTTTTGTGACCTCACCGGCCTCGGCGGCCCAGGCCATGGGAATGGCCCAGGAAAAGGCGGCCCCAAGAAACAGTTGCGGCAGATGGGTGTAACGCTTCATGAACGGGTAGATGAACGCCAGTACTGCACCCCCGAGCGACAGATAAAGTGTCAGCGTGTTGGTGAACAGCACTACCATCAGGAAAGCGGTCACGCAGAGGCCTGCGAACAGGGCCACGGCTTCCCAGGCTTCGATGCGACCGGAGGTCAGTGGGCGGTCTTTGGTGCGTTTGACGTGTCGATCCACCTTGCGGTCGGCAAAATCGTTGATGGCGCAACCGGCAGCTCGCATCATGAATACGCCGAGGGTAAAGACGATAAAGTTGCCAACGCTGGGGAAGCCGTCTGCAGCCAGCCAAAGTGCCCAGTAGGTTGGCCATAGGAGGAGCAGGCTGCCGATGGGGCGATCGACTCGCAGCAGTCGGGCGTAGTCTGCAAGGCGGGCCTGGATGTGATCTGGCACGGCATTGGGCAGCATAGGTCTGGTCCGTCCGGGATGATGTTGCTGAGGCTGAGCGGGGATTATAGCCAGCGGTGAGGTTCGGTTAAAAGAGCCGCTGCGTCAGGGGCAGAGCGTGGGCAGGAAATACTCGCCGACCAAGAGGCTATGATGACCGCTGAAAAAACGGGAGCGGCGGGCCGCCATGGGTTGATGGCGGTTAGCCCGATGGCAAAGACCGATCTCGAACGGCCCCCGTTGCCACTGTGGGTTGCTGAACAGATAGGCGCCGAGAGGGCGGCGTCCCAGGTTGCGCAGGCGGCGTCCACGCCCTGATAGGGTAGCCAATGGAATGATCGTACGGGCGAGCACCCAGGGGGTGTTGTCGCCGTTCAGGCAGACCTCGCGGATCCACGCATTCTGGCGCACCGGAATACCCAGGGTATGGGCCTCCTCCACAGTGGGGCGGGCAAAACCTTCCTGGAGGATATCCACGTGAAAGTGCTCGCGGCATCGGAGTTGAAGCGCCCGGGTCAGTGAGCCCTCCAGCGTCAGCCAGTGGCTGAGCGGCCCGTGGATGGCCGGGTTCTTCAGCGCGGCTGCTGAAAAAGAGCGGTACCAGTCCGTAGCGGGGGTGGAGATGGCGTTTTCACCCTCAAACATGCTGGGTGCGTACCGGTCAAAGTCCCTTGACGGCATAAATTCCCGGGGCGTTGCGCCAGTAACCTTTGTAATCCATGCCGTAGCCAAACAGGAAACGGTCCTCAACTTCCAGGCCGGTAAAGTCTGCCTTCAGGTTTGGCTTTGCCTTGCGATCGTGTTGTTTGTCGACCAATACGGCCGTCAGAACCTCGCTGGCGCCATGGGCGAGGCAGTAATCTGCAATGGCGCAGAGTGTCGTACCCTCGTCGAGGATGTCGTCAACGATCAGTACCGTGCGGCCATTCATATTGGCTTCCGGCTGCAGTTTCCACTCCAGGATGCCACCGGTGGTTTCCTGGCGGTAGCGAGTGGCGTGAAGGTATTCCGCCTGCACGGGAAACGTCAGCCTTGGCAGTAGGTGGCCGGTGAGGATAAGGCCGCCATTCATCACACAGAACAACAGCGGGTTGGTGTCCTTGAGGCGCCCGGTGATCTCTTCTGCAAGAGACTGGATGGCAGCCTGTACCTGCTGTTCGCTCACCAGGCAGTCGGCTTCGGCCATTACCTGATTCAGTTCGGCGACGGTGTCGGTCATAGCACTGGGGTCCTATCGTAAAACGGCCGATTATACCGGAGGTGGCACGCTGAAGGGAGGGGCGTTTCCCGGTTCGCCTGATGGAAATTCTGGCGATTGGCAGAAAACCCGTTGAATAGCCGTCGGCGACGGCATTGGTCAATGCCGCAGCGGTGGGTATGATGGTTTCCCAGTGTGAATGGTGCCAACTCGGTGCATGAAAGACTTGCGCGCACAATTGTCTGACAATTATTATCGCGCCCCAACGAGTTTCGGAGGAATGACATGAAGAAGTGGCAGTGCGTTGTCTGTGGATTTATTTACGATGAGGCGGAAGGCTGGCCGGAAGACGGTATTGAGCCCGGAACCGCCTGGGAAGACGTACCGGAAGATTGGGAATGCCCGGACTGCGGCGTGGGTAAGGAAGACTTCGAGATGATTGAAATCGGCTGATACGCCGGTACCGCTGAACAGGTTTGGAGAGCAGTAATGAACGCAGACGCCCCCATCGTGATTGTGGGTACCGGATTGTCAGGCTATTCGCTGGCTAAGGAAATCCGTAAGCAGGACAAGGACATACCAATCGTCATGGTAACGGCGGACGATGGCTATAGTTACTCCAAGCCCATGCTTTCCACTGGCTTTACCAAGGGCAAAGAGGCCGATGAACTGGCGCAGGCGTCGGCGGAGGCAATGGTGGAGCAACTGAACCTTCAGCTGCGTACTTACACCACCGTGACCGGCATTGATCCGGATGCCCACGAACTTGTGCTGGGGGACGAACGGCTAGGATACAGCAAACTGGTGTTGGCCTGGGGTGCCGATGTGATTCGCCTGTCCATTGCCGGTGACGGCCATGAGCGTGTCTTTTCCATCAACGACCTGATGGACTACCGTGCCTTTCGCAAGGCTCTGAAGGGCAAGAAGCGGGTGGCCATCATGGGCGCAGGCCTGATCGGTTGTGAGTTTGCCAACGACCTTCGCAACGGCGATGTCGACGTGGATGTGATTGCTCCTTCTGATGCCCTGATGCCGGGACTTCTACCACCGGCTGCTGCGGCAGCGGTGCGCGATGGACTGGAAGGGTTGGGCGTCCGTTTTCATCTGGAAACGGTTGTGGAGCACATTGCCAATAGCGGGGAAGGTGTCCGCCTGACCCTGGCCAATGGCGAGGAACTGGACTCCGACCTGGTTGTTTCCGCGGTCGGGCTGCGACCACGCACGGAGCTGGCTGCAGCAGCGGGCTTGGAGACCCAGCGTGGCATCGTGGTCAACCGCGCCCTGGAGACTTCAATGCCAGATGTTTATGCACTGGGTGACTGCGCTGAAGTCGACGGTCACGTGTTGCTGTATGTGCTGCCGCTGATGGCGTGCGCCCGTGCGTTGGCAAAAACACTGGTGAGTGAGCGCACTGAAGTGAAGTACGGCACCATGCCGGTCATGGTCAAGACCCCCTGTTGTCCAACAGCGGTGTGTCCGCCACCGGCGAATGCGTCGGGCAACTGGGAAGTGGATGCGGACGGCCAGGATGTCCGTGCCCTGTTCAAGAGTGAGTCTGGCGAGGTTCTGGGCTTTGCGGTAACCGGTGGTTATGCGATGGAGAAGCAGGCCCTGTCGAAGGAGGTGCCGCCGATTCATAACTGAGGGTGGTATCAGGATTGCGAAAATCCCCAGCTTGCGGTAGAAACTCATTCGTGAGCTAACGATATTGACAGGAGCTGGCATGCTTGAAGTAACCAGAAAACTGGTGGATCTGCTGGATCTCTCCCCCATCGGTGACGACCATTTCCAGGGGGACAGTGAAGATCTCGGCTTTCCCAACGTGTTTGGCGGCCAGGTTCTGGGGCAGGCGCTGATGGCCGCCAGCCGTACGGTGGAAGGTCGCCTGCCGCACTCGCTGCACGCCTACTTCCTGCGCCCCGGCAATCACAGCATGCCCATCGACTACGAGGTCCAGCGGGTTCGGGACGGTGGCAGTTTCTCCGTCCGACGGGTGATTGCACGTCAGGGTGGCAAGGAGATCCTGACCGGCTCCATGTCATTCCAGGTGGCCGAAGAAGGCTTCGAACATCAGCTCGACATGCCCTCGGCACCGGATCCGGAAGGCCTTAAATCCGAGCAGGAGTACGGCGAACTGCTGGCTCCCCATGTTCCCGAACATCTCCGCGACACCCTGACCCGGGATCGTCCCATCGAAATCCGTCCCGTAGACCCGGTCAATCCATTGAAGCCGGAACCGCGGCCGCCTTACAAGCAGAGCTGGTTCCGTACCCAGGGGCACCTGCCAGACGATCCGGTGTTGCACCGTTGCCTGCTGACCTACGCGTCAGACTTTTCTTTCCTGGGGACGTCGCTGAACCCCCATGGCGTGTCATTTATGAACAAGAAGATGCAGGTTGCGAGTCTGGATCATTCCATCTGGTTTCATCGTGAGTTCCGTATGGACGAGTGGTTGCTCTACGACAAGGACAGCCCCAGCGCCTCTGGCGGACGCGGCTTCAATCGCGGTAACTTTTTTGATCGCCAGGGCCGGTTGGTAGCATCGACCACCCAGGAAGCCCTCATCCGTCAACGGGGATAGGTTTGCGGAGATAGTTAGCCAAGCTTGTGGCTTCTCCCATGATGTTTGTAGTCGGCCAGCCAAACGATGATGTCGTCGAACGGCAGTGGCGGCGTCAGGATGTAGCCCTGGATCATGTCACAGCCCATCTTGTCCAGCAGTTCCATTGCCTCTGCGCTCTCCACACCCTCGGCCACAACGGCATAACCCAGGCTGTGGCACATTTCGATCGTGGTCTGGACGATGACACGGTCTCCAGCCTGGGATGCCAGGTCGGTGACCAGTGAGCGGTCGATCTTGATCTCGCTGGCGGGCAATCGCTTGATATACGACAGCGAAGAGTAGCCGGAACCGAAGTCGTCAATGGACAGCGGGATACCTGTGGTGTGCAGGGAATTGAGGGCGCGCAGTGAGTTGACCGGGTCCTGCATCATTGAGGTCTCAGTAACTTCCAGGATGATCGCTCCGCGATGCGTGTGATGGCTGCTCATCAGGCGCTGGACGTATAACGGGAAGTCCGGTTCCCGCAGGTTGTTGGGGGAGATGTTCACCGAGATATTGAGCGGGTAGCCGTTCTCCAGCAATTGCCCTCTCAGCGCAAGTGATTGTTCCAGTACCCAGCGTGTCAATGGCTTGATCAGCCCGGACTGCTCGGCCAGGGCAATCAGCTCGTCGGCGGGTATTGGCTTTTTCCGGCCGGGCCAGCGAATCAGCGCTTCAAGGCCGACCACCTCCCTGGTTTTCAGTGACAGCTTTGGCTGCAGGTATAGGGCAAGTTCACCGTGTTGAAGGGCACGTTGCAGCTCGGACACCAGGGTAAGGCGGTCCGCGCTGTAGGAGTCCCGCGACGGCTGATAATAGGCCAGCCCACGGTCTCGGGCGTCGTCCGAGCCCTGCGCAATAAAGGCGCGCCGGATCAGGGTATTGGTGTCGGTGGCGTGATCCGGGTAGATCGCCGAGCCAGTGTGGGGGGCCAGCGGCAATTGCATGCCCAGATAGTCCAGCGGTGCACGGATTTCCTCAAGGGCACGAACAATGGCACGGGGTGTTTCCGAAATAACATCTGCTTCCACGATAAACCCGAAGGTGGCCGACTCCAGTGAGGCCAGGTAGAAACTCTTCCGATCATTGGTCTCGACCGCACAGATGCCGGGCAGTTCGCTGACGATGCTGTTGAAACGCCGGGCGGCAAGCTCGAGCAGCCGGTCGGTGTTGCGATGCCCCAGGGTTTTGGTAATAGCTGGAAGGTTGCTTAGGTGGATCACCGCAATGGAGAGGCGCTTTTCCGGCTCTCGGTTGATCAGTTCGTTGATGGTCATTTCCAGGCAGGCGCGATTGGGCAATCCCGTTAGCGGGTTGTGGAGGGCCTGTTCGATCAGTCGCAGCTCTGCCGAGCGCCGTGCCGCCATGGCGGTGATCTCTGCTTCGCGGGCGCGAACCTTGTCTTCTCGTTCCTGGTAGAGCCGGGCGGCTAGGGCGATGGTCAACAGGACGGCTTCGAGCGCGGAGCCGATTTCGATGCCGTAGGCCGTCACGAAGCTGTTGGGCACGAAGCCGTATTTATTGGCTGCGGTGATGGCGCTGCCCAGGGTGAGCAGGCCCCAGGCTATGGTGTAGTAGCCGGCCTGGGGGTTGCCCCGAATCCATTGTATCGGCCCCATAACGGTCAACAGCAGGCAGCTGGGGATTGCCAGGGCAACCGTGAGCCGGCTGGCAACGCTGTAGTCGGTAACGAACGTTGCCACCGCCACCACGACGTTCACCAACACCATATACCACACAAGCTTGTCCATGCGCGGGCTGGTGACGCGCAGGTTGAGGAAGGCACGTGAGAACAACAGGGTGAATATCAATGCCACCGGCACGGTGAGAACCATGGTCTGGTTGTGCAGCCAGGGCGACTCTGGCCAGAGCAATTGGTAGGTGCTGCCATTCAGGCTGCCAATAAACATCAGATAGCTGAGGGTGGAGAGCACGTACAGCAGGTACATGCGCTCTCTCAGTGCCAGGAAGATAAACAGGTTGAAAAAGATCACCATGATCAGGATGCCGTAATAGATCGCGTGCATCTGGTCTTCGATGGACGTGGCTTCGAAGTAGGTTCGAGGGTCCCACAGTCTGATGGGGATCTGCATGGCGCCCTGAGTCCGAACACGCAAAAACACCTGGTAATCGCTTAGCGGATCGGTTTCGAAGGAAAACAGAAAGTTGCGGTGTTGAATCTGGCGCTGCGCAAAGGGAAGGTGGTCGCCCGTTGAGATGCGTTGCCTGACGACGCCATTCTCTATCAGGTAGAAGGTGATATCGTCGAGCTGGGGGTAGCGTATCTCCAGTAGCTTACGGTCACTGGGTATGGCGGATACAGGAACGCGGAGCCACACGGTATCGCGAATGTAGCCGAAGTTGGGGCTTTCGCCTTCCAGTGACTGCCATCGGTCGGAAGCAAGGGCTTCCCTGAGATCCATCTGTTCCGAAGGTGCCACCCGAATATAGTCCATATCCGGTTCTGCAAAGCCGGGCGAAGCCGCGTTTGCCTGGGTTCCGAAAGCCATCATGATCAATGCGCCCGCCAGGGCGAAAAACTGAGCAATATGGCGCACGTAGTACCGATCTTGTTGTGATTGTCTGGCTCAGTATGGCGTTATCTGCCGGGGGGCTCAAGGCTGATAATGCCGGTTTTCGAACGTCACTTGTGTCAGGTGTTACAGCTGTTCAAGCCACTCCCGTACCCAGGGAACGGCTTCCATCTCCGGCTCGGTGGTTTCCAGGGCATCAATCCTCAAGGTATCCCCCACTTTCCGGGCTGAAGTTTCGTATAAAGCCTCTTCCATCAGCTCACCGGCACCACAAAAGGTGTCACCGTAGGAGCTGTCGCCAAGCACAATTACGCCAAACGGACGCGCGGGTTGTTGGGGCAGTTGCTCGCGCAGCCGCAAATAGAACGGTAGCAGGTTGGGGGGGAGCTCTCCCTGGCCAGTGGTTGATGTACACACCAAAAGCGGTTCGTCGTTCCCGGTGATGTCCTCCAGGTCGGGTTCCTCAAGGATCGTGATCCGATGCCCTTCCGGTTCCAGGGTTTTCTTCAAGGTACGTGCCGTCAGCAGGGCGCCACCATAAACGCTGCCGACCAGAATCCGGATTGAAGCCATGAATGGTCCTGTTGATTCGTAACGACAACCGTCCCTTGACGGCTGTCTGCGTTGGGGCCCGATCATAGCCGGTGATGCGGTAACGCTCAAGATCCGGCTCCGGAAGGGCTGGTTTCCCTAGGGGAGGTTCGTACTCTGGGAGCAACGCGATTGCGCCCGTCTTCCTTGGCGCTGTATAGGTGGACGTCAGCCTGTTTCAGTAATTCATCCACTGAGCCGGTCTTGGCAATGGAGCAGATGCCGGCGCTGATGGTGACGGGCATGCGCTGGCCGGTAAAGGAGAACTCGGCACTGGCCACCTCGGAACGTAGCCGTTCTGCGAGAGTGAGAGCCTGTAGCAGTGACGTGTCCGGCAACAGGATCAGGAACTCCTCTCCGCCCCAGCGTGCGGCCACATCCGTTTGGCGGATAACGGTTTGCATCAATTCCGAGAAGGCCCGCAGTACGTGGTCACCGGCGTCGTGTCCGTAGTCGTCGTTGATACGCTTGAAGAGATCCAGGTCGATGAGAACGATGGAGAAATGGTGGCCGGAACGCCGGTACCTTGAATACTCCTCGTTCAGCCGATGCTGCATGTCCCTGCGGTTGGACAGGCCCGTCAGTTCGTCAGTACGGGCTGCATGTTGGTGGGTACGGGCCATATCCATCAACTCATTGCGTGCCTTCAGGCGACTGGCTTCCAGCACGAAACAGAAGATGGACTCGAACGTCAGCGTGGCGAAAAAACGGATCTTGAAGTCTGTGCTGTATTCGGCGGTCACCAACGGTAGTTCAGGGAACTGGAAAACCACGACCGCCAGCAGGCAGCAGAATAACAATACCGCTGTGCCGGTTTTCAGATCGGTCAGGTAAAACAGCAGCGGCGGGAACACGTAGAACCAGAGTGGGCCGGTGTTGCTCTCGCCACCGGTGATGATCAGGTATCCGAACAGCAGGCCGACAATGGAGATCATGCCAGCCTTCTGATGGCGGCGGTTGCGGGAACGGGCAAAGGACAGCATGTTCATTGCCACCAGTCCCGCAAAGAACCAGAGCGAGAAGGCGTGGTGAGTGTGGTTTGCAAACCACGCCTTGGCGCCAATGCCCAGCAGGAAGAGGATGGCCATGGCTGACAGACCGGTCAGCAGGCGGGAGACGCGTTCCTCCTCGCCTTCGTCGGCTACTTGTTGGCTGGTATCGGGGAGTCTGGTCATGACACTTTTGTTGTTGTCGATTTGTTGTTGGTGCTTTGTCCAGACTGCGTGAGCCGGGATAGTGAATCAGATTAGTCGAAGCGGGAAATCTGTACAGCGACTTTGGTCAAGCAATCACCATTATGACCGTTATGTTTCAATTTCATGGCAAAAAATTTATAGTTGCCGCCGTAAGTACTGTGAAACTGTAGCTTCCCGTATCCTCCCTGTTGCGAGACCTGACGTATTATGGCCGGCAAAAACGGATTCCTCGATACTCTCCTGACCAGCCCATCGACCGAGCGTTATCGCGTTGGCTTCAGCTTCCTGTTCCTGCTCTGCATATTTATAGCCGTGGGACAGATCAGCGACGGCATGC
This sequence comes from Marinobacter sp. G5_S1_61_S3, assembly GCF_054968585.1. Lineage (NCBI taxonomy): Bacteria > Pseudomonadati > Pseudomonadota > Gammaproteobacteria > Pseudomonadales > Marinobacteraceae > Marinobacter > Marinobacter sp. G5_S1_61_S3. Next base: position 47,020 of record NZ_JBQKUK010000002.1, on the reverse strand, counting down.
CCAACAACATGCTGCTGATGGCAGCTGCGGTCATCGGTGGCTACATGGCCATCAATATCGGCGCGAATGACGTCGCCAACAACGTCGGCCCGGCGGTGGGGTCCGGGGCGCTGTCTCTGGGTGGCGCGGTTCTGATCGCCGCCGTGTTTGAGGCCGGCGGTGCTATTGTCGCCGGTGGTGACGTGGTTTCGACCATCAAAGGGGGCATTATTGCCGCTGAAAGGCTCGATGATGTCAGCGCCTTCGTGTGGCTGATGACAGCCGCACTTCTTGCCGGCGCCCTGTGGCTGAACCTGGCCACCTGGATGGGTGCTCCGGTGTCCACTACCCACTCCATTGTCGGGGGCGTTCTTGGGGCCGGAATTGCCGCCGGCGGCTGGGGCATTGCCGACTGGGCCGTCATGGCCAAAATTGTCGCCAGTTGGGTGATTTCCCCCGTAATGGGTGGCGTGCTGGCGGCGCTGTTCCTGTATGCCATCAAGAAGACCGTGCTGTATCGCAAGAACGTGGTGCCGGCGGCAAGAATCTTCGTGCCCTGGCTGGTGGCGATCATGGCCTGGGCCTTTGGCACCTATTTGATGGTGAAGGGGGTCAAGAAGGTCGTTGAAGTAGACTTCCTGGGGGCCTCTCTGGTTGGTCTGGGGCTCGCCGCAGTCATTTTCTTCCTGATGCGGGTTCTGGTCGGCCGCCGTGCCGCAACCATGGAAAACAGCTCTGCCGGAGTGAATACCCTGTTTACCTGGCCGCTTATATTTGCCGCGGCATTACTCAGTTTCGCCCATGGGGCGAACGATGTGGCCAATGCCATCGGCCCGCTGGCGGCCATTAACGATGCACTGTCGGCTGGTGCAGTGGTCACCGCAGCGTCCATTCCTTTGTGGGTAATGCTGGTTGGTGCCCTTGGTCTGGCCGTTGGTCTGATGCTGTTCGGCCCACGCCTGATCAAGACCGTGGGGACTGAGATCACTGAACTGGATAAAACCCGGGCGTTCTGTATCGCCCTGTCGGCGGCGCTTACCGTCATCATCGCCTCCCAGTTGGGGCTCCCGGTCAGTTCCACCCACATTGCCATCGGTGGTGTGTTTGGTGTTGGTTTCCTGAGGGAGTACCTGAAGTCAAACTACGCCACCCAGCTCCACAACATCATGGACAGCCATGAGGAAGAGGAGCGTGAGCGCCTGCGCCCGTTCCTGGAAGATTTCCGTAACGCCTCGGTTGAGCAGATGGAAAACCTGCTCCAACAAGCCAAGAAAAAGAAACAGGTACCGCTCTCCAAGAAGGAGCGCAAGCGCCTTAAAAAGATCTACCGCGAGGAGATGGTCAAGCGTTCGCACCTGACTCGTATCGTTGCTGCCTGGATCATTACGGTGCCTGCGTCGGCCTGTATGGCGGCCATCCTGTTCTTCACCCTGCGCGGGCTGATGCTGTAAGGGATTGTCGCGCTGGTTGTCAGGTGCCTGTTTGGCCCATACTATTCTTCAATACGGGAGGCGTTTGCCTCCCAATACGTTGCCACTCTGTCCGGGGATTGATTCATGAGTTCAGCAGAAGAAAGCCGTCAGGCGAAGGTCATTGACGAGCTCAGGGTGTTTATCAAGAAGGTCCTCAGTGATCCGACCATTGCGGTGAAATCGGTGGAAATTGCCCGCAAATATCGCAATCAGCCCAATGCCAATGAGTTGATTGCCCGTGAGATCAGCGCCAACACCACGATCCGTATCCCAGAGAGCTGGAGTCGGGCGGACCACATGTTTCTCGATATCCTGGACGAAGTCCTGGATGACGAAGAGGCGCTTTACTGATCTTTGTCAGGCCTGCCGAACGCCCGGCTGATGCTGCTTCAACACGGCATCGGCCATCTGGTCCAGGATGGTGATTTCGTCCTGGATGCCCTCGTCCGATGACAAATCCCGCTGTTCCTTCAGTATGTCCGCGAGGATTTCTTTCGTGGTCAACGGGTTGGCCAATACCACCCGGAATACGATGCAGGGGAAGTGATAATAACGCGACGGTTCGAGCCGGGTACGGGAAACGAAGGCTTTACCCCGTTCACGTTGGGTTTTCTGAATGAACTTGGTGATGCGGTTCAGGCAGGTGTTGAGCCGTTCGGCCTGTAGCGAGTCCGCGATTGCCAGTGCCTGCTGCACTTTCTCCGGGCAATAGCGATAAGTCAGGATATTGAGCTCTGGTTTGGTGATGAGCTCGAAATCCGTTTCTGCGTTGATCATTTCCGCAAAGGTTTGTGCCTTGTCGATGCCCTGGTCGATGAGGATCTCATAGCCTTCCCGCGCCAGGATTCTCAACCCCGACTGGATCAGCATTGACATGCCCGGCCGCGAACCTTCCAGGGTGGTACTACCCAGATCCCGCGAGCCCTTACGGATAATGTACTGGGCGTGATGCTCGACAGCGCTTGCCAGGCCCGGGTCGCGGAACACCACCAGCCCAGCCCCCATGGGAACATAGAGTTGCTTGTGGGCGTCGAAGGTCACCGAGTCGGCCTTTTCGATGCCCCTGAGCAGGTGCCTGTGGGTGCGGGAAAACAGTGTCGGCCCACCCCAGGCCGCGTCCACATGAAAATGGGCGTTGAACTCCCGGGCGATGTCTGCCATGGCGTCCAGCGGGTCGACGTTGCCGGTCTCGGTGGTGCCGGCAATGCCGCAGATGGCCATGACCCGGATTTTCTGGCGGTGCAGCTCCAGGCATTTCTCCCGCAGTGCATCGGTGTTGATGCGGTTGTCGTCATCGGTGTCGACAGGCACCAGGAAGTCCCGGCCCAGACCCAGTACATCGGCGGCTTTGCGCAGTGAGTAGTGGCCGCGGCGGGAGACCAGAATGGCGGCACCCTCGCAGCCGTAATAGCGTAGTGCCCGGAACAGGCCTTCCTGATGGATGCCACGAAAGCTGCCTTCGGCGGGGAACGCGTTGTTGCGTGCCACCCAGAGTGCGGTCAGGTTGGCCACGGTGCCGCCGGAGCACATGGCACCGAGGGCGTAGCGGGGATCGTGCATCCACTTGCGGTAGAAGGCACCGTCCTGCTCGTACACCAGTCGGTGGATCATGCCCAGTACCTGGCGCTCCATGGGTGTGAAGGCCTTGGAGGTTTCGGTTTTGACCAGGTTCTGGTTGAGGGCAATCATGATCTTGGACAGCGGCAACATGAAATAGGGCAGTGCCGAGGTCATGTGGCCGATAAAGCTGGGAGACGCCGTGTGTACCGAGTTGGCCACCAGCTTGTCGAGCAGGAATTGGGCCTGTTCGGAGACGAAGATGGGCTTTTCCGGAATGGCGTAGTCCGAGAAGTCTTTCTCGACTTCGGAAAGATCCCGCTCGACCGCAACGATGTGTTCCTGGAGGAATCCGGCAAGGTTGCGGGATATGTTCTGGTCAATCCTGCTCAAGGTGGATTCAGGCGCCTCGGGCACGGTGAATACACGATACATGGCCTCTACCGAGGCCTGGGCGGATTTTTTCTTTCCGGTCATAGGTGCCACACACTATCAGTGGTCATTCGCAAAGCCTGTCCCGGGCGTTCCGTTCTCCCTGAGGGGGCGTAGTATACGGTGTCGTGAAACCATACGCTACAGCATGGGCCCTGCATGGCGGGAGGGTCAAAGTATCTCTCGGTGTACGTCCAGTATGGCAGCGTCGATGCGTTCCTGTATGGCTTTTTCGATCTGGTCGAGGCGCTGGGCGATCTGTTGCGATGAGCCTCCGAGGGCGGCGATGGTCCAGGTGGCGCAGTCGAGGGCGTCCTGGTCGGCGGTTTCGGCGACGGCCAGGTCGGGTTCTTTGCCCCAGACGGCTTTCAGGGCGGTGAAGACTTTGCGTTTGGCTTTGAGGTCTTCGCAGCCGTAGAGCTGGAAATGCAGGGTCAGGATGCCCACGTGGGGCGTGATGACTGTTTGCTGGGGCGTATTGCCCTCTTTTAGCAGCCTTCTTAGAGCTTCAGACATAGGTGTTCCGATTTTGGTGCTGGAACTGGAGGCGATGGGCTTTCCAAAACACGCTCCTGCGGCACATCCATGTGACGCTTGGGCTCCGCCATCCATGGCTCCGCACAGTTTTGGAAAGCCCATCGCCTCCAGTTCGCGAACCTTTCAGGTGGAGTCCGCTTCGCCAGACATTATGTATTGTCCAGCAGTCTGTTTTCTAGCCTACTACAGGCGTCGCCCGTTTGATAATGGCGGCCGGGTCAGTGCCGGAGGGCAGGTTGCCATAGTTCAGGCCGCCGTTGTGTTCCAGGCGGGAGGCGCAGAAGGCGTCGGCGACCGCAGGGTCGGAGTTTCTCAGCAGCAGTGACGACTGCATCAACAGGGCCAGGCGATCCACCAGGTTGCGGGCGCGGTATTCGAAGTCGCTGATGTCGGCGAAGTCGTTCTGCAACTGGGCCAGGAAGCGGTCGAAGCGGGCGTCGGCGCCGCGGGCTTCGGCGGCTTCGCTGAAGAAGGCGTCGAGGGTGTCTGGTTCTTTCTGCAGTGCGCGCAGGGTGTCCAGGCACTGGACGTTGCCGCTGCCTTCCCAGATGGCGTTGACTGGGGATTCCCGCAGCAGTCGGGGCATGATGCAGTCTTCCATCACGCCGCTGCCGCCGATGCATTCCATGGCTTCGTAGGCGTGGTTGGGGGTGCGTTTGCAGATCCAGTACTTGCCAACCGGAGTGGCCAGTCGTGCCAGCAGGCGCTCGTGCTCCAGATGTTGGCTGTCCAGGGATTTTGCGATTCGCATGGTGTAGGCCAGGGCGGCTTCGCTTTCCAGTGCAAGATCGGCGAGGACGTTCTGCATCAGCGGCTGTTCGCTGAGTCGCCCACCGAAGGCGCTGCGGTGGCGGCAATGGTGGGACGACTGGGCCAGTGCCTGGCGCATGCCGGCGGAGCTGCCGATCATGCAGTCGAAGCGTGTCATGGCGACCATTTCAATGATCGTCGGTACACCTCTGCCTTCCTCGCCCACCATCCACGCCAGGGCGCCGCGCAGTTCGGCTTCGCTGGAGGCGTTGGCGACGTTGCCCATCTTGTTCTTCAGGCGCTGGATCTGCCAGGGGTTCTTGCTGCCGTCCGGCCGCCAGCGTGGCATCAGGAAGCAGGACAGGCCGCTTCTGGTCTGGGCAAGCACCAGGAAGGCGTCGCACATGGGGGCAGATACAAACCATTTGTGGCCGACCAGTTCATAGGCCTGCCCCGGGCCTTCTGCACCGATGGCGTAAGCACGAGTCGTGTTGGCCCGGACGTCGCTGCCACCCTGTTTTTCCGTCATTGCCATGCCGATGGTGACAGATTGTTTTTCGCTGTCCGGCAGGTTTCGGGGGTCGTAGCTATTGGCGAGGATTTTGTTTTCCCAGGCCGCGGCCAGTTCCGGTTGTTTGCGGATTGATGGAACGGCGGCAAAGGTCATGGTAATGGGGCAGCAGTGGGCGGCCTCAATTTGGGAGTGCATGTAGTACTTGGCCGTTCTCGCGACATGGGCGCCTGCGCCGGGATTGGTCCACGGGCTGCTGTGGAGGCCGTTTTCCATCGCTGTGGACATCAGTTGGTGGTAGGCGGGGTGGAAGTCCACCTGATCCGTGCGATGGCCAAAGCGATCATGGGTATTGAACGCCGGTTTGTTCTCGTTGGCATGGAAGCCGAGTGCGATGGTGTCCGCCGCGCCGGCGAAAGCACCAAACTGCTTAAGGTCGCTGGTCGCTGCTGCGGCGCCCTCCCGGGCGACCGCCTCCTGCAGGGCCTTGTCCTGTTCGAAGAGGTTGTAATCCTCCAGAGCAGGTGGCTGATTGAAGACCTCGTGGGTAACCGCCAGGTAGCGGTCGTCACTGGAGGGGGTTGCGGTTTCCTGCTGCAGGGGCTGGCGGGCCTTCATGTTTATCTCCTGGTGCCAGTCAACCCCTGCATGCAAAAGCAAATGATGGAGTTGACCAGCGGATCGTGGTCGTTGGTCTCTGCCTGCTCCGTGGTATCAGCCTGTGCCGGGGACAGAGGCCCCACAAGGCTTTCGGCAATGGCACCTACAAGGCAGGTACTGCTTTGCCTGGCATCCTGATCCGGGAGGCAGCCCTCCTTGATGCCGTCCCGGATGGCCTGCTCGAAAAGTTGAGCGTAGGCGCGGCGGAACTTGAGGCGCTCTTCCTCAACTTTCGGGTCTACCGGCTCTGCGATCAGCGACCAGGCCATCACCGGGCCTCTCAGGGCTCTCTCCGCAAACTGGCGAAGGGCCACTTCCAGACGGGAAACGGCGTTATCTTCGGCGGCCAGTGCCTCAGCGACTTTGTCGACTTCCCGTTGTGTCGCAATCCTGAAGATCTCTGCAAACAGGTCTTCTTTGGACTCAAAGTGTCGGTAGATGGTTCCCGTAGCAACGCCGGCGCACGCTGCGATGCGCGTTATCTGGGCGCTGCGGAAGCCGCCGTCGGCAACGCATCCGTATGTGCATTCGATAATGCGCTTGCGGGCCTCTGCCTTGCGATTGCGCATCTTTTCCGTTTCCCGATATGCCATGCGGGTTCCTTATAAGTAGTGAATCATTATTCATTCTTTGTGTCAATCAATAGACCAGTATAGCTTGGTTCATATTATTCTTTAAAAACAATATCGTGGAGTTGCTTACAAAAATTTACAAAAAAGCCGTTGTCAGTAAATAGCGTTGCAACTGAAAGCGGATTATAAAGACGCCAAGGCAGGTAGTAAGACGCATCCGCCGAGATGGGGCGGCCGTGCCATAACAGGCTTGGCGCGCTCGTTGTACTGTTTTCGTTGATGGAGAAAATCATGAGTGAATTCGACGAAAGCAATCTGGAGCAATCCGGTAGCTGGACACATGACAGCGACGATACACATTCCATTGCCGGCCGTGCGCGAATCCGCGCTCAGCTTCAGCAGGATATTGAATCGTTTCTGAGCCAGGGCGGCAGAATTCAGGAAGTGGATACAGCATTCCGTTCGGACCCTTCCCGCAAGGTGGATGTCGGTTTCAATAATCGCTCCCTCTGAATTCATGAAGCCGCAGCCTCTGAGGCTGCGGCTTGTTTGCGTTCGTGGCTTACGGTTGTTTTGACGCCGGTCTCACCGCTGTATCCCGTATTCCTCTATGCTGCGTTCTGCAGGATAGCGTGTTCCGTGCACCATGACCGTTACTCACCCCACATTCGACCCTTAAACAGGCCGCGTTCATGAGAGGATTCCTTCGTTTTGCAACCACGGCGCTCGTCGTCATGGCGCTGATCGCGGCAGGCATGGTCATTTTCTTTGGTGATACCCCGACCCCCGCCCAGGAGACAGTTGATACAACCGCCGATACAGAAAGCAGCGTTGTGCCAATGTTGGATTCCACGTCAGGACGTGGAGTGCCTTCAACACTGGTCGGCGAAACCGCGGTTGCGGTGCCGGATACAATGCCAGCGTCGTTGGCGGGTACCAGCGTGCCCGGTGGCTGGGCCGAAGCCGATGCTAATGGCTCCCTGGTCCCCACGCCGCAGTTGCGCCAGTTGTTTGAATATTACCTGGCGGCTCTGGGCGAGGAGACGTTACCCCAACTGGTTGCCCGGATAGAGCAGGCGTTGGCCCGGCTTGAAGAGCCGGCCCGATCAGAAGCTCTCGACACTCTGGGGGATTATCTGGACTACAAGCTGGCGTTGGGCGACCTGGAAGCCACTTATGGTCATGACGCCACGACGAATGCAGAGGACATGCAACGGCGAATGGCAGAAATACGCGCCCTGCGACGCACCTGGATGAATGCGCAAACCGCCGACGCCTTTTTTGCAATGGACGAGGCCGTAGACCAGTTCCAGGTTGAGCAGCTGCGTATCCGAACCGATCAGTCTCTGTCTGAAAAAGAGCGGGAGCAGGCGCTGGCGGAAGCCGAGAAGGCACTCCCGGAACCGCTTCGTCAGGCTCGTCGGGAAACCCGCAAATTCGCCGACTACCAGCGTGCGCAGTCGGAATTCGCAGATGATCCCGACGCCTTGCGCGCCTGGAGGGAGGAACGCTTTGGTGCCGAGGCTGCCCGTGAGCTGGAGAAGGTGGAAGCCGAACAAAAGGTATGGGAAGCCAAGTGGCAGGCCTATAGCCAGGACCTGGCGGAGCTTGACGACATGGGGCTTGCTGGCCCGGAGCGCAAAGCCGCCATTGACGCGCTCAGGGATGATTATTTTGAGGGCGCTGAAAAGCTGCGTGCCGAGGCCCTGGATTCCATCCGGTAACAGTCCTTTCATCTGAACGTAGTAGCCTGATGGTGTGGCTCGGCTGTAGGCCCTGCCACCGCCGCTTATGGGCGTGTATGATGGGGCGGTAGCCCCATTTTCCACAGGAGGTATTCCGTGAGCTTTTCGGCCAATCGCATGTTCCCAGCCACTCGTCTGCGTCGTAACCGGGTTGACGGTTTTTCCCGGCGTCTGGTTCGGGAGAATCAGCTCAGTGCCGACAACCTGATTTTTCCGGTGTTCGTACTGGAAGGCGAGGGTCAGCGGGAGGCGGTACCCTCCATGCCCGGCGTCGAGCGCCTGAGCGTTGATCTTCTGGTGGAACAGGCGGCGGAACTGGTGGCGCTTGGGATTCCGGCCGTGGCGCTGTTTCCCGTGGTGCCTGCGGAGCACAAGAACCTGTCCGGATCTGGCGCGTGGGATTCCGATGGTCTGGCCCAGCGTGCGGTGCGTGCGCTGAAGGGCGCCTACCCTGAGTTGGGTGTTATTACCGATGTGGCACTGGACCCATTCACCACCCATGGCCAGGACGGCATTATCGACAACGACGGCTATGTGCTGAACGACGTGACCGTGGAAGCGCTGGTTAATCAGGCGTTGTCCCATGCCGACGCGGGTGCGGATATTGTGGCGCCGTCCGACATGATGGACGGCCGGGTCGCTGCCATCCGCGACGCCCTGGAGTCCGCTGGCTATGTGAACACGCGTATTCTGGCCTACTCTGCCAAGTATGCTTCCAGTTATTACGGGCCGTTCCGCGATGCGGTCGGCTCAGCGGGCAACCTGGGCAAGGGCAACAAGGCCACCTATCAGATGGACCCGGCCAATAGTGATGAGGCGCTCCAGGAAGTGGCGATGGACATCGCCGAGGGGGCCGACATGGTGATGATCAAACCCGGCATGCCGTATCTGGATATCGTTCACCGGGTAAAACAGGAACTGCAGGTGCCAACGTTCGTCTATCAGGTCAGTGGCGAGTACGCCATGCACATGGCCGCTGCCGAGAACGGATGGCTGGATGGCGACGCCGTGATGATGGAGAGCCTGATGGCCATGCGCCGTGCCGGTGCAGACGCCATCCTTACCTATTTTGCCGTCAGGGCTGCACGGCTGATGCGTGATAACCGCACCTGACAGGTTACAGTCAACAGCAGGGTGCCTTAAGGTCTCTGATAAATGGAAGCAGTAAGCAATGACTACTGAATCTGCAAACAAGCTAAAGGCTGTCGATGTTCCGGACGTGCCGGCTCCCGTGGAAGCACCATCCCCCGGCGTGGAAGTTGATGTCGCCGCCCAGGAAAATTATTTCAACCGCGAACTGAGCCAACTTCAGTTCAACTACCGGGTGCTCAAACAGGCTCTGGATACCACGCATCCGTTGATTAACCGGCTGATGTTCTGCTGCATTTTCAGCAGCAACATGGACGAGTTCTTCGAGATCCGGGTGGCGGGCCTGCGCCAGCAGATCAAGTATGGCCGTGAAACCCTGGGCTCCGACGGCATGATGCCGGAGCAGGTGTTGGGCGAAATCAGCCGGGTGGCCCATGAGTACATCCGGGAACAGTACGACATCCTGAACAACGTGCTGATCCCCGAGATGGAGCAGGAAAACATTCACTTCGTCCGGCGTCGTGAATGGACGGAAGCTCAGGCCGACTGGGTGCGCCGTTACTTCGAAGAGGAAATCCTGCCGGTGGTCAGCCCCATCGGGCTGGACCCTTCCCACCCGTTCCCGCGCCTGGTCAACAAAAGCCTGAACTTCATTGTTGAGCTGGACGGTAAGGATGCCTTCGGTCGCGAAACCGGGATGGCCATCGTGCCTGCGCCACGTTCGCTGCCGCGTCTGGTCCGGCTTCCGGATGACGTCTGTAACGGTGGCGACAACCTGGTGTTCCTGTCCTCCATGATTCACGCCCATGCCGATGAGCTCTTCCCAGGCATGGAGGTGAAAGGCTGCTATCAGTTCCGCCTGACCCGCAACGCCGACCTTGAACTGGAAGACGACCTTGAAGATCTGGCCTCCGCCCTGCGCGGCGAGTTGCTGAGCCGGCGCTTCGGTGACGGCGTGCGGCTGGAAGTGGCGGACAACTGCCCGGAAGAACTGGTGCATTTTCTGCTGCGCGAGTTTGGACTGACGGATCGTGACCTTTATCAGGTTCACGGCCCGGTCAACCTGACACGTTTGATGGCCGTCGGTGGGCTGGTGGATCGCCAGGACCTCACCTATTCGGGTTTCTCGCCGTCGATTCCCAGGCAGATCCGTGCCAAGGAATCCATGTTCGATGCCATCCGCAAGCGCCCGCTGCTGTTGCTGCATCCCTATGAAAACTTCAGTCCCGTGACCGACCTGTTGCGGCAGGCTGCAAAAGACCCACAGGTCCTGGCTATCCGTCAGACCCTGTATCGCACCGGTGCCGACTCGGAAATTGTCGAAGCGCTGATGGATGCAGCCCGGCGTGGCAAGGAGGTGACTGCGATCATCGAACTGCGGGCCCGGTTCAGCGAGGCGGAAAACCTGGAGCTGGCCAGCCGGCTGCAGGAAGCGGGTGTGATCGTGGTCTACGGCGTGGTGGGTTACAAGACCCACGCCAAGATGATCCTGATCGTACGCCGTGAGGAAGGAAAGCTGAGGCGTTACGTACACCTGGGTACCGGGAACTACCATGCCGGTAACGCCCGCCTTTACACCGATTACAGCTACATGACCAGCGACGAATCCATCGGTGACGACGTCAACAAGCTGTTCCAACAGCTGACGGGCATGGGCAAGGCCTTGAAAATAAAGAAACTGTTTCACTCACCCTTCACACTCCATACCCGTCTTCTGGGCCTGGTGGACCGTGAAGCGGAACTGGGGCCCAAAGGCCGGATTATTTTCAAGTTTAACGCCCTTACTGAGCGCGAGTTGATCAAGGCGTTGTATCGTGCGTCCCAGGCAGGCGTGAAAATCGACCTGATCATCCGCGGTATCTGCTGCCTGAGGCCGGAAGTGCCGGGGCTGTCGGACAACATCCGGGTGCGCTCCATCATTGGCCGTTTCCTCGAGCACACCCGGGTTTACTATTTCGGCAACAACGGCCGGCCGGAAGTCTATGGGTCCAGCGCCGACGGCATGGAACGGAACCTGCTGAGCCGCGTGGAAACGGCGTTTCCGATTGAGGATCCGGCGTTGATTGCCCGCGTCCGCGAAGACCTGGACACCTATCTGGCGGACAATTGCCAGTCCTGGGTCTTGCAGCCGGACGGTAGTTACATTCAGAATCAGGCAGCCGAGGGCGAGGATCGCCTGGCGTCCCAACTGGTCCTGCTTGAACGCCTGACCGGGAAATAACGATAACCCACATCGCCTGCCCCAGTGCAGGCGATGTGGGCGCTGTAATGGAGTAAAGGCAGTTGAAAAAACAATGGATGGTTGCCGGTGCAGCCGTACTGGCGGTTGGTGTGGCTGCGCCCTGGGCCGTTGGATATGTAACCGAACAGCAGTGGCAGAGGGTCACTGCGGACGTTAATCAGGCGCAGCCCCTGTTCAAGCTGCAAACCCGCGATTATGACAGGGGCTACATGGGAGCCGAGTTCGCCGGCACCATCACGATCCAGGATCCGGACACCGGTGACGAGCACTCATTCGACTATCAGGCCCGGGTAAGCCATGGGGTTACCGGCAGCCTGATTGATTTTACCCCACCTCCTGAGCTTGGCGCTGAAGTTGAGAAGATCTTCCCCGACGAAAAGCCCCGGTTGACCCTGGAGACCCGTCTGTGGGGAACGGCGATCGCCGAGCTTTCCGTGCCGGCTGTGAGTGTGATCGACGAGGAAACCGGCGAATCCTTCGATATGTCGGAAAGCTTTAGCCGAGCAGAAATCAGTGGCAACGGTTCACAGGCTGATATCCTCATGCTTTGGCCGGGCGCCGTGATTCGGGGGCCAGACCTGCGCATCAGTATCGAGGATTTTCGCCTTGAACAGACAATGGAACACCTGACACGCGACGTCTGGCTGGGTGGCGGGGACATGTCGCTGGCGCGACTTGAAGTGGCGGCACGGGGCGAGCCGACCCTTCGCTTTGATGACTTTTCGATGAGTGGTGAGACTACCACCGACGATGACGGCAAGAGCATTGATTCCGAGGCTGTCGTTACCTTGGAAAAGGTAACGGCGGACGACGAGAGCTTCGGCCCTCACCGTATGGAAATGGTGTTAAGTGGCCTGGACGTGCAAAACTGGAGTGACCTGACAACGGCAATGACGGACATGCAGGCGGCTGCCCTGAACACCGCAGGCGGCGATTCGAGTGCCATGATGCAGCAGCAGATGGAATCCATGAATCGCATCAATCAGGCCATGCTGGGCCTTGCGGCCAACGGTTTCTCGTTCGGGTTTCCGGAGCTGTCCTTTGCCACGCCTTATGGCCCGGTCAATGGCGAGATCATGGTGCAGCACCCGTCGCTGTCTGACGACGAGAAAGACCAGATGATGATGGTGATGCAGCAGCTGACCGGCAATCTGGATGTCAGCATGCCGCTGGCTCTGGTGGAACAGCATCCGGAGCTGGGGATGCAGGTTGCGCCTTTGATCAAGCAGGGCATGGTGGTGCAGGAGGGTGACCGGCTGCGAATCCAGGGCACACTGGAAGATCTGGCCCTGGACATCAATGGCAACGTGATCCCGCTGCCACCGATATTCTGATCCGTTGTTCTGTGCTGCCCGGGATGGGCAGCGCTTTCCCGTCTGTCAGTCCTTGATGAATTTCTGTTTGAGCGCGGCTTCCACAGCCGGGTCGACAAATTCGGAGACGTCACCGCCCAGTGAGGCGATTTCGCGGATCAGGGTGGAGGAGATGTACGACAGGTGGTTGGAGGGTGTCAGGAACACGCTTTCCACTTCCGGCGCCAGGCGGTGGTTCATGTCGGCTAGTTGGAATTCGTACTCGAAGTCGGAGACGGCTCGCAGTCCGCGGATAATCACGGTGGCGTTCTGTTCCCGGACGAAATCGGCGAGCAGGTTGCTGAAGCCGGTGACGCTGACGTTGGGCAGGTGGGAGGTGGCTTTTTCCACCAGTTCGCAGCGTTCTTCCAATGTCAGTAGCGGGGACTTCTTGGGGTTGTAGGCGATGGCGACGACGACTTCGTCGAAGAGTCGGCCCGCGCGCTCGATGAGGTCGGTGTGGCCGTTGGTGATCGGGTCAAACGTACCCGGGTAGATGACTTTTGGCATTCGGAGCTCCTTTTCACCGGAAGCGCACAGGATAGCAGCCTTCGTCTTGAACCAAAATGTTCCACTTTCGCGCTGGTTACGACTTTGGATTGCTTGCTTGGGAGTTTGTGCCGCATGAGGAGGGCTTCCCAGGATACGCTACGAGCACATCCATGTGCGCTTGAGTAAAGCCGTCCCTGGCTTTACACAATCCTGGGAAGCCCTCCTCACGCGACACTTCGGACTGCGTACCTGCCTAGGAAGACCTCAAATTTCCTGTGGGGCTCCTTTCTTTAACTCCTGAGTTTCTGAGCCAGCCTGGTGCTATTCCTTGCAGCCAGTGCATAAACCGACAATTGCGGATTCGCGCCAATGCTTGTTGGGAAGATCGAGGCGTCGTGGACGCTGAGGTTGGTCACGTGGTGGTGTTCGCCGAAGCCGTTGACGACGGATTCTTCCGGGTTGCGGCCCATGCCGCAGCCGCCCATTTGGTGGGCGGTGAACAGGCGGACGCGGTGGGGTTCCATGGCGAGGTTGTCGATGCCGGCTTTGGCGTCGGCCCAGGAGGTGTACCAAGGGGAATCCAGGTGCATGATGCGGACTTTCTGGGCGCCGGCGGCGAACTGGATCTCGGCCATTTTGTAGAAAGCGTCTTTCAGGCCCTTCCAGAGGTAGTCGCTGACTGGGTAGTCCAGGATCGGGCTGCCGTCGTCGCGGAGGCTGACGGTGCCGCCGACGCTGTCGGGATGGAAGCCGTCGCGCAGCAGGGCGATGACGGAGTTCAGCCGGGGCAGTTTCGACAGGTCGCGGATCTGTTGTTCGCCGTGGCCGGGAACCACGCCGGCGGACATGGCCGGGTGCAGGGGCGGTACTTCCAGTTTGAAGCCGGCGGGGCCGTCGACGCCTTGTGAGAAGTTGAATTCGTCGGAATAGATTGACTGAGGTGCACCGTAATAAGGATCGACGGTGTCAGGCATTTCCGCGATGGTGGCATTGACCGGGTGCAGGAAGGTGCGCTTGCCAATGCGGTCGTGGGGGTCGGGAATATCTGAGCGCAGCAGCAGGCCAGGTGAGCCGATGGCGCTGGCGGCCACCACGAAATGCCGGGCTCGCAGTTCCACGGTGACGCCAGACGGGGTGACACCGTCCGCCGCCATGGCCGAGGCCTGAAGGTGACTGATTTTGTCCTGCTCCATCACCAGTTTGTCGGCCCGCAGGCCGTGGAACAGTCGGGCATTGTTGTCCAGGGCGCCGGGAATAGTGGTGGTCAGAGCCCCCTGTTTGGCGTTCGTGGGGCAGCCCACGCCGCAGTAACCCAGGTTCCAGCAGCCTTTGACGTTGCGTGGGATCACCTCCCAGGACCAGCCCAGCGCCTCGCAACCCTGGCGCAGGATGTCGTTGTTCACATTAGGCTCGGCCAGCCAGGGCTCAATGTTATGTCGTTGCTCGCGGCCGTCGAACCAAGGCTTCATGGATGCCGGGGTCAGGTCGTCGAGCCCGAAACGGCTGGCCCAGTGATTCAGCGTCGGTGCCGGTGTACGGAAGCTGGACGTCCAGTTCACCGTGGTAGAGCCGCCCACACACCGGCCCTGAAGAATGGCGATTGCTCCGTCTTTGGTGACCCGGCTCATGCCTTCCTGGTAGAGGGAGGCATAGGCGTCCAGCTCGTTCATTTTGAAGTCTTTCTGGTGATACAGGCGGCCTTCTTCCACCAGAATCACCGACAGCCCGGCTTTCGCCAGAATCTCCGCCGTGGTGCCGCCCCCGGCGCCGGTGCCGATGATCACCACATCGGCTTCGTGGGTCTGGTTCTGTGTCAGGGTGGCGCCGTCGGTGACCTTCCAGCCAGCCTCAAGCCCACGGGCGATACGATCCGTTAACGACATAATAATGCTCCGGTTGGCTCAGGCGTTGTCTTTGAACTGGGGCAGGGCGTCCACGGCCCAGGCGGGTGGTCCGGGGTAGCCGGAGAGGTGCCAGTGGTCTTCGTGGCCATAGAATGCCACGTTACTGACCTTGGTCAGGGCGATGTAGCCGTTGTTGAACAGCCCAACACCACTGGCGCGCCAGCGCTCAAGGAAGGCATCCACGGACTGCGTGCTGGCGTTCTCCCAACTCGACCAGACCCGGGCAACCGTCACCCGTGTCAGCCCGAAGTTCAGCAGGTCAAACAGACCCCGCAACTCCTTCTGGTTGGCGGGTCCGAACTGGTGAATCCCGGCATCGATGCGCTCAATCGTCGCCTGAATCTGCTGGCGGCGAACCACGGGCTCCTCAGTCAGCCCAGGGCCCACCATGGCCGGCAGTAGAGCTTGAAACAGCACAATGTCGTCGCGGGTCAGGAACTGGAACTCGTAGCTCTGGTCCATCGCCCCCGGCATCGGATAGTCCCGCCCGGCGGGCGCGGTTGCACAGCCGGACAGGCCAGCGGTCACACTCACCGTGCCGAGGAACATGGCTCCACCAAGCCCGGTCCGGAGAAAACTCCGACGGTCCATCGCGGTATCGGAAAGGTCCGTTTGCACGGATCGAGAAAGGCTTTCAGGCATAACGACTCTCTTGTTCTTATTGTCTTTTGTTGGCCGGCGACTACCAGCACCCAAGTCACCGAATAAACAACTTGTATACCATCTTGTGAGCCGTCGTTCCGTGCGGCGCATACACAAACTTGCCACTGTTGAACTTCTGCTTACTGAAAATGGCCCGTTGATGAGAGAACGTCAGGAAACCTTCCTTGCCGTGGTAATGCCCCATCCCCGAATCACCGATACCACCAAATGGCAGGTCATCCTGGGCAACGTGCATCAGTGCATCGTTGATGCACATGCCACCGGAATGGGTCTGGTTGACCACATGCTCCTGCATCGACTTGTCGTAACCGAAGAAATACAGCGCCAGCGGGCGAGGACGGTCATTGATGTAATGGATCGCCTCATCCAGGTTGCCATAGCTGATGATCGGCAGAATCGGCCCGAAAATCTCATCCTGCATGATCTTCATATCCGGCGTGGTCTTCAGCGCCAGCGTAATCGGCATCTTGCGGGTGCCATCCTTCAGGTTCTCATTGGCCGGATTGATCTCAATCAGCTCGGCCCCTTTTTCCCGCGCATCGTCAAGATAGCCTTGCAGGCGGTCATATTGGCGCTCATTGATAATCGCCGTGTAATCCTCGTTATCCCGCAGGCTCGGATACATCGCCGCAAACTGATGGCGATACTCATCCACAAACGCCTGCACACGGTCTGCCGGGCACAACACATAATCCGGTGCCACACAGGTCTGGCCCGCATTCAGCGCCTTGCCGAAAGCGATACGCTGGGCGGCGTCTTCCATCGGAACATCCGGCGATACGACGGCAGGCGACTTGCCGCCCAGTTCCAGAGTCACCGGCGTGAGATTTTCCGCGGCTGCCCGCATCACCAGCTTGCCCACCGACGTGGAGCCGGTGAACAGAAGGTGATCGAAGGGCCGGCTGGAAAAGTCTGCGGCGACATCCGCTTCACCGTTAATCACACAGACCAGGTCCTCCGGAAACGCAGATTCGACAATCTCCTTGAACAAAGCAGAGGTGTGCGGCGTGAACTCCGACATCTTGATCATCGTACGGTTACCCGCAGCCAGTGAGGCCACCAACGGCCCAACGGCCAGATACAGAGGGTAGTTCCAGGGCACGATGACGCCCACAACACCCTTAGGCTGGTAGTGAACGCGGTTGCTGGCGGGCTGGAACAACACGGACACATGCCGCTTGGAGGGCTTCATCCAGCCTTCCAGGTTTTTCAGGGTGTAGTTGATGCCCTGAATGGACGGCATCACTTCCGCAATCAGCGATTCGTCCTTCGAACGACAGCTGAAGTCCCGGTCGATGGCGTCCAGTAACCGATCCTGATTGGACAGCAGTACGCGCTTGAGGCGCTTCAGATTTTCCTGACGCTCGGTTAGCGATGGCATCGGGTTGTTGCGAAACGCCTTCTTCTGGTCCTCAAACACACGGTGGGTGTGCTGGATGTGCTTCTTGCTTTCAGTCAGCTGGACAACGGTGGCTACCATATCGCTCTCTCCTCGCGGCCCCGGCCTGCCGGGTCGCCGCCCTTATTGTTCGTGGAGCCTGTGACAGCTCCTGAATGCGGTGGTGAAAAAGTATTCAGTTTGCGCTTGGGGCTATTATTAGAGTATATACTCTAGGTAGTCAAGCTGGCCCTAATGGCTGATCGGGCCATCCACGGATCGCAGCGCCAAAGCACAGGCACCCACACAACAACACGCATTGCTGAGCCTATGAAAACCCGAGACAAGATTCTTCTTTCGAGCCTTGATCTGTTCAACGAAAGAGGAGAGCGCAACGTAACCACCAACCATATCGCCGCCCACCTGGCGATATCGCCGGGCAACCTGTATTACCACTTCCGTAACAAGTCCGACATCATTTACGAGATCTTTCTCGAGTATGAAAAGCTGGTGGATTTTTACCTGGATATCCCGGAGAACCGGCCCATTACTCTGGATGACCTGACCTTTTATCTCGAATCGGTGTTCGATGGCCTTTGGAGCTATCGGTTTTTTCACCGCGACCTGGAATACCTGCTCGACAGTGATCAACGCCTGCGCCAGGACTACCGCGAGTTCACCAACCGCTGTCTGGCGGCGATCAGCCGGATATTCGAGAAGCTGGCGGAGGCGGGAATTATCGAGCCTCAGCCTGAAGAGCTGCGTTCCGCGATGTCCCTGAACGTATGGTTGGTCATTACCAACTGGATGGCTTTCCTGAAAACCGCCCACGCCTCTGAGGCCTCTGCGAGCCTGACTCTGACCGAGCTGAAGCAGGGCATCTATCAGGTGCTGACCCTGGAGATTCCCTATCTGACGGCGGATTACCGGGAGCAGGTGATGACGTTGCGGGAGAAGTATCGTCCGCGTTTGCCGGATGCGGCTGACGCATCGGTTTCAGGGCAGGGCGAACCCATCTGGAATCATTGAGGAACTTTTGATCAATTGGCGTGTCAATAGTTACGACATCGGGGATTCGGACATTCTCGGTGTCTCCTGAGTGAGTTCTCAGGTTTTAGCACGTCGCAAACCCTGACGTTTCACCGGCCTGTCTTCTGGCAGGTCGGCTTTTTATGCCAGCCCTCCCCTCATAACCCCAAACCGACCTTCCATTGCATCCTTGTCAGAGCGTTTTAAATCCAATAAACTCGTGAATGTTACCGGTAACATGCGCCGGCACAAAAACAATCAGGAGATACCAATATGTTCCCGACAAGACTCGCAGCTGGCCTTCTGTCAGCCACCCTGGCGTGCAATGCCCTTGCCGCCGATTTCACCTTCAAGTTCCAGTCTTCAGATCCTTCCGGCGTCAAGAACTTCGAGATCCAGCAGGCGTGGGCCGACCGGGTAGAAGCGATGACCGGTGGTCGTGTCGAGATTGACCTGCTGCCGGTGGGTAGCGTTGTCAGCCACACCGAAACCCTCGGCGCCATGAAAATGGGCGTGTTGGATGGCCATATTTCCGTGACCGGGTATTTCTCGGGAAAGGATCCTGCATTCGGCCTGATCGGCAACACCGTTGGTGCCTGGTCCAGCCCGGACCAGCTCATTGATTACATCAACCATGGTGGCGGCTATGAGTTGATGAACGAGCTCTACAAGCCCTATGGCGTGAAATTTGTCGGCGGTGGCGGTACCGGCGTGGAGTCGTTTGTGTCGAAGAAACCGCTGGATGGCGTCGAGGATCTCAAGGGGCTGAAGATGCGCGCACCGGAAGGGCTGGTGCAGTCTGTCTTTGCCGCCGCGGGCGCATCCCCCGTGAACCTGCCGGGGTCTGAAGTCTACACGGCGTTGAGCAAGGGTGTGATTGATGCCGCGGACTACACCGTGTTCTCCACCAACCATGAGGCCGGTCTGAACGAGATTGCGCCGCACCCGGTCAACCCTGGTTTCCATTCGCTGCCATTGATTGAAATCGCGATGGACCTCAAGGAGTGGAACAAGCTGCCAGAGGACATTCAGGCCATCATGACGGTATCCGCCCGAGACTTTGCCCAGGATATCAGCACCCAGTTGGCGATGGCCGATCGTGAAGCTGTCAACGAAGCCCGGGCCAACCCGGACATTACCATCCACGACTGGTCCGCCGAAGAGCGTCGGAAGTTCCGCACCATTGCCCGTGACCAGTGGCAGGTCTACGCAGAACAGTCGCCCAATGCCGAGAAGGTCTACCAGTCGGTGACTGAGTACCTGGAGTCCCAGGGCCTCCTCTAAAACAGGTTCCCTCGATATCAGCCTCCGGGCGCCCTAAGGCCCCGGAGCGAGGAGTTCATTATGTCCGTTGAAAACAACACAGATGCCCCGGCGTCCGGTTCTGATCGCGAAGATATCCAGCCTGATAAGGGCGAGGATGTCGGGTTTACCTGGCTGGACAAGGCCATTGTCTGGCTTGGCAAGAGGCTGAGCCTGGTCTTTGCCGCGATTGTCGTGGTGTCGTTTTACGAGATTGTCCGCCGTTATGTATTTGATTCCCCCACGCTCTGGGTGCACGAAACCGTGACCTTTGCAGGTGCCACACTGTTTGTCATTGGCGGGCTTTATGCCCTGGCTACCGATCGACACGTGCGTATTGTATTGATCTATGGCGCCGTCTCTCACCGTGCCCAGCGTTGGTTGCGGGTTGTCCACCATCTGCTGGGACTTGCCTTCTGCGGCATGCTGCTGTTCGCCAGCTGGTCGATGGCGACCGAAGCCGTGCGGGCGCCCTGGGGTGGCTGGCGACTGGAAACCTCCGGCTCTGCCTGGAACCCGCCGTTTCCCGCGCTGCTGAAGGTGGTCATCCTGATTGCGGTGGCGGTCATGACGCTTCAGTTCCTGTTGCACCTTATTCGCGACCTTCGTGGCAAGGGAGATAAATGATGTTTGAACTGGCCTCCCTTGGTATCGGCTATGGCAGCCTGTTGATGCTTGTCATGCTGATTGTATTGCTCCTGACCGGTATGCAGTTGGCGTTTGCCACCGGTCTGGTCGCTCTTGTGTTCGCGCTCGGTTGGTTTGGCCCGGATGCCCTGCCCATTGTCAGCAGCCGTCTGTACAGCTTTATCGGCAACTATGTGTTCCTGGCGGTGCCGATGTTCGTGTTGATGGCCTCGCTGCTGGATCATTCCGGCATTGCCCGGGACCTGTTCGATGCCATGGCCCGCCTGGGTCGCAAACTCCGAGGTGGTGTGGCCATCCAGACGCTGGTGGTGGCGGTGATCCTCGCCTCCATGTCCGGTGTGATCGGTGGCGAGACGGTGTTGCTGGGCATCCTGGCGCTGCCGCAAATGCTGCGCCTAGGGTACGACCGCAAACTCGCCATCGGCACCACCTGTGCCGGTGGGGCACTCGGCACCATGCTGCCTCCCAGTATCGTACTGATTATCTACGGGCTGACCGCCAACGTGTCCATCGGCGACCTCTTCAAAGGGGCTTTCTTGCCCGCACTGATACTGGCGCTGCTCTATATGGGGTATGTGTTGATCCGGGTTTGGCTGAAGCCGGAGATGGCGCCGCTGCCCTCGGATCAGGACACACCTGAAACACCAATGCCGAATTTCTTCAAGGCACTGCTGTTTCCCCTGCTGTCCGTGGTTGTGGTGCTGGGCAGCATCTATGGCGGTGTGGCGTCGGTCACGGAAGCCTCGGCCCTGGGTGTGATGGGTATTGCCATCAGCACCTGGATTCGTGGTGAGCTGTCCCTTGCCATGGTGCGCAAGGCCACCATCAGCACGCTGCGGGTGTGCGGCATGATTATCTGGATTGGTATCGGCGCAACCGCTCTGGTGGGCGTCTACAACCTCATGGGCGGTATCGATTTCGTCCGCGACATGGTTTTCGCCGTCAGCGGTGGCCATGGCCTGACGACGATCCTGTTCATGATGCTGATCCTGCTCATCCTGGGTATGTTCCTGGACTGGGTCGGCGTTGCCTTGCTCACCATGCCGATCTTCGTGCCGATTGTGACGGAACTGGGCTATAGCCCGATCTGGTTCGGGGTGGTGTTCTGCATGAACATGCAGGTGTCCTTCCTGTCACCGCCGTTTGGCCCGGCGGCCTTCTATCTCAAGACCGTGACGCCAAAAGACATCTCCCTGGGGGAGATCTTCCGTGCCCTGCTGCCGTTTATCGCGCTTCAGGTGGTCGCCCTTGGTCTGCTGATTGTGTTCCCTCAATTGGCGCTATGGTGGCAGTGACATGAGTGAAAGGATGACACCAAAGACACCAAAAATCGTGGTGATGGGCGTGTCCGGGTGTGGCAAAAGCCTCACCGGGGCCAGGCTTGCACAGGAACTCGGCGTTCCGTTTTTCGACGCGGACGATTACCACAGCCGTGCCAACGTGGAGAAAATGGCAGCCGGTATTCCGCTGACCGATGAGGATCGTCTCGGTTGGCTGGATGACCTCGCCAAGTTGATCCGGCGGGAAGAGGGTGGCCTGGTGCTGGCCTGTTCCGCCTTGAAGCGCGTCTACCGCAAGCGTTTGCAGGGGGGCAGCCCGGAAACCCGGTTCGTTTATCTCAAGGGGGATTTTGAAACCATCTGGGCGCGCCACTCCAGCCGAACCGATCATTACTTCAATGGTCACGCGATGCTGGAGAGCCAGTTCCATTTGCTGGAGGAGCCGGGGCCAGGTGAAAACGCGGTGGCCGTCGATGTCTCCGGTACGCCGGAGCAAGTGATCCGTCACTGCCTTGTCGGGCTCGGGTATGATAGGCCTCTTTGAACGTTCTGGCTGGAGCCGTAAATGGTAAAGAACAAACGTCCCACATTGCAGGACATTGCGGACCGGGTTGGTGCTACCAAGATGACGGTCAGCCGTTGCCTTCGTGGCGCAGACAATGTCTCCAAGCCCATGCGGGAGCGGATCTTTGCCGAAGCCGAAGCACTGGGGTATATCCCCAATCGCGCGCCGGACCTGTTGTCCAAGTCCACCAGCCACGCCATTGGTGTGTTGCTTCCGTCCCTGACCAACCAGGTCTTTGCGGATGTGATCAAGGGTGTGGAAGCGGTTACCGAGCCCGCCGGTTACCACCTGATGCTGTCTCACTACGGCTATAGCCCCGAGATTGAGGAGCGCAGCCTGTCATCGCTGCTGTCCTACAACGTGGATGGCGTGATTCTTTCCGAGAGCCAGCACACGGGCCGCACGCTGAGGATGCTTCAGACCGCTGGGGTGCCCACCGTGGAAATCATGGACACGCATTCGGCCCCGTTCGAGCAGGCTGTCGGGTTTGATAACGTCAGCGCGGCTTATGACATGGTGCGGGAGATGATCCGGCTTGGACGCAGGCGCGTGGTCTATCTCGCCGTGCGGCTGGATGCCCGTACCCTGCAACGTCAGGAAGGGTACAGCCGGGCAATGGAAGAGCAGGGGCTGACGCCAGTCACCCTGCGCAGCGAGCAACGCTCGTCTTTTAGTGTGGGTGCCACCCTGATGGCGCGGATACTGGAGGAGAATCCGGACGTTGATGGCATCTTCTGCACCAACGATGACGTTGCGATTGGTGCGTTTTTCGAGTGTCAGCGCCGGGGTATTCCGGTGCCAGAGCGGATTGCGATCGCCGGTTTCCATGGTCACGACGTTGGCCGTGTGATGGTACCTCCCCTGGCGAGTGTGATCACACCACGAGAGGCCGTGGGCCAGAGGGCGGCCCAGGAGCTGCTGGCCCGCCTGGGCGGTGCCGGCATCACCGAGCCGCGTATCGATCTGGGCTACCGGATAGAGCGTGGAGGCACGCTCTAGTTAGTCCTCGGTTTCCAGCCAGGCGGTCAGTGCCTCCCGGCACTCTTCGACTCCCCGTTTTGACGTTGCCGAGAACATAATCAGGTGCTCCACGCACTGGAACTCTTCCAACTTTTTGGCAATGCCCATCATGGCCGTTTTGGCCTGGCCAAATTTCAGCTTGTCGGCCTTGGTGGCAAGAATCATCAGTGGAAGGTTGTTATGTTCGCACCATTCCACCATCATTTGGTCGAAGTCCGTTAATGGGTGGCGTATATCCATGACCAGTACCAGCCCCCGCAGGCAGCGGCGATCATTCAGGTAGTGGCCCAGATGTTTCTGCCAGTCGTCTTTCATATCCCGGGACACTTTGGCGTAACCGTACCCGGGCAGATCGACCATCCGGCAGTTTTCCCGGTTGAGTGAGAAGAAATTGATCAGCCGGGTGCGCCCGGGGGTCTTACTGGTACGGGCCAGCTTGCCGTTGGTGGTGATGCAATTGATGGCGCTGGATTTGCCCGCGTTCGAGCGGCCGGCGAAGGCCACCTCGGAACCGTGGTCCGGAGGGCATTCCTCCAAGCGTGAGGCACTGATCAGGAACCGGGCGCTGTTGAACGAGAGGCTTTTTTGAGTCAGGTCTGATGACACGGGTGTTGGTATTCCTATTGGATTTCAGTTATCAGGGATTAATGTATAATGCTACACCAAATCCGGGCAGTACGCTGAGCGTTGCTGCTGAACAGCCCCGGTTTGTGCCTTCTTGGCCAGTGCCTGCCGGCTGCATAACGAAGAATACTTTTGGATGAGAGAAGCGGAGCGAGCATGAAAAAACTGATCGCAGGAGTTGTTCTCGGTGTTGGCCTCACAGCGATGGCTCACGGGGCGGGAGATCCTGAAGCAGGCGAAGCAAATGCAGCGGTGTGTGCCGGATGTCATGGCCAGGGTGGTGCCAAGCCGGTCATGGCGGTTTACCCGAAATTGGCGGGCATTGGCGAAGAGTATCTGTACCAGCAATTGGTTGCGATCAAGGAAGGCAAGCGTGAAATTGCCGAAATGACGGGCCTTTTGAGCGACATGTCTGACCAGGATCTGCAGGATCTTGCGGCCTATTTCGACAGTCAGGACATTACCGTGGCCCAGGCCAACCCCGATCTGGTTGAAGAGGGGCAGATGCTTTACCGCGGTGGCAACATGGCTTCTGGCGTGCCGGCGTGTGCCGGATGCCACAATCCTCGAGGCATGGGGAATGGGCCTGCCGGTTACCCCAGGCTCAGTGGTCAGAGCGCCGAGTACGTCGAAAAGCAGCTCAAGGCATATCGAGACGGTGAGCGTGATGCTGGCCAGAACGCATCCATCATGATGGATGTCGCCGCCAAGTTGACCGACTCTGAGATCAAGGCCGTTTCGAGCTACGTGTCCGGTCTTCAGTAACCTCTGACACGCGCTACGACTGAAAAAAAACCCCGCTGATGCGGGGTTTTTTATGAGTTGCTGCTGTTTAATCCATGCCCGGTGGAACTTTTCGTGCCTGCTGGGTCATAATCCTTTCACATCATCCAATCAGATAACCGGAGACCATGAATGATCCGATTAATCCGGAACGCCGCACTATCCATCCTGGCCATGTCGTTTATTGCGCAGGCCAGCGCCGCCAACTGGGAAGAAGGGACGCACTATCAGGTGCTGGACACCCCGGTGAGAACCGCCAGTGAGAGTGGTATCGAGGTGGCTGAGGTCTTCTGGTATGGCTGCCCCCACTGCTACACCTTCAAGCCGCTGGTCGAAAGCTGGGCGGAGGATCTGCCTGAAGACGTCAACTACGTGAAAATTCCTGCGGCCCTCGGCCGCTCCTGGGAACCCCATGCCAAGGCCTTTTACGCGCTGGAAGCCATGGGAGAACTGGACAAGGTTCATGACGCCCTGTTCGATGCGCTTGCGGGAGAACGCCGCCCGCTGAATTCGGGTGAAGCTCTTGCTGATTTCGTGGCCGGGCACGGTGTCGACGGCGAAGAATTCCTCAAGAATTACAACAGCTTTGGTGTTAATGCCAAAATGCAGCAGGCTCAGGCCAAGATTCGGGGTGCGCGTGTTACCGGCACACCGACTATGCTTGTGAATGGCAAGTACAGGGTTACGGCTTCCATGGCGGGTAGCCATGAAGCGGCATTGGAGGTTGTCGATTACCTGATTGAGCAGGAGCGTGCTGGTCAGGCCGAGTAAACGCATGGGCCCGGTCCGCTGGCCGTGACCGGGCCTTGTCAGGAGTCTGAGCTGCCATCATGTACAACCGTATTCGCAAGCAGCTGAATGGTATCCTCAGGTCGACGAACGGCCCGCGCGGGGCTTGTTCTGGCGATGAGCACGTTCCCGAGTTTGAGGCGCATCGTCACATCCGGCTGCTGACCTTCAATATCCAGGTCGGCATCAACACCTCCTCCTACCGCCACTACTTCACCCGGAGTTGGCAGCACTTTCTGCCTCACCGCAACCGCATCCAGAACCTGGACCGTATCGCCACCCTGCTGAGTAACTACGATGTGGTCGCCCTGCAGGAGTGTGATGGTGGCAGTCTGCGCAGTGGTTACATCAATCAGGTTCAGTATCTGGCCGAGGCTTCAGGCATTCCTTACTGGTACCAGCAGCTCAATCGGAACCTTGGGCAGCTGGCTCAGCACAGCAATGGCCTGCTGAGTCGTTATCGTCCGCTGGATGTGAAGGAGCACCGGTTGCCCGGACTGATTCCGGGGCGGGGTGCCATTATCGCCCGTTACGGGGCAGAGGAAGACCCCCTGGTGTTGGTGATGATGCACCTCTCGCTCAGCAAGGCGGCTCAGCAGCGGCAACTGGCGTATATTCAGGAATTGATTTCCGAGTATCAGCATGTGGTTCTCATGGGGGACCTGAATAACCACGCAGAGCAGTTGTTGAGCAATACGCCGCTGAAGCATTCGAACCTGGTCCCGCTGCCCGAGACGGCCCACAGTTTTCCGAGTTGGCGACCGGAGAGGGCGCTGGATCACATACTGGTCAGCCCAAGCCTGGAGATACGACGGTCAGAGGTGGTCAGCTATCCGGTGTCGGATCATTTGCCGATCGCCATGGACATCAAGTTGCCCAAAGGGTATCTGGAAACATTTTAAGGCCAGGCACAAAAAAACCCGGCCATGGCCGGGTTTCTTGGGTAACGAAAATCTTACTTGATCTTCGCTTCCTTGTACGCAACATGCTTGCGGACAACCGGATCGTACTTTTTGATCTCGATTTTTTCCGGGGTGTTACGCTTGTTCTTCTTGGTCGTGTAGAAGTGACCAGTACCTGCTGATGAAACCAGCTTGATTTTCTCGCGCATGATGCGGCTCCTTAAAATTTCTCGCCGCGGGCACGAAGATCGGCCAGCACAGCGTCAATGCCTTTTTTGTCGATAACACGCATACCCTTGGTGGATACGCGCAGCTTTACGAAGCGCTTCTCTGATTCAACCCAGAAGCGATGGTTCTGCAGGTTGGGCAGAAAACGACGACGTGAGTGGTTCATCGCGTGAGAAACGTTGTTACCGGTGACCGGTCGCTTACCGGTAACCTGACAGACTCTGGACATACTTGCCTCCGACCTGAGCTTTGGTCCTGAAAATGCGTATTTAAATCGTTTAATCGGGTCTCTGGTTGCTACCTGCGCCTCAAAAAATGCACGCTGCTCGCCAGACGCCGCCAGAAAGGGACGCTTTTATACCAGAACTGCTTCCCCAACGCAAAAATTTGTTGGGAATTTGGCCAGTTTTCCGATGAAGCGCCAACAGATTTACATCAGCCTCTTTACATCAGTCCCCGTTCTGCAAGTGATATTACCTCACCATGGCCGACAACCATATGGTCAAGAACCCTGATATCCACCAATCCCAGTGCCTCTTTCAATCTCCGAGTCAGTGAAATGTCCGACTGGCTGGGCTCTGCGACCCCTGACGGGTGGTTATGGGCGAATATAACCGCCGCTGCGTTAAACTCCAGGGCTTGCCGGACCACCTCCCTCGGGTAGACAGCTGCGCCGTCAATGGTCCCCCGGAACAACTCCTGATAGCGGATCACCCGATGCCGGTTATCCAGGAACAGGCCTGAGAAAACCTCGTGGGGGTAGGTGCCAAGGCGGCTGCACAGGAAACGACGGGTATCCTCCGGCGAGCGCAATGGGTCCCCCTGGCGAAGTGGCTCGTCCATGACCCGTCGGGCCATTTCCATAGCCGCCTGGACCTGGGCGTACTTTGCAGTACCGAGCCCTTTGACGTCGCAGAATTGCCTGCGCGAAGCGGTCATCAATCCTCGCAGGCCACCGAAGGCTTCGGTGAGATGGCGGGCGAGCGCCATCACGGGCATGCCGGCAGTGCCGGTTCGCAAAAAAATGGCCAGCAGTTCCGCGTCCGACAGGCTGTTGGCGCCGTGGGCCAGCAGGCGTTCCCTCGGGCGTTCGTCGGTGGGCCAGTCTGAATTTGACATGGTGGAGTCCTTTCTACCGTTATTGCGCGCATCCTGCGCCTTAAATACCGGGGTGGGGGTCGCCCGGTGGACGGCTGGAATTCTAGCATGGCTGTGAGGCTGCCGGCAGCGCTCTGGCATGCTATCTTATAAGCCTTTCATTTCGTGATGAATACGGAGCCGTTGATGGCCGCTAAACGAATTCTGCTGGGCGTGACCGGTGGCATCGCTGCCTACAAGAGCGCAGAACTGGTTCGCCTGCTAAAAAAATCCGGTCACGAGGTACGGGTTGTGATGACCCGTGGTGCCGAGGCCTTCGTGACACCACTGACGTTTCAGGCGCTTAGCGGTGAGCCGGTCAGAACCTCTTTGCTGGATCCGGAAGCAGAGTCCGGAATGGGGCATATCGAACTGGCAAAATGGGCCGATCAGGTAGTGATTGCGCCCGCCTCCGCGGATTTCATAGCCCGCCTGGCCCAGGGCATGGCTGACGATCTGCTGACCACGCTTTGTTGTGCCACAGAGGCCCCCATTGCAGTGGCTCCGGCGATGAATCAAGCCATGTGGGGTAATCGCCGAACCCAGAGAAACATTGAGCTGCTGGCGGCGGATGCCCAGGTGACCCTCCTGGGGCCCGACCAGGGCGCGCAGGCCTGCGGTGATGTCGGGCCGGGCCGAATGCTGGAGCCCACTGTGTTGTTTGACCTGATTTCCGGTGCCACCAAAGGCCCGCTGGCGGGCCGGCGTGTGGTTATAACCGCGGGCCCTACGCGGGAGCCGATTGACCCGGTGCGCTATATCAGCAATTACAGCTCTGGCAAAATGGGGTATGCGTTGGCCTCAGCCGCAAAAATGGCCGGTGCGGACGTCGTCCTTGTCAGTGGCCCGGTGTCCATCGAAGCGCCGGCGGGCGTTGAGGTTCGCGGTGTGACAACCGCGCAGGACATGCTGGAGTGTGCCAGTGGCGCTGTGGATGAAGGCTGCGACCTGTTTATTGCGACGGCGGCGGTGGCGGATTATCGCCCCGACAGCTGTGCCGGCGACAAGATCAAGAAAACGGATGAAGGCATGAGTCTGTCGCTGGTGCGTAATCCCGATACCCTTGCTGCCATAGCTGCGCGTGCCGATGCGCCCTTTACCGTGGGTTTTGCGGCAGAAACCCGGGACGTAGAGCATTATGCCCTCGACAAACTGACACGCAAAAAGCTGAATATGATTGTGGCCAACGACGTGTCTACGCCAGGGCTGGGTTTCAACAGTGACAGTAACGCAGTGATTGCTTTCTGGGCCCAGGGCCAGGAGGCGATCGGGCCTGACACCAAGGTGGCCATCGCTCAGCGACTGATGGCACTGATTGGCGAACACCTCAAATCAAAGGCTGGCGCAGCCGGCGCTCTGTAACAAGGAAACTCAATGACCCGCAAAACCTTTCAGGTACGCATTCTGGATGACCGGATCGGTCGTTCAGTCCCTTTTCCCGAGTATGCGACGGATGGCTCTGCAGGGTTGGACCTGCGCGCCTGTCTGGACGCACCGCTCACACTGAAGCCGGGGCAGACCGAACTGATAAAGACCGGGCTCTCGATTCACATCGCGGATACTTCGTTGGCCGCAATGATTCTTCCCCGCAGCGGTCTCGGCCACAAACATGGCATTGTGTTGGGCAATCTGGTGGGCCTGATCGATTCCGACTATCAGGGCGAGTTAATGGTTTCCTGCTGGAATCGGGGGCAAAGCGAGTTCACCATCGATGTGGGTGAGCGTATTGCGCAGCTGGTGCTGGTGCCAGTGGTACAGGCAGACTTCGAAGTGGTGTCTTCCTTTGACGCCAGCGTGCGAGGTGACGGCGGCTTTGGTTCCACGGGAACGCGATGAGGCGTCAGGCGCAGATCGCTGCTCAGGGTCTATACTTCCCTGATAATTGAAGAATTCGGGCGAATAACACCTGCAGGATGGACTATGAAGCTTGGTAAAAAGAAGAACTCTGAGGACGCTGCACCCGATGCCAAACCGGACGGGAAGCAGACAAAAAAACAGAGCAAGGAGAAAAAATCAGCCACCGGCCCACGGCATAAACGGCTGACGTCCGTTGCCGTTTCCCAGGCTGTCGTGGTGGTGCTTGCCGGCGTGGCTTCGGCAGCATTGCTGTATTTTCTGTTGGCGGTTCCGGCAGAGTCCCGTCGTTACGACAGTCAGGCTGCCCTGGAGGCAGACGCCGTGGCCGTGCGCGTCAATCAGCAGCTTGCCTTGCTGCAGTCCACGGTTGAGGGTGTCGCCGATCAGGATTATGTGCGCGCCGCCCTGAGAGGGGAGGCTTCTCTGAGTGCCGCCGCAGCAAATCTTGCCAAGGTGTTGCCGGATATTGAGGCCGTCTACCTTTTCCCCTACGGAGACATCCCCCGTACCTCCTCCGAACCCACACTGGGTTTTTCCGGCCTGGACCTTGCTCGTCGCGCCGAGACGGGGCAAAGGCTTTTCCCGGATGCGTTTCCGCGCAACGGCCAGTGGTATCTGCAGATGTCGACCCCGGTTCGCAACCCCCAGAGTCGAGCCGTCACTGGCAGTGTCCTGGTGGTGTTTGATGCTGCACGGCTGCAACCCCTGATGACCGGTGTTAACTCGGCATTGGGCGGAGAGTTTTCCCTGGTACAGTCGGTAAATGGTTCAACCCGCAACATCGTCAGCCGCGGTAGTGGCAATGGCCCGACGTACGAGCGGGATCTTATCAACCCTGACTGGAAGCTCCGATACAAACCTGCCACTGCCCCCGCGCCGCTTTTCAGTGGCACGATGGCTATTGTGTTTGCGCTGGTTCCGGCCCTGGTCGCCGCAATCATTGTCTGGGTCTTGCTCGGCAATGCCCAGAAAGGGCTGCGACAGGACGTAACGGCCGTTATCCAGTGGGCCCATAAGGTCTTTGGTGGTGAGCGGGTGAAGCCACCGACGTTGAAGTGGGACATGGTGGCGTCGACGGCTGAAGTGCTGCACCGGCTCGCCCAGATGGTGGAAAAACGGGTTGCCAAGGCCGGTGAATCGGCGCGGCCGAAACCGGGCAGTCGGCAGCCATCCCCATCAACCGCTGATGAGCCGTTGTTCCAGGACAAGGATGTACTGGACATTGATATGCTTGATGGCGATGACGATGTGCTGGGCTTCGGCGGGTCCGATGGCCTTGACGATACGCCAGACGTCGAAGAGGTCAGCCTGCCTGAGGCCGAGGTCTCAGACACCATATTCCGGGCCTACGACATTCGTGGCATTGTTGGCGATACCCTGACGGCGGATATTGTCACCGTCATCGGCCGTGCCATCGGCAGTGAGGCTATTGAGCGGGGAGTGGACAGTCTGTGCATCGGGTACGATGGCCGGCATTCCAGCCCCGACCTGGCCGATGCGCTGGCGCGGGGCGTCATGGCCACTGGATGCAACGTCATCCATGTGGGGGCCGTGCCCACCCCGGTACTCTACTTTGCGACCCACGAGCTGGATAACGGTTCCGGTGTTATGGTGACCGGCAGCCACAACCCGGCCAACTATAACGGTCTGAAGATCATGCTGGGTGGCGAAACCCTGTCCGGCGAGGCAATCCAGAAACTGCTGCAGCGAATCCGTACGGGTGACTTTGCCAGTGGCCATGGTGCCCAGTCTTCAGAGGACGTGCGCCGCGCTTATCTGGATCGTATCGTGGGTGACATTGCGGTTGCGGCGCCCTTGAAGGTGGTGCTGGATGCTGGAAATGGCATCGCAGGAGAGCTCGCACCGCTACTGATCGAAGAGTTGGGCTGCGAAGTGATACCGCTCTACTGTGAGGTGGATGGTAATTTCCCCAATCATCACCCCGATCCTGGCAAGCCGGAAAATCTGGCGGACCTTATCGAGCGCGTGAAGGCCGAAGGCGCCGATATCGGCCTGGCTTTCGATGGCGACGGCGACCGCCTGGGCGTTGTGACCAACACCGGGAAGATCATCTGGCCGGACCGCCTGCTGATGCTTTTTGCCCGGGATGTGGTGTCGCGCAACCCCGGTGCCGATGTGCTGTACGACGTAAAGTGCAGCCGTCGCCTTGCGGGTGTGATCTCCGAGGCTGGTGGCCGGCCAATCATGTGGAAAACCGGTCACTCGTTGATGAAGGCCAAGATGAAGGAATCCGGTGCCTTGCTGGCGGGTGAAATGAGCGGGCATATTTTCTTCGGCGAACGCTGGATGGGCTTTGATGACGGCTTGTACTCCGCTGCCAGATTGCTGGAAATCCTTGGCATCGAAGACCGGCACTGCGATGAGGTCTTTGAGGATTTCCCCGAAGATATCAGCACCCCGGAGCTGAACGTGGAGGTCTCCGACGAGACCAAGTTCCCATTGATGGAAAAGCTGGGCCGCGAAGGGGACTTCGGTGACGGAAACATCAGCACCATTGACGGTATCCGCGTTGAATTTACCGATGGCTGGGGCCTGTGCCGTGCTTCCAACACCACACCGGTGTTGGTACTCCGCTTCGAGGCTGAAACCGAAGAGGCGCTCGAGCGTATCAAGGCGGTGTTCCGTGAGCAGCTTCAAAAGGCGGCTCCGGACCTTGTCGCGGATTTCTGACAGCTCTGAAATAATGAACCGACTTTTCTGACTAACAAGGCAAGATGAATGGCTCTGGATCGTGAAACAGCAATGCAGGTGGCGGCCGTACTGAGTAAGGGGCTGCCCTATATCCAGCGGTTTACCGGAAAAACGGTAGTGATCAAGTACGGCGGCAACGCCATGGAAAATGAGGAGCTGAAAAGCAGCTTCGCCCGTGATGTCGTTCTGATGAAGCTGGTGGGTATCAACCCCATTGTGGTCCACGGTGGCGGCCCCCAGATCGGTGAGTTGCTCGAGCGCCTCAACATCAAATCCAATTTTGTGAACGGTATGCGCGTTACCGATAGCCAGACCATGGACGTGGTGGAAATGGTGCTGGGCGGCCAGGTTAACAAGCAGATTGTCTCGCTGATCAACTCCCATGGCGGTACAGCAGTTGGCCTGACCGGAAAGGACGCCAATCTGATCCGCGCCCGCAAGCTGGAAGTCATGAACCGTTCCGCGGAGCTGCAGCGTCCGGAAATCATTGATATCGGTCACGTGGGCGAAGTTGCCAGCGTGAACGTGGAAGTGATCGACATGCTCACCCGTAGCAATGTTATTCCGGTGATCGCTCCGATTGGTGTTGGTCCCGATGGTGCGTCCTACAACATCAACGCCGATCTGGTAGCGGGCAAGGTGGCGGAAGCCATGAAGGCAGAAAAGCTGATCCTGCTAACCAATGTGTCCGGCCTCAAGAGCAAGGAAGACAAAGTGCTGACCGGATTGACCGCAAAACAGGTCAACGAGCTGATAGACGATGGCACCATCCACGGCGGTATGCTGCCCAAGATCCGCTGCGCCCTGAGCGCTGTGGAGAATGGTGTTCGAACCTCCCACATCATTGATGGCCGCGTAGCCCATGCAACGCTGCTGGAAATCTTCACGGATGAAGGTGTCGGCACCCTGATCTCCCGTAACTGACCAATGCCGCCTGTTGCCTCGCAATGCGAGGTAACATCCTGGCGTCACGCCCCAAGAGGACCACATCATGAAGCGCCTGCTGACCTTTCTGGTTATCCTGGCCCTGATAGGCTACCTGTCGTTCAAAGGGGCGGTCTGGTGGCTGGCTGACCAGCGGCTGGCCGATGCCCAGCAGGCGATTGAGGAACTGGGCGTTATTGATCGGGGTAATATTCGCTCGGACCTCGTCGGCCGACTGGTGCTGGGTGATGGCAGCTACCAGGATTTCCGGCTTACCCGCCCGGTGGCGTTCGACCGGTTGATGTTCAATGCAGGCTCTCCGGTCGCCCTCGTGCGTGCGCTCCTGGACCCTGCTGACCTGCCCCCGCATTGGTCATTGGTGGCGGAGAACCTGAGCCTGGGTCTCGACACCAACATGTTCCGTAACTGGGTGACGGCAGCAGGCGACGCAACCCCGGCGTTGTTCTCACCGGTCTGCGGTCCTGATCATCGCCAGCAGTTGGGTAGCGGTGATCTGATGCGTCTGGGTGTCGATGGTGTGTCCGGGGAGGCTATGGTCATTCAGAGTGGCGATGGTCTCTACGCGGAGCTGACGACCGCCAACGCCGGCAGCGTGGAATTGGACTGGCCCGGCGCTCGCCTGAATCCCCTGTCATTGCCGGCCCTGCCGGAATCCACGCAGTCGCCGGTTACTGTGACATTGCGGGATGGTGGCCTGATGCGTCGTGTTGCGGCCTACTGTGCCAGGGAATCGGGTGTGGAAACCGGGGAATGGGCCGGTATCGTCATGGCAGCGTTTCGCGACTCGCTGGCGGCTCGTGGCTTTGGCGCCAGTGACCAGTTGCTGGCCCTCTACCGACAGTGGCTGACAGAAGGCGGAGAACTGACCCTGGAATTGAATCCTTCGGCACCGGTATGGGGCGTGCCTGTTCGCAGCGATGAATCCGCAGACGCCAGCCTGGCCGTCCGCTACAACCGTTCGGTGGTGCCCGATGTCTATCTTGAGCGCATCGAGCCCGCGGTGCCGGATGTGCCTCAGGAAGTGCTTGAACCGGTAGTGCCGGGAGAGGGTGCCCCGGTCGTCGATGGCTGGAACCTGGCCGACACGGAGAATGCTGAAACCTGGGTCGGGCGCACGGTGAGAGTTACGCTGGACAATGGTAATGTTGTGGAAGGCCGCCTGGTCAGCGTGGGTGACGAACGACTGGAAGTCGCACGACTGATTGATGGCGGGGAAGTGGCGTATCCGATCGCCATCAGACTGATTGCAACGTTTGAGGTCTGGCGCCAAGGCCAGGCCCGCTAGCCCCACACCGGGGCGGAGAGTGTTCTATGTCCGGATCCATCCAACACCTGCCTGGCATTCGCGAGATGCTCACCAGGCTGATTTCACAGCCGTCGATCAGCAGTGCGTCTGCCGAGTGGGATCACAGCAACGAACCGGTGGTGCGTACCCTGGCCGAATGGCTGGAGCCCATGGGGTTCAAGGTCGAGATACTGGAAGTGCCCGGATTGCCCGGAAAGTACAACCTGATCGCGACACTGGGCAGCGGCCCTGGCGGTCTGGTGCTCTCGGGCCATACCGATACCGTCCCGTTTGACGACAAGCGCTGGCAAAGCGACCCGTTTACCCTGACCGAACGGGACGACCGCTGGTATGGCCTTGGCACCTGCGACATGAAAGGCTTCTTCCCGCTGGCCATTGAAGCGGCCAAAGCCTTTGTGGACCAGGACCTGAAGCAGCCACTGATCATTCTCGCCACCGCCGACGAGGAAAGCTCCATGGATGGTGCCCGGGCGCTGGCCGAGGCCGGTCGTCCCAAGGCCCGCTATGCGGTCATCGGTGAGCCTACCGGCTTGAAGCCTGTGCGCATGCACAAGGGCATCATGATGGAGCGCCTCGTGTTCGAGGGCCAGTCCGGCCATTCCTCTGACCCGTCCCTTGGCCGCAACGCGATGGAAGGCATGCACGAAGCGCTGGGTGAACTGCTCGCGCTGCGGTCGGGGTGGCAGGCGAAATACAGCAACCCCAATTTCAAGGTTCAGTTACCCACCATGAACCTGGGTTGCATCCACGGCGGTGATAATCCTAATCGCATTTGCGCCCGCTGCGAGTTGCATTTTGATCTGCGCCCCTTGCCCGGCATGGACATGAAGGCACTGCGCCAGGAGATACTCGACACCCTGCAGCCGGTCGCCAAAAGCCGTGAGTTGTCGCTGACATTTGAGCCGTTGTTCGATGGTGTGCCGCCATTTGAAACCCCGGCCGAAGCCGAACTGGTCCGCGCCTGTGAGAAACTGACAGGCCATACTGCGGAAGCGGTAGCCTTTGCCACGGAAGCACCGTGGTTGCAGAAATTGGGTATGGAAACCCTGGTTATGGGCCCCGGCTACATCGATCAGGCACACCAACCCGATGAATTCCTGGAGTTGTCGCAGTTGGACCCGGCGGTAAAAATCCTCAAAGGATTGATCACAAGGTTCTGCCTTTGATCGTTTGGAAGGTAGCTCAGAGGTATAACGAGGGTATTGGCGGGAGACTCTCCCAAAACCGTGGAGCGCCAGGGATGGCGCGACCGAGCCCTACAGGGACGTATTCACGGGCGTGTTTTGGGAGAGTCTCCCGCCAATACCCGGAACGCTCCATAAGCTGAAAACTCGCAGGAGAAGAGTTTGAAATCGAACGAATGGTTGCATGGATTCCGCCACTCATCGCCCTATATTAATGCACACCGTGGTCGCACTGTGGTGTTGACGATTGGGGGGGATGCGATTGCCCATGACAACCTGATCAACATCATTCATGACATTGCTTTGCTAAGCAGTTTGGGTATCCGGCTCGTGGTGGCCTTCGGTGCAAGGCCCCAGATTCAGTCGCGTCTGGACGCGGCAAACGAAGAATCCACTTTCCACCGAGGCTTGCGGGTAACGCCGGAACAACAATTGACGCCGGTGCTGGAAGCCATTGGTGGGCTGCGGGCGTATCTGGAAAGCCAGTTGTCCATGGGACTGGTGAACTCACCCATGCATAACGCACGAATCAGGGTAAGCAGCGGCAACTATGTCACCGCGAGGCCGGTAGGCGTTCTGGACGGCATCGATTTTGGCTATACCGGGCAGGTTCGTCGGGTAGACGTGGCCGGAATCGAGAAATTGCTGGAGTTGGGTCATATCGTACTGCTGCCGCCGCTTGGGTATTCGCCGACCGGAGATGCCTTTAACCTGTCTTATGAAGATGTGGGTAGCCAGGTGGCCGCTGCGCTACAGGCTGAGAAGCTCATCATGTTTGCCGAGAATCAGGGGTTGCTGGATGAAAATGCCGGACTGATCCGTGAACTGTCCGCTCGTCAGGCATCTGATCGTCTGGCGGCAGGTATGGTGCAGGGGCATGATGGCGATCTGCTGCGGGCAGCCTGTGACGCCTGCGTGAAAGGTGTGCGTCGGGCTCATATTATCAGTTACGTCGATGATGGCGCGTTGCTGGAAGAGCTGTTTACCCGTGACGGTGCGGGCACGCTGGTCAGTGGTGACAACTACGAGCAGATCCGCCAGGCCCGGGTGGAGGACATTGGCGGTATTCTCGGCTTGATCCAGCCGCTGGAAGAGCAGGGCATTCTGGTGCGCCGTTCCCGGGAAATGCTGGAAACTGAAATCAGTCGGTTCGTGGTGGCTGAGCGGGACGGCACGATTGTGGGATGCGCTGCGCTTTACCATTACCCCGATGAAGGTGCGGGCGAGCTTTCATGTTTCGCCGTGGACCAGGCCTATCGCCGTGCCGGTCGCGGTGATGACATCCTGGCGATGGTTGAAAAGCTGGCCCGGGGCCAGGGCATCCAACGGTTGTTCGTGCTGACCACCCAGACCGAACACTGGTTCCGGGAACGGGGGTTCCAACCTTCCACGGTGCGTGAATTGCCGGGGCCGAAGCTGGCGTCCTACAACACCCAGCGTAACTCAAAGGTCTTCGTGAAAGCGTTGTCCTAGATCGGATAGCCGGCGCTGTCGAATGTCTTGGGACTGATCTGCCAGGGTCTCCACCGCTTTATAGAAGTCGCTGAAGTCGCCAGCATGGTCCCGGAGTAACTGTCGGAAGGCGGGCACATGCTGGTTGTACTGGCTGAACAGGGCGAGGTTGGCGTTGTTCAGTCCGGTCGGATTTTCTCCAAACGGTCCTGGCTGCTCCCAGGTTGCTGACAGGGCCAGGTAATCGTCCTGGAGGGCCTGGAACAGCTGCGCTTTCTGATGTCGGAGTTCCGTCTTGGGCAGTGTGCCCTGTTGGGCGTAGAGTGCTTCAAGCTGCCGTGATACGTCCTCGACCAGGGCGAGGGTCTGGTTGCGTTGACGTAGACGCGCCAGCGCCCTCTGGAACCCCGAACCATCGCCCTCTGTCTCCAGCCACAGCCGGAGGCCCTCCAACTCCACGGCAGTTGCGAAGCTCTCATTAAAGGCCGTATCGTCGCTTATATAGACCACGCGATGCGCCAGTTCATGGAACATCAGCGCTACCATGCGGTTGTCTGGCAACGACGTGAAGCCGGTGTGTAGAGGGTCGTCGAACCAGCCCAGGGTTGAATAGGCGGTGACACCACCAATGAACGTGTCGTAGTTGTCCGCCATGAATAATTGCTGCTCGTTCCGGGCGTTCTCCAGCTCGTAGTAGCCCCGGTAGGCCTGGCAGCCAACCACTGGATAGCACCACCGATGGGCCTGAAGGGAAAACTCCGGAACGGCCACCAGATTGACAACCACCCAGGGCCGCCCGAGCTCAGCGTACTCTGCAAAGGCGTCTCCCACCGGCAGTGCCAGACGATGCGCGGCAAACTGACGGGCTTCGTTCGCCACCAGGAGTTTCTGCTTCAACGCCGGCGGTGTTGATGGTGTGTCGATCAGTCCGGACACGGATTGCGTGGACATCATCAGTGACAGGTGGCCACTGACCGCCTGGCTGTAATAACCTAAAGTCGTACACCCTGAAAGTGTCGTTATCAGTAGCATAACGAAGTAGATCTGACTAAGCTGTTTCATAGTCCAGGCTGTTATTTTGTGGCTGGCTGGCATAGCTGCCAGACGCTATATTACAGCCATGTTCCCCCAAGTAGCAGGTAGCTACCGCTGCCTTTCAGGGATACCGGCCGGTGACAGAAACAGTTTACCCTATCGGGTCACTCGGCTTTACCAGATATCAGGTAGTTCATGGATCCGAAAGAACGTCGTTCTAGTCCCCGCCAACCGATTAAACTCGCTGCTCAGCTGGATGTAGGCAGTGGTGACAATCTACCGTGCCAGATCGCCGACTTTTGCGCGGAAGGCCTGTTTGTACGTTATTCCGGGGAAACGTCCAGAAAACTGGATCAGGTGCTCTCACGGGGTGCCGAGGAACTGGTGGTACGCTTTCGCAGCCCTGACGGCCGTAAGCGCCATGAGCTTCATGTGAATATCAGGCGGCGGATAGAGGGCGCCATGGGCGTGAGTTTTACCCGCTCCAACCCGGAAGCCGTCAGCGCCATGCTGGAGCAATGTGGTGCCAACCGTCATCAGGACCGTGCGTCACTACGGGCACCCAGTGACAAGGTCCAGTTTGTTCTGCATCAATCCGCGAAGGCGGTGATTCAGTATATTGAGCCGTTGATGGATGCCTGTCTTGTGCAGATGACAACCGCCTTGCGGGATGCTGCCCAGAAGGCCGGTAATGACCAGCAGGCGAATGAGTACATGGACGCCTCTGGCCAGCTTCAGGCCCGTCAGCGGGTCATCTGGCATCAGATGGCGCGTAGCCTGGAATCGCCACTAAAGCCTGCTCCGAAGGGGTTTCCAGGGTCTGAATTGTCGGTTGTCGACAAGGGCGAGTTCGAAGACTGGCTGACGATTCGGGTGATGGTCACGAAGGCGGATACCCAATATCGGGGTGAATTGCTTCAGCTGAAGTTGCGGCTCGATAAACTGGGCATTGCCAATTCCACGGGGCATCATAATCCGTTGGGGCCTTCGCTGATCTGTGAGTCATTCCATGTTGGCTTGAGCCAGCTCAAGGCGGATCGCGAGGTAGAAAAAGTCTGCCTGCGTGTCTTCGAAAAATCGGTGCTGATGCACCTGGGGCCGCTGTACCGGGAGTTGAACAGCATCCTGATCCGCCATGGTGTGCTGCCGGACCTGGATCTCAGCAAGTATCTCAGTGAGCAGGCGCCAAAGACATCTGAACAGAGCGAGAAAAAAACAGCTCCACCGGCGGAAGCACGGCAACCGGACGACTCTGGAACGGCGGTACAGCAGGCCCCGGCGCAAAAGAACAGCCAGCAGTCATCCCGTAAGTCGGTGACCGAGTTTCGGGGCTATGCCAGCGCCGCCCAGAACGCTTTTGCCACGGTAAAAAACCTCCTCGGTACCCTGTCTGCCAGCCGCCTGGCAAGGGGCGACGTTGCTCCTGCTGATTTTTCCCCTGGTGCGAGGGAACTGTCTGCCGGAGAGTTACAGAAGCAATTGCAGGAGCTCCAGGTACAGGCTGCGACGGTGGCTCCGGACCAGCCCTCCCTCCGCGAACGTGTCGTGGAAAGAGTGAAGGAAAGCGGTGAACATGCCCTGGGCGAAGAGCAACAGGGCACGCTGGACGTGGTGGACCGCTTCTTCAACAGTGTGGTGGAAAGCCCGAAACTCAGTGAATACGCCCAGTCGCGGATGCGCCAGCTGGAAGTGCCAGTGTTGAAAGTGGTGATGCGCGACCCGGAATTCTTCGACGACCAGGAAAGCCCGGTGCGCGGCGTGATGAACCGGCTGGCCCAGTTGGGTGTGAAAGGCGGCCGCATCAATCCGGTTGTTCAGCGGCGTATTGATGAGCTGATCCAGCGGATAGCCACCGATTTTGAACAGGATACCAGCGTGTTCGAGAACGCGGTGCAGGAGTTGGACTCGCTGATTGATCGCCAGAACCTGGTCTACCGCCGCAACGTGGAAAGGGTAACGGCAGCAGCGGAGGGCGCCCAGAAGGTTTCTGAATCCAAGAAGGCGGTTGCCCGGGTGCTGGAGCTTAAACTGGCCGGGAAAAAAGTGCCGAAAGCCGTGGTCAGTCTGCTGGATGGCGGCTGGCGAGACCTGCTGTCGCTGACCTGGATACGCCAGGGAGAGGACAGCCCTCTGTGGCAGGATTACCTCTCGGTGATCGATTCGCTGATGACCTTCGCGGAGGATCCGCAAAGCAATATCAATCTGCCCGAGCTGCTGCGGGTGATCCAGGATGGACTGGCGTCCATTTCCAGCAACCACATGCCGTCCTCCCAGATACGCGACGAGCTCAAGCAGTTTCTGGTGCGCAGCCCTGAAAACCCGCCCGAGATGGTGG
This sequence comes from Marinobacter sp. G5_S1_61_S3, assembly GCF_054968585.1. Classification (NCBI taxonomy): domain Bacteria; kingdom Pseudomonadati; phylum Pseudomonadota; class Gammaproteobacteria; order Pseudomonadales; family Marinobacteraceae; genus Marinobacter; species Marinobacter sp. G5_S1_61_S3. Next base: position 6,552 of record NZ_JBQKUK010000002.1, on the reverse strand, counting down.
AGATTCCACCGTCGAAAAGCGAGGACGACAAGCGTCAGGCAATGTCCGAGCGTGATCAGCGCAGCCTGCAGCGGTGGATCAACCGGGCACAGCAACTGCGTACCGGCGACTGGTTGCGGGATCAGGAAAAACCGGATGAGCCCCAGTATATCCGCCTGGTATGGGTAGCCCGAGGCTTCAGTCGATTTGTATTCGTCAATCATCAGGGTATGCGCGTGGTCGAGCTGGCGCTGGAGGCTTTGGCCCAACACATGCGCAAAGGCATTATCGTTCCGGACAACCAGTACGACCGGCCCCTGGTGGATGAGAGCATCGACCGGATGGTGCGTAAGGTCTATGACCAGTTGTCGTGGGCGTCCACCCATGACGAGCTGACCGGCTTGCTGGGGCGCCGCGAATTTGAACGTATGTTGGATCAGCAACTGGCCAGGCGCGAGGACCAGCGGGCTCTTGTGTTGCTGGACCTGCGGCAGTTCCGTCTGCTCAACGATACGGCCGGCTATCAGGCCGGTGATGAAGCATTGCGCAGGGTGGCTGATGTGCTTCGCAGCCATGTTGGTGATGGCATGCCGCTGGCCCGGTTCTCGGGGAACGAGTTCGCGTTTATGTTGCCGGCGGAAAACGCCCTGGACGCGTCCCGTGGGATAGTCTCAGCCATAGAAGCCATGGAATTTGTGTTCGACAGTGGCAGTTACCATCTCTCTGCCAGTGTTGGCCTGGCACCTGAGTTGCCGGCGCTGGCAAATGCCGAACGTTGGCTGAAGGCGGCGGAGGAAGCCATGAAGTCGGCCAAGAAACGCGGCCATGGCAAGGTGATGGAATACACCCTGGATGCGCATGACCATGCCCGTCAGGAGCAGATTGCAGCGAAGGTGGCCAACCTTGGGGATCTCAACGAGGAGCGTATGTTGCTGCGTTGCCAGAAGATCATCCCGCTGCACGCGCGTACGTCCATGGCAGCGCAGTATGAGGTTCTCATCAGTATGTATGGTGATGACGGCAACCTTATCACCGGCAAGGATTTTGTCCGCATGGCGGAGCGTTATGATCGCATGCAGGCGGTGGACCGCTGGGTGGTGGGGCATATGCTGGACTGGCTGCGCGACCACGCACCGGATCCGAAGCACATGGGGGGGATTTGCATCAACCTTTCTGGCCACTCGTTGAATGATCAGCAGTTGATGGAGTTTATTTACGACAAGCTGAGCCAGAAGGACGCACCCATTGAACGACTGTGGTTCGAAATAACCGAGGCCTCCGCGATCAACGACATTCAGGGCATTTCAGAATTCATTGAGGAAATGAAGGAGCTGGGATGCCGTTTCTGCCTGGGGGATTTTGGCAGTGGGCCAACGTCGTTCCAGTTCATGCGCAGCCTGCCGGTGGACATGATCAAGCTGGACAGCGCCTTCACCAGCCAACTGGACACCAGTGAAACCGATCAGGCCATGGTGAAGTCCATGGTGGATATGGCGCACTACATGAAACGGGAAGTGATTGCTTCACGGGTTGAAACCCGCGCGGTTCTCGATATGCTGACCAGTCTGGGTGTGGATTACGCTCAGGGTTTCACCATCGAAAAGCCGCGGCTGCTGACCAGCCTGGACTGACTTTCCGGACCTCCTGCTTATGTCTAAACGCCATCCGATCATCGCGGTTACCGGCTCCTCCGGCGCTGGAACCACCACTACGGGTGAGATATTCAGCCGCCTGTTTGCCAGCGAAGGGCTGCGGGCCGCCATGGTCAGTGGTGACAGCTTCCACCGCTACAACCGTGAGCAGATGGCCCGCCTCGCGGCGAAGGGGCAGTTCGGTGAACGCAATCATTTTGCCCTGGCGGCGAACCATGTCGACAAGCTGGAAGCCCTGTTCTATGACTATGGGCACACCGGCAACGGCCAGTTCCGCCAGTATGTGCATGACGAAGACCGGCGGTTGATTGAGGCCGGCCACAAACCGGGTACCTTCACCCCCTGGGGACCGCTGGCGGCGGAAACCGATCTTCTGTTCTACGAGGGGCTGCATGGGGGCGTGGTCAGCGATGCCTACAACATTGCCCAGTACGTGGATCTGTTGGTGGGAGTGGTACCGATCGTCAACCTGGAATGGATCCAGAAAATTCACCGCGACACCAACAAGCGAGGGTACTCACAGGACGCCGTCGTTCAGACCATCGTCAACCGTATGGACGATTACGTGCACGATATTGTCCCTCAGTTCGCGCACACCCATGTGAACTTCCAACGCATTCCGCTGGTGGATACCTCCAATCCTTTTGTGGTCCGCGATGTGCCGACAGAAGACGAGAGCCTGATCGTCATCCGGTTCCGAGACCCATCGGAGGTGGATTTCCCCTATCTGTTGCAAATGATTGGCGGCAGCAGCCTGTCCCGGTACGACACGCTGGTCATCCCGGGAACCAAGCTATCGCTGGCCATGGATCTGACCATGCGCCCGCTGGTGCAGGAACTGATCGCCCATAAGCCCTTTGCCTGAAGGCCTTCAGGCCGTCAGGCGGCCGTCCCTGTAGTCCCGCAGAGTCTGCTCGATCTCTTCACGACTGTTCATCACGAACGGGCCATACTGCACCACAGGCTCGCCAATCGGTTTGCCGGCAATCAGCAGCACTCGGGCTCCGTTCTTACCGGCGCCAATGTGGACACTGTCACCTTCGGAAAGAATGCTTGCCGCTGAGCGTTTCAGGGGCTGGGGGTCTGTCGCTGAATGCAGGGACGCTTCTCCGGCGTACAGATAGAGCAGGCCTTCCAGTTCCGGATCGATCGGCAGCAGGGTTTCCTGTCCCGGTTCCAGGTGGATATCTGCATACAAAGGCCGTGTGCTACAGCCGGTGACGGCGCCCTGGTGTATCTGGCCGTCAACGGTCAGCTCTCCAGCCACCAGCTTGATAACTCCACCATCGAAGGTAATGGCTGGTATTTCATCAGGCTGGATATCGCGGTAACCCGCCGGTTTCATTTTCTCCGCAGCCGGCAGATTGAGCCACAGCTGGAAACCGCGCATTTGCCCCGATTCCTGCTGGGGCATTTCAGAGTGGACAATGCCCCGCCCGGCGGTCATCCATTGCACGCCGCCATTCTTCAGGTTGCCCCGGTTACCGAGATGATCCTCGTGCAGCATGTGCCCTTCGATCATGTAGGTCACCGTTTCAAATCCGCGATGCGGATGTGACGGGAAGCCGGCCATGTAATCCTGCGGTTGGTCGGAACCGAATTCGTCCAGCATCAGGAAGGGATCGAGACGGACGTTCTGCTGCTGTCCGAGGGAGCGCTTGATACGAACGCCGGCGCCATCGGACGTTTCGGTACCGGGAATAACCTGTCTGAGGGTTCGTTCTATCATGACGGATCTCCTTCCAATGCCAAAAATCGCCGGGTTCAGGCGGTCAGGGTTTCAATGGCTCGTCCGGCCTCTTGCAGGGAATTCTCTTTTTTATCATCCCCCATATTCAGGCCCTCGGCGTAGACAAAGTGAACGTCCTTGAGGCCGATAAAACCAAGGAAGGATCGAATGAACGGCGTCTGGGAGTCGTTCGGCGTGCCGGCGTATAGGCCGCCGCGCGCCGCCAGGATGTACACCGGCCGATCTTCCAGAAGGCCAACAGGGCCGCTTGCCGTGTATCGGAAAGTGATGCCGGCACGGGCAATGTGGTCGAAATAGGCTTTCAGCACCGACGGTACACCGAAGTTGTACATCGGCACACCCATAACAATGACGTCTGCGTCGACAACTTCACTGATCAGCAAATCTGAATAATCGACGACGCCTTGCTGTGAGCCATCGCGGTCGTCCGCGTTGGTCAGGAAGGCACCGAACCGTTCGGCGTCCAGATGCGGTACCGGCTCTGCGGAGAGATCCCGATAGGTGGCCTGGATGTCGCCGTAGGTCTGCCGGAGCTGGTCCAGTGTCTGACTGACGAGTCTGGATGACTGGCCGTCCTGACCAAAAATACTTGCGGTAATAATGAGAATATTCTTCATGTTCAGAGCCTCTTGGTTGATTAGAACGCTATGAGGCTATTGAACTGCGTGACGGAAGAAGATGAAATCGGAGAATCTTGGAATGGTTGTTCAGTTAAATTGAACAAGTTGGCCCGCGCCCCGGTAAGGCGCAGGCTCAATCTTTCTGTGCGTGTTACTACTCTACGTTGCGGGAGTAGAAAATCTCCAGCATTTCCCGGCGCAGACGATCCTCGATGGACTGTGCTTCCTGGGGGTCAAGATCGCTGGCATTGACTCCGAACACATAGTTATCCAGATCGAAATTCTTGAGCATCATCTTGGTGTGGAACAGGTTTTCCTGATACACGTTGACGTCAATCATCTGGTAGGCGTTCTGGGTGTCTTCGGTCAGGTAGTTCTGGATCGAGTTGATGTCGTGGTCGATGTAGTGCTTGGTGCCGTCCACGTCGCGGGTAAAGCCGCGCACACGATAGTCCACCGTGACCACATCGGAGTCGAAGCTGTGGATCAGGTAGTTCAGTACTTTCAACGGCGAGATCAAACCGCAGGTCGACACGTCGATATCCGCCCGGAAGGTGCTGATGCCTTCGTAGGGGTGGCTCTCCGGGTAGGTATGTACTGTTACGTGGCTTTTATCCAGGTGGGCCACGATGGCATCCGGCAGGGGGCCGGGTGACTCTTCGTTGTCCGGTTCACCGTTGCTGAGTTCGTGTTCGGCAATCAGCATGGTGACAGAGGCGCCGTGGGGCTCATAGTCCTGACGGGCAATATTGAGCACGTTGGCACCGATGATCTTGACCACGTCGGTGAGGATCTGGGTCAGGCGTTCGGCATTGTACATCTCATCGATGTAGTCAATGTAAGCTTCACGTTGCTCTTCGGTCTGCGCATAACAGATGTCGTAGATGTTGAAGCTCAGTGATTTGGTCAGGTTATTGAAACCATGTAACTGTAGTTTGGTTTCCATGTTCAGCCCCCCCAATTGTCTGGAGATGAATGTCAGTGGTCATGTCTGTCTGATGCATGCCACCAAGGCCGCCACCGATAACTGACCGGATTGTTTACCTTTTGCGCAGACCGGCGGAGAAGGGTGCGTATTATGCACATCGACCTTCAATTTGGGTAGAGTACGGGGCAACATTCTAGCATCCGTAATAACCGCCGGTTTGCCACAGACTGGCAGGCCGCTGTGACCGCGTTGTGGGAACCTGTTGTTTGCCGGTTCAGGCGGTGTCGCGTATCTCATGGCTGTGGGTGATGGCAACGCCCGCCTTTTCCAGCATGATAGACGCAGAGCAGTACTTCTCGGCCGACAGGCTGACGGCCCGCTTCACCAGGTTTTCCTTGAGGTTGTTTCCGGTGACCACGAAATGCAGATGGATGCGGGTGAACACTGCCGGAACGGCGTCGGCCCGCTCCGCTTCGAGTTCGGCATGGCAGGCGGTGACGTCCTGACGGCTTTTCTGCAGAATGCTCATGACGTCGAAGGACGAGCAGCCGCCCAGCCCCATCAGCATCATTTCCATGGGGCGTGGCCCCAGGTCCTTGCCGCCATGGTCGGGTGGCCCGTCCATTTGCACCGAGTGGCCGCTGCCGCTGGTTGCCCGAAAGCTGGCGTCGCCGGTCCAGTCAATGGTTGCTTTCATCTGATTTCGCGCTCCGAGTGGGATATAACGTACGATTGGCAGCGATGCTAGCACATCCCGTCAGCACCAGCAGCCCGCTGAAAAGCAGCCCCGCTGATGTGGTCTATAATGTTTCAGGTTGCCGAAACCGGGCCATCTTGTTATAAGTTGCGCTCATAATGAATAAACCCGCAGGGAAAGCAGGGTGAATAAAAACATTGGGATCCCGCCAGTACAAAGGAGGCATGACTCGCACTATGGCCACTATCGTCAAGCCGGTTGAGCAGAAAACCAAGCATCTGGACTATTTTCTTTCGCAATGCCATCGCCGGCGTTACCCTGCCAAGAGCACCATTATTTATGCAGGGGACAAAAGCGATTCCCTGTTTTACATCGTCAAGGGCTCCGTTACCGTCATTATTGAAGACGACGATGGCCGCGAGATGATCATGGCTTACCTGAACGCTGGGGATTTCTTCGGTGAAATGGGGCTGTTCGACAACATGGATTCGCGCAGCGCCTGGGTAAAGGCGAAGACGGAGTGCGAAGTTGCCGAGATCAGCTATACCAAGTTTCGTGAAATCGCCCAGCAGGACCCCAGGGTTCTGTACTTCATCGGCGAGCAGATGGCCTCACGTCTGCGCCAGACCACCCGCAAGGTGGGTGATTTGGCTTTCCTGGACGTGACTGGACGGGTTGCCCGCACCCTGCTGGACCTGTGCAAGGAACCGGACGCCATGACCCACCCTGATGGCATGCAGATCAAGATCACCCGCCAGGAGATCGGTCGGATCGTGGGTTGCTCCCGGGAGATGGTCGGACGGGTTCTGAAAACCCTTGAAGACCAGGGCCTGGTGCGAGTCAAGGGCAAGACCATGGTGGTGTACGGTACCCGCTAAAACCGATTACCACCCTGTCCCGAAAGGCCGCTGGAACCAGCGGCCTTT